>JAJZNG010000141.1 GCA_021847945.1 Actinomycetes bacterium | reverse complement strand
TGCGGTCCTGCTGGACGAGCGCTTCGTCTTAGCTTTCAATTAAGCCCTTGACGGCCCAGACTTCTCGGTGAGGGTGAGTTCTATCACTTCCCGGGCCACGGTGCGTAGCTCCTCGATCAGGGCACGGAGTCGCCGGTCGTTCGCGATCCACTCCTGGTAGCCTGAAGCCTCGCTCTCGCTGAGGCGGCGGTTGACTGTCTTTCCGGCAACCTTGGTCGTGAGGTGCCAGTACGGTCCGTGCAGGCGCGGCGGGTTCGCCGTGCAGGCGCAGTTCGCTTTGCCGCAGCGGTGCGATCGGAACGCGAGACTGCCCGAGGCGATGATGCCGACGGTCGCCAACTCACCCGCCAGCGCTTCATAGCGCTGCCTTCGTTCAGCGAGCTCGGTCGTGCCACGCTCCCCATCTTTGTCCGTTGGTGTGCTGGGGTGGTCCACCACTTCCGTGTCGAGAGTGGTCAGATTCTCGCCGTGGCGACACCGCATACACTCGACCAGCTGCGAGCATTTCGAGCTGCGCTGCATAGGGCCTTTACCACCTGGGCTGATGCGCTCTTCGAGCTCATTGACGCGACGCTGTGCGCAACCGGGTCCGGTGCACTCGGTCCCTGCGCTCTCCTTAGAGCCGGAGTTCCGCAGATCCCACGGCAGCCTCTGCGAGTCCCTCGCCGAGGGCCAGATCGACGTGGACGCGCTGCGACAGCTCCTCGTTGCCCACGCACCGGCGGACTGGCCGCTCGTCTTCGCCGTCGACGCGTCGACATGGGCACGCTGTGACGAAGAGTGCAGCCCCGAGCGCGGCTTTCAGTACTCCGCCTCGCAGCACTCGGCCGGCCAGCCGATCGTGGCGGGATGGAGCTATCAGTGGATTAGCCAACTGTGTTGGGCGAAGGACTCGTGGACCGCCCCGCTGGACGTGTGTCGCCTCAGCCCGCAGATGGACCCGACCGGGACGACCATCAACTAGGTGAAGGGGGTCGTCGAGCTGCTCCCGAGCGACCGGGAGGTGCCGCTGTTCGTCTTCGACGCCGGCTATGACGGCATCGCCCTCGCAGAAGAACTGAGAGGCGAGCGCGCCGAGGTGCTCGTGGGTATCTCCTCGTCGAGGGTGTTCCACCACGACCCCGCCGTGAGCGAAGACGGTGTACGGGGACGACCGGCACGCCACGGGACGCGCTTCGTCTTGGCCGAGGAGGCGACCTGGACGCCACCCGAATATGAGATCGTGCTCGCGGATCCGAGCTATGGGGCGGTGCGTGTCCGGGCCTGGTGCGGACTGCACCCGAAGCTGCACGGGCGGGGTCGGCGCAAGGGGGCCGCCGAACTGCGGATCGTGCGCGCCACCGTCATCCGCGTCGACGTCGAGCACCTCCCGACACTGTGTGGCCGGGCAGACAAGACCCTGTGGCTGTGGTGGTCCGGGCCCGGCGAGGTGGACCTTAAACGGTGCTTTCGTGCCTACCTGCGGCGCTTTGACATCGAGCACGCATTCCGCTTCGTGAAAGGCACCCTCGGCTGGACGACGCCCCATCTCTGCACGCCCGCCCTGCCACCGAAATCCCCAACACCGGTTCCGGGACGTCCCAGGGGAACTCCAAGACCCCCAACAACCCGCTATCCAGCAGTCAAAAGAGCAGCCTGACCTACATCTCAGGGTTTAATTAAAAGCTAAGAGGAGCTCGGCCGCCTTGGCAGCCACCTCCCGCATCCGGGCGGGAGATCTCCTTCGCCCGGCGGTCGTTGCTGATCCGTTCGCTGCAGAGCCCTGCCTGTTGTGGGGTGAGCCGGCGGTTGACCGTCTTGGCGTCGATCGTTTGGGTGACGTGCCAGTAGGGACCGTGGAGCCGAGGCGGGTCGGCGTGGCCGGCGCAGTTGGCCTTGCCGCAGCGACCGGGCCTCAAGGCGATGCTGCCTGCTGCTCGGCGTAACGCCCGAGCAGGTCCACGGTGTCGATGACCGGCCGGTGGGCGCTGTTGTTGGAACGGAACTGTAAAGCGTCGGGCAGCAGGGGCAGCATCCACCGGTAGTGGCTGGAGTACGACGAACGCAGCGCCTTGCGCACCCGGGTCTTGAAGACAGCCTCGTTGGCCTTGGATTCTTTGACCAGGTCTCGCAGGACGGCTTCGCTCACCACCGGGTATAGCGCCGTGCGGACTGTCTCGTCGGGGGCGCTCGACGGCCGCCTCGGCGAGGCGGAACAAGACGCCCTCCTTGGCGCGGACCCGGCGAAGATCAGCCAAAGGCTCGCTCTCGACCCGGTTCTCGGCTCGGGTGCCGATCTTGCTCACGACGCCGATGAGCAGCTCCACCAGGCCGTCGGTGATCTCAGCGGTGCGAGCCCAGCACAGCGCGGCCAGCAAGGTCAGGCGTACCGGCCGGGCCCGCCCCCGCAGGTCGCAGGGGTACTCCTGTGCGGCCCTCGCTCTGGCCGGTGGGTGCGGCGTCCAAAACGGCGACTGGGTTGACAACCAGAGGATCAAGCAGTACGCGACTAACGTTGAGTCGCCTTCGGCTTGGGGGCCGGTTAGAAACTACGACGCCGACTGTGCGGACTATGCGACGTCTCCCGGCGGTGTCAACGTAGGCGAGTGCGGGTGATTGGAGACGATATGAGGATGACTGGAGGTGTGAAGCCCGTGTTGTACAAGCGGTATCGGTGGCTGGCGTTAGCGGTGTTGGCGGTGGCTGGTGTGGCGGCCGGTGTGGTCGCGTCTTCGGGGTCGGCTACCACCACGGTCCGTGTCGCTGCTGCGCCGCCCGGCGCGGCGGCGCCTGGCAGTCCGGGATGCGTCAAGCCCTATCCCGGTAAGGCTCCGCCGGGTACCTGCCTGCCCCTGCCGGCGCCGACGGTCCCTCCAGCGGTGGCTGCGGCTGGAGTTAAGTGCGGGCCGGCCCAGCTGGTCTTCGCGTTCACCCACGCCGGGGTCGGAGGATACGGCCCGGACTTCGTGCAAGGCATCTGGCTTGACAACACCAGCCGGTCGGCGTGCTACCTCGCCGGTGCGCCGACGTTGACATTGCTGACCACCACAGGCAAGACAGTGCCGGTAACTCCCAACCCCTATTACGCTTCACATCAGGCTCTAGCAGGACCGGGAGGTCAGGTCGTCGTCGACTACGGTTACCCTTACGACTGCACCAGCACCTCTAATAGAATGAACCTGTCGAAGGTGATCATGTCGTTTCCCGGCGGGAACATCACCGTACCGACATTTAGCTACATGGCTATTGTGTGCGGGACTCCCCACATTGAGGACTACGCGGCCGGGAGTAAGAGCCAGGATTTTACGGATCCTCCGCCTGGATCAATCATCGCACCCAAAGCATGACAGTCTGGTCAGTCGACTAGACGTGCTACACGTGGCGCATCCGAAGGGCGGGGACTCCCACCAGTCTCGGTTTTGGCTGACCAGCTCGTGACCGAAGCAACCGGAGGCCCCCCGTTCAAGCCGCTGACGGCCGTCGAGCCGTCGTGTTGCGCAACGCCGGTCGGCGCTACTGCGAGCAAGGACCGTTGTCTACATCCACGGCAACGCATCACATCGGCAAAGCCGCACCTGCCCTTACCATTTGGGTGTGGCTCTCCTGGAGGCGGGCCCCTGCACGCCATCATCGACGACATGCGCCGAACCGCCGCCAAAGCGATGGAACTCATCCTCGAAGGAGCTGTCGAGCCGTCAACCCCAGGGCGGGTTTAATCGCAAGCTAAAGCGCGCGCGGTTCTTGCTCTGCCTGTCAGCCTGGGGTATACCCCAACCTGACGTCAGGCACCCCCACGAGAACGTGTCAGGTTAGGGTCCGATCCCGCATTGTTTGACACGCCCCTTCGAGGGTCTTAGACTCTAACCTGACACTCGCAGGCGAAACGAGCGGGGGGGTGGCGGGTTTGGCAGGGCAGGCGGTCGGCTACATCCGGGTGAGCAGCCTGGACCAGAGCACAGCCCGCCAACTCGACGGGGTGACCGTCGACCGCAGCTTCGTCGACAAGGCGTCGGGCAGGGACGCCCGCCGCCCGCCGGCCGCAGCTCGAAGCGATGTGCGACTTCGTACGCGAAGGCGACAGGGTGGTCGTGCACTCCATGGACCGCTTGGCGCGCAACCTCGATGATCTACGGTCGATCGTCGCCGGGCTGACCGCTAAAGGCGTCGAGGTGCGTTTCGTCAAAGAGCAACTTGTT
>JAJZNG010000232.1 GCA_021847945.1 Actinomycetes bacterium | reverse complement strand
CGCCAGGTCCCCGCTGCAGCCGAGGGACCCGTACTCTGGCACTGTCGGGGCTATCCCGGCGTTCAGGGCAGACGCGTAGGAGGTCGCTACTGACGGCCGGACGCCCGTTCGTCCCGACGCCAGGGTCGCCAGGCGGAGCAGCATCATCGCGCGGACCACCTCGACTTCTACGTCTTCTCCGGTGCCGGCCGCGTGGGATCGTATGAGGCTGCGCTGAAGGTCCTTTCGTCGCGACGGGGGGATATGGCGGGTCGCTAACGCTCCGAAGCCGGTGGAGACTCCGTAGACCGGGGTCTGCGAGGCCGCTAGCTCCTCGACGCGCAAGCGCGACTGGTTCATTGCGGCGATCGCCTCTGGGGTTAGCTCTACGAGCGCCCCGCCTCTCGCTACGGACAGCACGTCTTCGGGGCGCAGTCCTGACGTGGAGAGCTTTACGATCATCGTGGTGTCACCTTTGTCATAGAACGAGATTGGTCGGCTTGGGGACCGGACGGAGCCTCCGACGGCCTTCGGGGGTCATCGAGCAGTGCTGCCAGCGCCGCCGTAAGGGCGTCTACACCGCTGAGGCAGTCTTGCGTGCTGGCCGCCTCGGCGGGGTCATGGCTGATGCCCGTAGGGTTACGCACGAACAGCATCGCTGCCGGCACTCGGGCTGCCAGTATCGCAGCGTCGTGGCCGGCTCCGGTCGCCAGCTTGGGGATGGCACCTAGGGCTGCGGCCACGGAGGCGATTAGATGTTCTTGCAGCGCACCGGGGAAGTCGGCCCCGTCGCTCCACGACTCCTCCTTGGTCGCCAAGGCAACGTCGTGGTGGCTGCAGTGTTCCAAGCTTGCGGCACGGATCGACTCGACGAGGTTACGGACTGCGTCTCGCGACGGAGCGCGGGCGTCGAGCCAGGCCGACGCTCGCGACGCCACGGCGTTCGTGGCCCCCGGGTTCACCTCGACACGTCCGACGGTGGCTAGAGCTTCGGCGGCGCCGGCTTGTGCGCGTGCGTCGAGGATCAAGTGCGCGACGGGGATGAGAGGGTCGCGCCGGTCGGCGAGACGAGTCGTTCCGGCGTGGTCTCCCTGCCCGGCGAAGTCGAAGCGCCACCTGCCGTGTGGCCAGACCGCTGCGGCAACGCCGACCGGCGCGCCGAGACCTTCGAGGGCTCGGCCCTGCTCGATGTGAAGTTCGACGAACGCCGATATTTTCGAGATCCTTTCGGGGTCCTCGCCGCACCCGGTCGGATCGAAACCGGCCGCTCTCATCGCCTCGGCCAGGGTCACACCGGACCTGTCGGTTCGGGCGAGAAGGGTGTCAGGGTCGACCTGCCCTGTCATGAGGCGGCTACCGGCGCAGGCCACACCGAAGCGTCCGCCCTCCTCGTCGGCGAAGTCGACCACGGCCAGAGGCTTGGGCGGGACGGTCCAACGTCGACAGAGACGGTCAACTGCAGCGAACCCCGACACTACGCCGAGGGGGCCGTCGAAAGCCCCACCGCCGGGGACACTGTCGAGGTGGCTGCCAGTGACGACCGCTCCAGGGCCGGGTTCGCCCCACCATGCCCACAGGTTCCCGTTGCGGTCCTCGTCTAAGGCCATGTTCCTCTGGCGGGCCTGAGAGCGAAACCAGTCCCGGCAAGCCAGATCGGCTTCGCTCCAGGCGAGACGGTGATAGCTCCCGTCGGGCGCCCTGCCGACAGGCTCGAGGCTCGTCCACATGTCGGCGAAGTCGTCGCCCTGCGCGAGGCTCACAGCTGGCCCTGGTCGGCCGTGGTCATAGCGGGGACCTTCACCTTGCGACTTGACGCAACTTGCTTCGCCGTGGCATAGCCGGCGTCGGCGTGGCGTAGGACTCCCATCGCCGGGTCATTGGTGAGCACCCTTGCGATCTTTTCGCCTGCTAATACGCTGCCGTCCGCCACGCAGACCTGTCCGGCGTGTATGGAACGTCCCATGCCGACACCGCCGCCGTGGTGTATCGAGACCCACGAGGCACCGGAGGCCACGTTGACCATCGCATTGAGCAGGGGCCAGTCCGCTATCGCGTCGGACCCGTCGAGCATCGCTTCGGTCTCGCGGTATGGCGACGCTACCGATCCACAGTCGAGATGGTCCCGGCCGATGACGATTGGCCCGGCAAGCTTCCCGCTAGCGACGAGTTCGTTGAAGCGCAGACCGGCCTTGTCACGCTCGCCGTAGCCCAGCCAACAGATCCTGGCGGGGAGACCTTGGAACGCCACCTTCTCGGCGGCACTGTGAATCCACCTGGCGAGAGGATCGTTGTCAGGGAACAGGTCCAGCACCGCACGGTCAGTTACCGCTATGTCGTGGGGGTCGCCGCTCAGCGCAGCCCACCGGAAAGGCCCTTTCCCCTCGCAGAAGAGCGGGCGTATATAAGCCGGAACGAACCCCGGGAAGGCGAACGCTCTGGCGTAGCCGGCCAGTTGGGCTTCGGCGCGGATCGAGTTGCCGTAGTCGAAGACCTCGGCGCCTGCGTCGGCAAAGCCGACCATGGCCTCGACGTGTCGAGCCATCGACTCCCTTGCGGCGTGCGTGAAGCCTGTCGGGTCGGTCCGGCGCGCCTCGGCCATGTCCTCGAATGCCATGCCGGCCGGAAGGTAGCTGAGCGGGTCGTGGGCGGATGTCTGGTCGGTGACTATGTCCACCGGAACCGACCTGCGGAGCAGTTCGGGCACTACGTCGGCGCAGTTGCCTTCGACCCCGATCGACAGGGGCCGCCTCATGGCCCGGGCTATCATCGCCTTTTCCACGGCGTCGTCGACCGAGGATGCGTGCTCGTCGAGGTAGTGGGTCTCGACCCGCCTGCGGATGCGGCTGGGATCGCAGTCGACGGCGATGACGACGCCGCCGTTCATGGTCACGGCGAGAGGTTGGGCTCCTCCCATCCCCCCAAGACCGCCCGTCAAGGTGAGCGTGCCGGCCAGGGTTCCGCCGAAGCGTTTCGCAGCGACGGCAGCGAAGGTCTCGTAGGTGCCCTGCAGGATCCCTTGCGAGCCTATGTAGATCCACGAGCCGGCGGTCATCTGCCCGTACATGGTCAGGCCGAGTGAGTCGAGACGGCGGAACTCTTCCCACGTGGCCCACTGCGGCACGAGATTCGAGTTTGCTATCAGGACTCTTGGCGCCCACTCCCAGGTGCGCAGGACTCCGACCGGCTTTCCCGACTGGACCAGGAGGGTCTCGTCGGCTTCCAAGGTCCTCAGGCACGCAGTGATCGCGTCGAACGAGCTCCAGTTCCTGGCCGCCTTGCCGTTACCTCCGTACACGATGAGCTCGTCGGGGTGCTCGGCGACCGCAGGGTCGAGATTGTTGTGAAGCATTCGAAGGGCACCCTCGGCTTCCCAGGTCTTGCAGGACATCTCGGTCCCCACCGGACTGTGCAGGATTCTGTGGTTCGTCGGAGCAGGCATACACTAAGTGAATCAGATGATTCACTTAGTGTCAATAAAGTGAACGACCACATTCAGCATGGCCGGGCTCCGCAGCTCAGGCCCGCTCCGCAGCCCCAACCAGTGCAGGGTCCGACGACGTGGATCCTTGCCCGCTAAGCGTTGCAACCCCAACACGAGGACCATCGCAGGACAGCCTGCCGCCTTCTCCGTCCACCCGGCTCGACACCCGTCGCGTTGGCATGGCCTCCACCACCAGCATGGCCCCCACGACCAGCGCGCCACCCACTACCACGGTTATACCGATGCCCTGACCTGCAAACCACGCCACCAACGCAGCGAAGACCGGTTCCATGGTGAGCACGACTGCGGTGCGACTCGGCGAGAGCCTCGCCTGGGCCCAGCTTTGGACGACGAAAGCGAAAGCTGTGGCAACGACAGCCGTCAAGAGGATCGCCCACCACTGCGACGCTCGCGAAGGCACAACCAGTCCCTGCCAGAAGCCGAGCACGCTGCTAATCGCCCCGACGGTTAGAAGCTGGACCGTCGCTATGGCGTAAGCGTTCTCCTTGGAGGACCACCGGCCGAGTCCGACGACCTGGCCGGCGAACATCACGGCGCTAGCCAAGGTCAGAATCTCACCCCTGCCCATGCTGAGCCCACTCGACGACATGACCGCCAGCCCGAGGCTTGCCACAACGGCGCCGGCGACGACCCGGCGCGCGGGACGCTGTCCGAACAGGGCCCACGCCAGCAGCGGGGTGAAAACGACCGCCAACCCGGTCAGAAAGCCCGACACAGCAGCAGTCGTATAACGCAACCCGGCGGTCTGCAGCAGGTAGCCGGCGCCGAGCGCCAAGCCTACGAGCACTCCCTTGGCCCACCCGTCCCGTCCGAGCGTAAACAGGCTTCTAGGTCTGGCCGCGACCAGGATGGCGCCTGCGATCACGAACCTCCATGCGAGGAAGCTCGCTACCGGCAAGTGAGCCACAGCGTTTTGGACGACGACGAACGTCGAGCCCCACGCAGCCGTGACGACCAGTAACGCCGCCACAGCGACCGCAGAACGCTCCCGACTCATAGCAGTGCAGTATATTACACTTTTAGCTCGGATCGGCAGCTCCAAGTCGGTTCGATCCCCTTCGCTGGTCCCGACCCTCCCTCGGAGAGCCGCCGATGCGACAGACTCTTGAGGTGCCCTCACCCGACAAGCAAGTGCCCCCTGTTATCGACGAGGTAGGGCGCCGCGTCAGAAGCATGCGCCTGGAACAGGGACTAACCCTGGACAAGTTCAGCCAGCACTCAGGGGTGAGCCGCCGGACGATAATTTCCCTCGAAGCCGGGGAGGCCAACGTCAGCCTCGGGACCTTGGACAAGCTCGCCCGCGCGCTGGGGACAACCTTCGGTCAACTCGTCTCCGAGCGCGAGGCTGCCCCTTTGGTGGCAGAGCGTTTCGGCGAGGTGTCCCCAATCTGGCAGGACGAGGCGGGAAGCAGCGCCCGACTTCTGGTCTCTTATAAGTCTCTGACAGGTGCGGAGATGTGGAGCTGGGAACTGGCCCCCGGTGCCCGCTACGACGCCGATCCGGACCCCCCTGGCAGCGAGGAATGTCTCCTCGTGTCAGCCGGTACGCTCCACGTCGTGGTGGAAGGGACCGTCTACCCGCTCAGCGCGGGCAGCTACCTGCGCCTGCCGTCAGACCGCAACTACTCCTACGTCAACCCGACTGCCACCACAGTTGCGTTCACAAGGCTCGTGACCAACCCCGGGAAACGCACTGTCGAACCCGTCGGGTCTGACGGATCCGCCAGGCCGGCGGATGTCACCGGCCCGGCGGATCTCACCGGCCCGGCTGAGGTCTGAGCGTTGGGTCAGAGCCGAGAACCTGAAAGACCCAGCCACCGCCGCCAAGGTCAGCGTCCCAGCGATGCGATCCCCGGCCAGTCGCAACGCTTGCCAAGGGCGGCGAATCCGCCGCAAGCGCCTCGGGTCTCCTATCCCGAGCATCTCCCCATCGCGGCGAGGCGTGACGAGATCAAAGCAGCCCTAGTCGACAACCAAGCGGTCGTCGTTGCAGGCGAAACAGGTTCGGGCAAGACCACGCAGCTAGCGAAGATGTGCCTGGAGCTCGGCCGGGGACGAGCGGCGATGATAGGGCACACCCAGCCCAGACGGATAGCGGCCCGTTCGGTCGCCGAGCGTCTCGCGGAGGAACTGAAAGTACCTCTCGGCGGAACCGTCGGCTACGCAGTCCGCTTCGACGACCGCGTCAGTCCGTCCACGATGGTGAAGGTGATGACCGACGGCGTGCTGCTCGCCGAGGTCCGCCGGGACCGTCTGCTGCGAGCCTACGACACGATCATCGTCGACGAAGCACACGAGCGCAGCCTGAACATCGACTTCCTTCTCGGCCACCTGACCCGGATCCTTCCACGCCGGCGCGACCTGAAGTTGATAATCACCTCGGCAACTATCGACACATCCCGTTTCGCCAGCCACTTTAACGCTCCCGTGATCGAAGTGTCCGGCCGCAACTATCCGATCGAGGTCCGCTACAGGCCGCCCGGTTATCACCCAGAGGGATCTACTCCGCCGCGTTCCCCTGGCCTACCCGACTCGGATGACACAAGCGCCGGGGCTGTTAGCGGGGCGGTTGGCGGGGCGGTTGGCGGGGCTGTTAGCGGGGCGGTTGGCGGCGCCGACAGGAACGCCGACATCAACGATGCGATCTGCAACGCGGTTAGCGAGTTGTGCGCCACTGGACCCGGCGACGTGCTCGTGTTCGTACCCGGAGAGCGCGACATCCGCGACGCCACCGAGGCGCTACGATCAGGCGGACCCGCTGACTTGGAGATACTCCCCCTTTATTCGCGACTCTCCACGGTGGAGTCCCACAAGGTCTTCCGACCTCACACCAACCGGCGCGTTGTAGTCGCCACCAACGTCGCCGAGACGTCACTCACCGTGCCTGGCATCCGCTTCGTCGTGGACACCGGACTTGCCCGAATCTCGCGGTTCAGCCACCGAAGCAAAGTGCAGCGCCTACCGATAGAACCCATTGCACGTGCGTCAGCCGACCAGCGGGCAGGTCGTTGCGGCCGGGTTGCGCCGGGAATCTGCGTCAGGCTCTACTCTCAAGAGGACTACCTGTCCAGACCTGAGTTCACCGACCCGGAGATCCTTCGAACTAACCTGGCGTCAGTCCTTCTGACCATGATCACCACGGGACTTGGGGAGATGGAGGACTTCCCGTTCATTGCGCCCCCGGAGAGGCGCTCGATATCCGACGCCAGGTCGTTACTCTTCGAGCTGGGAGCGATCGAACAGCACGGTGGCGCCTGGCGGAGCACGCCGACAGGCCGGCGGATGGCTCGGCTGCCCTTGGACCCAAAACTCGCAAGGATGATCGTAGAAGCCGACCGGCTCGGCTGCCTCAAAGAAGTAACAGTCATCTCGGCAGCTCTGTCGATACAAGACCCCCGCGAGATCCCCATCGACGAGCGCGAAAAGGCCCAACTGATGCACAGCCGCTTCGACGGAGGCGACTCGGACTTCGTCGCGTTGGTGCGGCTATGGGATTACCTGGCCGAGACAGGGGCGGAGATGTCCGGTAACGCTTTTCGAAGGCGATGCCGGGCGGAGTTCCTAAACGTCCTGCGGGTGCGTGAATGGCAAGATCTTGTCAGCCAGATACGGCAGGCCTACCGTTCGGAAGGCCAGCACGCCAACTCCGCTCCGGCACCCGCCGACAAGATCCACCAGGCGATGCTCACCGGGCTTTTGTCGAACGTCGGCAAACGCGACCGCCTTCGCAGGGACTACCAAGGGACCCGCAACACGAGATGGCGGATAAGCAGGTCCTCCGCGCTGTCCAAACGCTCCGCCCAATGGGCGCTGGCCGGAACTCTCGTAGAAACCGACGGCATCTGGGCTCACAGCGCCGCGGCCGTGCAAGCCTCATGGGTGGAAGCGGCGGGCTCTCACCTTGCGCAGCGCACCTACGGTGACGCCTTTTGGGACGCGTTGCGCGGCGAGGCCTTCACCACCGAGAGAGTGACGATCCTCGGACTTGTAGTCGTGGATGGCCGCCGCGCGGCGTTGGCTCGCGTCGACCCCGCCGAAGCCCGCAGGCTTCTGATCCGCCATGCTCTGCTAGGAGGGGAGTCACCTCTTCGACTCGGCGTGCTCGAAGACACCCGCAAGCGGATCGCGGCCCTCGACCGCCTCGCAGACCGGCTACGCAGAAGGGACGTCTACGCCGGCGACGACGCTCTAGAAGCGTTCTACGATTCGGCTCTGCCAGCCGAGATCACCGGAACCCGGCGACTTGAGCGCTGGTGGAGACACACCAAGACCGCAGACCTCGACCCCTTACGCCCGCCACTGTCAGCGCTCGTCGATCCCGAGGTCCTCCCGCTGCGACTTTCTGAGTACCCCGACTGGTGGGAGGCCGACGGGATCAGGCTGCGCCTTCGCTACCGCTACGCACCGGGAGACCCAGACGACGGGGTGACAGTACAGGTTCCCCTCCTCGCACTGAACCGCCTCGACGCCATGACCTTCGAAGGCCACATCCCCGGTCTGCGCCGGGAGCTGGTGCGTGCCTTGATCCGCCTGGCACCAAAGTCCGTCCGGCGTAGCATTGCAGGAATCGACGAGACGGCCGACCTGCTCATCGAGGCCGCCGGAGACCCCGCCGGGAGCAAAGGCAGTGGTTTCCTGGCGCAGATCGCCGAAGGTCTTGCCCGAATAAGCGGCGAAGCCGTCACGATTGACATGTTGGCCCTCGAACGCCTGCCAGGACATCTCAGAGTCGGGTTCGAGGTGATCGGACAAGACGGCTCAGCGCTAAGGTTCACCAAAGATCTCTCGACCTGTCAAAGCGAGCTCGCTCCAGACTTCCTGGCCGCGGCAAGCTCCCAAGTACCTGGAGTCGAACGCTCCGGCCTCGTGTCTTGGGATTTCGGCGATCTGCCAGAAACCGTCGAATGCGGTGTACTGAAGGTCTACCCCGCGCTGATCGACGAGGCAGGAACCGTCGGGGTTCGCCTTTTCGCCTCCCCCCGGGAGCAGGCGCTCAACATGTGGCAAGGCACCCGGCGCTTGCTGGCGCTGGCGGCCCCGGCTCCCGCCGAGCACATCGCACGCCGGCTCACCAAGGAGACACTCTCCGCTCTGCGCCAGGCTGGAACCACGGCGAAAGACGTCGTCTACGACGCAGCTTCGGCACTGGTCGACGACGTGCTCATAGACAACGGGGGTCCCGTTTTCCGCCAGGTTGACTTCGAGCTTCTCGCCGCGCAGCTGCGAGAGGTCTATACGACGCGTCTCGAAACTCTCGTCAGGCTCGCCGGGTCTGTCTACTGCGAATCGCTAGTCGTCGAAAAAGCCCTTGCCGCGCTCGAATCA
Source organism: Actinomycetes bacterium (assembly GCA_021847945.1). Taxonomy (GTDB): domain Bacteria; phylum Actinomycetota; class Acidimicrobiia; order Acidimicrobiales; family Palsa-688; genus JAJZAM01. The sequence continues at coordinate 16,039 of JAJZNG010000232.1, read as the reverse complement.
TCGGACCGCTATGGACGGCTTGCCCCTTCCCTCGCCGACGTTCGCCACCAGCTGAAAGGCCTGGTGTTCCCCGGTTTCGTCACGGTGACCGGGACCCGGCGCGTCGAGCACCTTCCTCGCTACCTCGACGCCGCCACGAGGCGCCTCGATCTGCTTCCCGGAGACCTGCGCAGGGACCAGGCCCGCCAAGCGGTGACCGACCGGCTGACCGCCGCCTACGAGAAGCTCCTCGACTCCAGCCCGTCGGTGCCACTGGCCGAGGTGCGCTGGATGATCGAGGAGTTGAGGGTATCGCTGTGGGCCCAGTCGCTCGGCACCGCTGTCGCCGTAAGCGAGGAACGCATCTGGCGGGCGATGGGCCGCGTGGGGCCTTAGTCGGGCTCTATGGTTGGAGCATGACCGACGAAGCGCGAAACAGTGGACAAGACCGAAGCGTACCGGCCGTCAGCCGGGGTGGCGAAGCTGCCTCGGGGATCGCGAAGATGGCCTTCGGCCGTACCGGGCATCTAAGCACAAGGGTCATCTTCGGGGCGGCAGGCCTGGGCAGGGCCAGCCAGGAAACCGCAGACCGCTACCTCGAGCTCGTCGCTTCCTACGGGGTGAACCACATCGACACCGCAGCTGACTATGGGGATTCGGAGCTTCGCCTGGCGCCTTGGCTGGCGAAGCACCGCAGCGAGGTTTTCCTGGCGACCAAGACCGGCCAGCGTGACGCTGAGGGCGCTCGCAGGAGCCTGGAGCGCTCGCTTGAGCGTCTCGGTGTCGACTCGGTTGACTTGATCCAACTCCACAATCTCGTCGAAGACCAAGAGTGGGAGGAGGCCCTCTCCCCGGGTGGGGCTCTCGAAGCGCTGCTCGCCGCCAGGCAGGAGGGGCTCACCCGTTTCGTCGGGGTCACCGGGCACGGGTTGCGTATACCAGCGATGCACCTGCGCAGCCTTGAGCGTTACGACTTCGACTCGGTCCTATTCCCGTACAACTTTGCGCTGCTTTCCAACCCGGCCTACCGTGGCGACACCGAGGCGCTCCTTGGGATTTGCGCCGAGCGTAACGTCGCGGTCCAGACGATCAAGTCGCTGGCCCGACGGCGCTGGCCGGCAGACCACGCCGGTGTCCGCCACAGCTGGTACCAGCCGTTGCCGCCCGGAGAAGAGCTGGCCCGGGCGGTACGCTTCGTGCTCGGCAACCCCCAGGTGTTCTTGAACTCGTCAAGCGACATGAGCCTGCTCGACTTGACGCTGCAGGCCGCCTCGAACCCCGAGCCGGCACCCTCGCAAGCGGAGATGCAAGCCGACTTGGAGCGCATGGACGGCGCTCCCCTCTTCGACGGCGACGCTTTGGAGAGGATCTGAGACCAACGCTACCCTGCCGCCAGCGGCAGCCCTGCGCCGGGCCGGTCGGGGCCGGCCCCATGCGGGGCGGCGGCCTCGTCAAGCCGGCTTTTGGAACACGCTCAGAACCTCCACGTGAGGCGTGTGGGGGAACATGTCGATCGGGGTCGCCGACCTCAGCTGGTAGCCAGCGTCGACGAGGAGCCTGGCGTCGCGTCCGAGGCTCGCCACGTCACAGCTGACCAGCGCAACCAGGGAAGCCCCGCTCGCGACGACAGTGTTTGCGCCGCCGGTGCCGAGTCCTTGACGGCTCGGGTCGGCTACAACCAGGTCCGCCGGCGACGGCGCCCAGTCCGCCACCTTGGAACGCACGACTTTGGCTGTCAACCCCGCAAGGTTGCGCTGGGCGTCACGGACCGACGACCGTGACCACTCCACTGCAGCGACCTGCCAGCCTGTTTGGGCGAGAACGCCGGCGAACACACCGACGCCGCTGTAGAGGTCTGCGGCGCGTCCCGGCGCGCGGAGCTCCCCGGCCAACTCGGTTACCATCGAGGCGAGAGTGTCCACCCCGTCGGGTCTCGTCTGGAAGAACGAGCCGGCGGACACCCGCCACATCCTGCCGCCCGCCCGCTCGTGTATGTGGGTGGCGGAGATGCCGGGGGGAAGTGACGAAAGCCGTGGTTGGGGTGTCGGCGCTGCCATCCGCTCGGCGGTCCGAGCGCCGCTTCGAAGCACGACCTCCGTCGCCCCGGGGAACTCCAAAGTGGTGAGCATGTGGGCGACCGGAACGTCGGCCACCGGGCAGTCGGCGACCGCCACAAGGTCGTGCGAGCGCGCTCGGCGCAGACCCGGCCGGCCGCCGGCGACACCCGCCCGGACCGTGGTCCGATACCGCCAAGGCGCCAGCGGGACCGTCGGCCTCACCAAGACCGAAGCCGAGCCGGGGATCCGGGCGATCCGCGACAGGGACTCCCCGACCATCGTCTCTTTGAGACGCCGCTGCGCTTCGATGGACACGTGCTGCCAGCGGCAACCCCCGCAGCCCAAAGCTACAGCCGGGCACGGCGGCTCGACCCTGTCAGGTGAGGCTTCGAGCACCCGTCGGAGCACGGCGGAACGGTACGAAGAGCGCTCGTCGACGACGTCGACGCTGACGGTCTCCCCGGGGAGGGCTCCCTCTACGAACGTGACCTTACCGTCGCCGGCCCGGGCGACCGCCCGGCCGTCGGAGGCCATGGTCGAGACTTCAAGCTCGAGCCGGACGGGGCTCACTGCGCTAGTTTGTCCGACTCTCGAGTCCTTCGGCGACCCGGGCTAGGAAAGACCGCACTGTCGCTTGCGCCAGACGGTGCATGAGCGCCTGGTCGAATCTCTCGCCCAGCCATCCCAGAGGCGGCCTGTACGAAGCCTGAAGAGTTACCCTGCTCTTGGTGTCGTCCACAGCCGTGACGACCAGGTCGCCGTCGAGCACCGGGAAGACGGGCCGCAGTTCGGTCGCCTCCCAGCGTATGGCCACAGCCGTCGACACGCCCCGTCTGCGGCACCCGCCTAGGAGTATTCTCACTTTCGGACCGACCGCCGACGTGGACGGCGTCGGGCCGATCCTCACGATCAACGCGGAACCGTCCTCGGTCGCCCTCGTCGCCAGGGGCGCCAGCCACGACCCGTCGCCGCAGATCCGTTCGGAGATCGAACCGGCAGGCCGGTCGACGTCGACCGACTCGTATAGGAACACTGCGCTTCGTCGGGGCTCCGTTGCCGCTGCTACCATCAGTATCTGAAGATACGGCACCGTCAGGATCTTTTTTAGGGCCGAAGGTCACCTTGGCTCCTAGCGGTGCAGGTCAGCCTCGATCAGCGAGGGGCCCGGAGTAGCGAACGACTCCGCTAGCGCCGCCGAGAGCTCCCCAGCGTCGCTGGCACGGCGGGCCGGAACTCCCAGGCCGGCGGCGACGGCTACGAAGTCGATGTCGGGATCGCCGATGTCGAGCATTCGGCGCGCCCGGTCACCGCCCGGCGAGGCCTCTACACGGCGAAGCTCCATGTTCAAGATTGCGTAGCTGCGGTTGGACAGGACGACCACCGTCACGTCTGCCCCTTCGCGTGCCATGCTCCACAGCGCCTGCGGGGTGTACATCGCCGAGCCGTCGGCTTGCAGAGCGAGCACCCTGCGGTCAGGGCAGGCGACCGCCGCGCCGAGAGCGAGCGGTAAGCCCTGGCCTATGGCCCCGCCGCTCAAAGTCAGCCAGTCGTGGGGACCGGCGGAAGCCGATCCGATAAACGCCGCCAGGCCGGAGCTTATCGACTCGTCGGAGACGATCGCATCGTCGGGCAGCAGAGCCGCTACAGCCTGGCCGAGAGTTCGGCTGTCCAGGGGACCGCTCTGCGGTGCCTGCGGGCGGGGCTCGCCGCCCGGTCGAGGTAGGGCTCCGGGCACGCCTGCGACCAGGGAGCCTAGGGCGTCGATTCCCGCCGAGCAGTCGTCGGCACCGCTAGCGAGGTGGTGGACGTGGCAGCCTGACGGCACGAGCCAGCTCGGCTTGGATGGGTAGGCGAAGAAAGACACCGGAGGCGGTGCCCCGACGAGTATCAGGTGCTCCAATCCCTCCAGTTGGGCTATGGCCATCTCCGCGAGGTAGGCGAGGCGCTCCGGTTCGAAGCGTCCCCCGCCCCGCTCCAAGCGGGCTGGGAGAGTTTCGCTGATCACTCGGGCGCCGGCGGCCGCTGCCAGGGAGGCTATCCGGCCGAGAAGCTCGGCCCGACAGGCCGGCCCGCCGACCAGGAAGGCCGCTGGGCGGCCGCTTCTCAGGGCCGCGGCCGACTGTTCGACGGTGGCGTCGTCGATCTTCGCGAGCTTGTCGCGCTCGGCGGGGGCTGACACTTGGGCGCCCTCCGACCAAGAGACGTCCGCTGGGAGGACGAGCGTCGTTACCCTACCGGGCGGCCCGTACGCGGCGGCGACGGCTTCCGCCGCCGCCGCGGACAGCTCGTCGACGCTCGCCGGCCTCGCGTACCAGCCGGAAAAGTTGGACGCCAACGAGCGGATGTCGGACTGGAGGGGGGCGTCGAAGCGCTCGTGGTAGGTCGCATGGTCCCCGACGATGGCTACGACCGGGCTCGCGGCTCTCCTGGCGTTGTGCAAGTTCGCACCGGCGTTGGCGAGACCGGGGCCGAGATGCAGAAGCAAGCTAGCGGGACGGCCGGTCATCCTCGCGTAGCCGTCAGCCGCCCCAGAGGCGACACCTTCGAAAAGGGCCAGGACGGGTCGCATCTCCGTCACGGTGTCCAAGGCGGCCACGAAGTGCATCTCTGAGGTTCCCGGGTTCATGAAGCACGTGTCGACGCCCGAGTCGACCAGGGTCCGCAGTAGGGCTTGGGCTCCGTTCATGTTCTAGGCACCGCCGCGAGGCTAGACCATTATGGTGGTGCGATGACCGAACTTCGCGGGGCTAGGGTGCTGCTTACCGGCGCTACCGGCGGCTTGGGCGGTGCTATCGCATCGGCGTTGTCGTCGAGCGGATGCGACCTGGTGCTCACAGGGCGCGATCGTGGCGTGTTGGAGCGTCTCGCTTCGACGACCGGGGCGAGGACCGTCGCTGCTGACCTCTCCGAGCGGCGTGAGCTCGAAAAGCTCCTGGACGAAGCCGGTGAGCTTGACATCGCCGTTTTCAATGCTGCGGTGCCTGCATCGGGGGACCTTTGCGGCTGGGAGCAGGACCAGATAGACCGCGCGCTCGAGATCAACCTCGCCGGTCCCATCGCAGCGACGCGGGCTGTGCTGCCGGGCCTGCTCGAACGCCGCCGTGGGCATCTCGTCTACGTGTCCTCGCTGGCCGGCAAGGTCGCCTCCCCCGGCGGTGCCCTTTACTCTGCCAGCAAGTTCGGCCTCAGGGGTTTCGCCGCAGGACTGCGCTGCGACCTTCACGGTAGCGGCGTCGGCTGTTCTGTCATCTCGCCCGGCTTCGTGCGTGACGCCGGCATGTTCGCCGATACCGGCGTGTCGCTACCCGCCGGTATCGGCACGGTGAGCCCCCAGCAGGTGGCCGGCGCTGTGATCCGGGCCATCCGCTCGAACCGAGCGGAGATCGACGTCGCCCCTGTCGGCCTTCGACTTGGCGCCGCCCTCGGCGGGCTGGCACCCGGTCTCGCAGCCCGCCTCCAGGCGCGTCTAGCCGGTTCCACCTCCAAGATGATCTCCCAAGCGCAGTCGGACCGCCGGCCCTGAAACTCGCGGCTGCGCCAAAGCCCGCCCCGCTGCGCTTAGGTCCGGCCGGCCGCTGAGATCACCCGGCGACATGCGGGCGTCCGACCATTGCTGCGCCGACGGTCACGTTGGTTACCTCGTCGACGACTATGAAGCTGCCCGTAACCCGGTTGCGACGGTAAGGGTCAACGGCTAGCGGCGCGGCTGTCAGGAAGCGGACAATGCCGATCTCGTTGTCGGCCAGCTGGTCGCTGGCGACGAGGCGAAGGTCACTGACATCGAGTCGCCCGTCGACAGCTATGACCTCGGCCCGGGTTAGAAGAGTCGTGTGTTTGATCCGGTAGCGCCCTCCGGTTCGAAGCGGGTCCTGACCGAACCAGCAGACGCTAGCTTCGACGTCTCGAACTGGATGAGGTGCGCCATCTCTGGCGGCGATCAGGTCACCTCGCGACACATCCAGGTCGTCTGCGAGTGTCACTGAAACCGACTCAGCCGGCACAGCGCGCTCTTTCGGTCCGTCGAGCCCCCATATCTCGGCGATCCGGCTGCGAAGTCCGCTCGACAGCACGACCACCTCGTCGCCCACAGCGAGCCGGTCACCGCTCAGCAACCCGCTGTAGCATCTCCCGCCACCGGGACGTCTGGCTACGATCTGGACGGGGAGACGAGCCCCGCCCGAGCCGTCCTCCTCATGGGACCACACCCCGGCGTCCGCCTGGTGGAGCGCATCCAGAACCGTCGGTCCGCTATACCAGGGGCAGTTCTGCGAGCGCTCGGCGACGTTGTCGCCGTCGAGCGCCGATACCGGGACGGCTTGCAGAGACTTGACGCCCAGCAGCGACGAGAGGTTCGCCAGGTCCTCAGCGACGACCTGGTAGGCCGAGGGATCCCAGCCGACGAGGTCCATCTTGTTCACCGCTACCAACACGTGGCGCACTCCGAGGATGGCAGCGATGCACAGGTGGCGGCGGGTCTGGTCTCGCACCCCGACGGATGCGTCCACCACGACCAAGGCCAGGTCGGCGTTGGATGCGCCGGTGGCCATGTTGCGCGTGTACTGCAAGTGCCCAGGGCAGTCGGCGATGATGAATTTGCGCCTAGGCGTGGCTGCGTAGCGGTAGGCGACGTCGATCGTTATGCCCTGTTCACGTTCGGCTCTGAGCCCGTCGGTGAGCAGGGACAGGTCCATCTCACCTGCACCGCGGCGCCGGCTCGCCGAGGCCAGCGCTTCGATGTGGTCCTCGAAGAGCTGCTTGGTGTCGTACAAGAGCCGGCCGATGAGCGTGGATTTGCCGTCGTCGACTGATCCAACCGCTGCAAAGCGAAGCAGCTCCGACTCCGGGGCGTGCCCCGGCTGCGGCGCCGGCAGAGGTTCTGGCGCCAACTCCACGGTGGAGGCTTCGCTCCGCTCTACGCCGGTGACGAGCTGTGACATTAGAAGTAGCCCTCCCTCTTTCGGTCCTCCATGGAGGATTCCGACACCTTGTCGTCAGCACGAGTGGCCCCGCGTTCACTGACCCGCGTGCTGCGCACCTCGGCGATGACCTCAGCCACGTTTCTCGCCTGGGAACGGACCGCTCCGGTGCACGTCGCATCCCCGACCGTCCGGAAGCGCACTAGGGCGTCTTCTACCGGCTCGCCACGTCTCGGCGGGAGCGACGGCGACACAGCGAGGAGCATCCCGTCCCGCTCGACGACCCGCCGGCGGTGCGCGAAGTAGATGGAGGGCAACTCAACAGACTCGCGTTCGATATAGGACCAGATGTCCAACTCGGTCCAGTCCGACAGAGGGAAGGCCCGCAGGTGCTCGCCTCGGTTGACCTTGCCGTGGTAGAGCTGCCACAGCTCAGGGCGTTGCCTTCGCGGATCCCACTGGCCGAAAGTGTCACGGAACGAAAGGACTCGCTCCTTGGCTCTCGCCTTGTCCTCGTCGCGGCGAGCACCGCCAAGGCAAGCGTCGAAGCCGTGCAGGGCGATAGCGTCTAGGAGAGTCACACTTTGAAGCCGGTTCCTCGAAGCGCCCGCGCCGGGGTCGGCGACACGGCCAGCATCGATTGACTGCTGCACAGAGGCAATCACGAGGTCCGCTCCGAGCTGGGACACCCGACGGTCACGAAAGTCGATCACCTCGTCGAAGTTGTCACCGGTGTCGACGTGCATAAAAGGGAAAGGAATGGGCGAGGGGCTGAAAGCCTTGTACGCGAGGTGCGCTAGCACAGCCGAATCCTTACCAGCGCTGAATAGAAGCACGGGACGTTCGCACTCGGCGGCAACCTCTCTTATGACGAACACAGCGTGGGACTCCAGCACGTCGAGATGCCCGAGACGCCGGGCGGGGGCTACACGGAATCCTGTTTCCATGCACCAAATATATCACTATTATGATCTACTTAGTCATATATTGAGTTTCGCGGGCCCAGGCTCGCGCAAGTCCCTGCTCTGCTCCACCTCCGACACGACAAGGATGAACCGATGGAATCCCCCGCCTCACCTACCGGCCTCGCTGCGCCACCGCTCCTGCAAGAGGAGCTCGCCCTCAGATCGGCTGACCTTGAGACGGCCGGTGCGTCCGAAGTTTTGGCGTGGGCGGTGGAGCGCTTCGAGGGCTCGGTGTCGGTCGCCTGCTCGTTTCAGGACCCCGTCCTGGTCGACCTTGCAGTCAAGGCAGACCCCGGCGTCGAGGTCATCTTCTTAGACACCGGCGCGCACTTTCCCGAGACGCTCCGCTACGTCGAGGACATACGCCGGCGCTACGACCTCAACCTGCGCGTGGTCGAACCCGGCCCGCTCGCGCAGGCGTGGCCGTGCGGAACCACTAGATGCTGCGATTTCCGCAAGGTAGAACCACTAGAGCGGGCGCTGGCAGGTCGCAGCGCCTGGATTACAGGGCTGAAGCGCGTCGACGCGTCCACACGCCGTGACACTCCGGTCGTATCTTGGGACTCCAACCGAAATATGGTCAAAGTCAACCCGCTCGCCACTTGGACCGACGAAGACATAGCCTCCTACGTCGCCGCGAACGGCCTACCCCTACACCCTCTCAGCGCCAAGGGTTATCTTTCCATCGGCTGCGCACCCACCACCCGCCCGGTGCAACCCGGCGAGGATCCAAGGGCGGGCCGGTGGGCAGACAGCGAGAAGACCGAATGCGGACTCCACCTGTAGCCCCTTCTGCGCAAGTGTGGCTCGCCGGAAAAGTGGAGCTCTGACAAGCCCTAAACTTCGTAGTCGACGACCAACGTCTCTTTGATCTTGGCGACCAGAAGAACGACCCCGTCTCGTCTTGTCAATTTTCGGGGCGATAGGAGGCTCCGCTGAAGGGAGTCCCGTTCACGACAGGATTCTCCCCCGAAGGCGGTGGGTCTAGCTTTTGGCCGCCCCACGCCAAGAGGTCCTTGCCCGTCCAGGCCACGACGCTGCCGATCACCGACTCGTAGGGCTGATTGTCCAATCCGGCTGGTAGGACGGTCCAGCTGTCAGTTGCGGCGTCGAAAGCGGAACCATATCCGGCACCCGACCAGAAGTATAAGACAGTCCCGGTCGACACCGCCTGTCCGCCGCCGTAGTCGTAAGGTTCGCCGGGTTTCAAATCGGTTCCGGTTAGGACCGACCCTGCCAGCGGCTCCCAAGCCCCGCTGGCGGGGTCATAGGAGTAGCTCTCTGTTTGCCGGTACGGCTTCGGAGCCGATATGAGCACCTGTCTGTCGTTCACCTGCAGAAGACTTCCGCCTCCCGGGCCGGCGACGACGAGCAGTCTGCCGTCGTAGGCCGCCAAGACAGGATAGGGTTGGTTGGGTAGAGGTATGGGCAGCGTGGCCCACGTGTCGGTAGATGGATCGAAGACCGCTACCACCGGGTTGGGTATCGGTCCCATCGGCAGTGAGCCAATTGTTTTACCCGGGGGGTTCGCCGCAAATGACACTGACAGGTACACGCCCGCCGGGGAGCGCAGAACGTACAGCTTCGATCCCGACCAGGCCAGGTGCACTTGTCCAAAGATGAGGTTGCCGGGCGGTGTAGGCAGCAGCGTCCAGCGTCGTGTAGCGGGATTGTACGCTTCCGCTGCACCGCTCCCGCCGGTGGGAACACCTGGCCCCGGCGAGTAGCCGGTCATGACGATCATCTCTTTGCCGGTCCAAACTGCGGCGGCATCCGGCCCGGGAGCGTCTGGCATTGGGGGCAGCACCGACCATCGGTCTAGGCTCGGGTCAAAACTGGCGGCGCTAGTAAGCGCGGCCCCGTTTGAGCCGACGCCGCCGGCGATGATCCACTCCGAGCCTGTCCACACGGACACGGCGCTTTGACGCCCTGATATGGGGGCCGGGGGCAGCGAAGTCCATGTCGAAGTGGAGGGTCGGTAGGCGGCACCCACGTCGGGAGTGGTTTCCTTTGGACCGACTGGACCGTCGACACCGCCCCATATCAGCCACTCGGATCCCGTCCAAGCTGAAGCCGAGTAGCCTAACGGCGGTATCGGCGCGCCGGGCAGGGCGCTGAACACGCCTTGCTGAAGCCTGGAAGACATGCTGACACTCGTTGAGCCCCCCGGCCGGGATATGTGTGCTGCTGCTACTGCGAGCACTAACGCCAGGGCGGCGACTGCCGCCAGTGGCACCAGGACCCTCCCCGGGCGACGTCTAGGCCGGCTCTCGACGGGGCGGCCCCCTGCAGTTGGCCCGGCCAGCGCGTGTTCGGCCAGCGCGTGTTCGGCCAATCTGACCATACGCTTGGCTACCTCTTCTTCCGATATCAAGGTGTCAGCTCCTTTCTTAGATGCCCAAGGCCCCTGCGGGCCGAACTGCGCACGGTCGAGCGGGAGCATTCAAGCGTCGCGGCGATCTCGTCGTCGTCTAGGCCGACGACGTAGCGCAACACGACTACGCTGCGCTGACGGACTGGCAGCCGCATGAGCACATCCCGTAGTTCGACGAGCTCGTCCGGCATCTCGTCCGACGCCGAGACCGTAGTTGCCCACCTCTGCGCAACCAGGCGGCGACGGTAAAAAGAGCGGGTCGCGTTCACCACCGCTCGCCGTAGATAAAAGGCGGGGTCTTCCATCCCCTCCAGACGCCCCGAGCAGCGCACGAAGACGTCTTGAACCATGTCCTCGGCCGTCTCCCTCGACCCGGTCAGACAGAAAGCCGTCTTCAACAACTCGCCGTAATAGGCCCGGTACAGATCCGCGTCCTGTGTCGCCAGGTCTCTCACATCAATACAGACGCCCTACAGGCACGAACTGTTGCACCTGTATCCGCCGAAGTGCGGCACCACCCACAGGCTCGCCCTGCTCGACAAGAAGGAAGCGTGCCAGGTCGAGCCGGGGCGGAGCGTCGAAAGCCCGGATCTGCGGGAGGGCCTGGCGGCTAACCGACCATCCGGGAACGTCCGTGCCAGTAGGGTTCCCTCAGGTCTTTTTTTAGGACCTTGCCGCTCGGGTTGCGGGGAAGCGCGTCCAGCCACACGACGCCGCTCGGAACCTTGAAGCCGGCGAGGCGCTCCCGGCAGAAAGCGATGAGCTCGGCTTCGGTCACCTCCGAGCCCGGCGCCCGCACGACCATTGCCAGCGGCGTCTCACCCCAGCGTTCGCTCGGGACGCCTATTACCGCAACGTCGGCTACGCCTGGGTGCGCCATCAAAGCGTTCTCCAACTCCGCCGGGTAGACGTTCTCGCCGCCCGAGACGATCATGTCTTTCACCCGGTCGTGGACGTAGAAATACCCGTCGGCGTCGACGTAACCGGCGTCGCCGGTTCGCAACCAGCCGTCGGGGGTTATCGCCTCGGCTGTCTGGTCGTCGAGGTTCCAGTAGCCCGCCATGACGGTCGGGCCTTTCACCCAGATCTCCCCTACCTCCCCTACGGCGAGCTCCTCGCCGGTCGCTGCGTCGACGATCTTGGCTTGGGAGCCGGGGGTGGGGACGCCCACCGCTCGCAGACGGTGCCGGTTGGGGCCGTCGGGGTCGTGATCTTCGGCTGGAAGGTAGATGATCGTCCCGGTCGACTCGGTCAGGCCGTAGGCCTGCACGAACTTGCAGCCGAATGTTCGCACGGACGCCGCAAGGACTTTCTCCGATATCGGCGACGCCCCGTAGAGAAGGGCTTGAAGTGCAGAGAAGTCCTTCTTGTCGACGTCGGGGACGGCCAGCATGAACCCGAGGACCGCCGGCACGAGGAACCCGTGGGTGACTCGCTCGTCGACGAGGGTGTCGACGAACCGGTTTGGGACGATCTCGCGTACGAGCACGTTGGTAGCCCCCTGGGAGATCCCCGCGAGCGCCCAACCGCCACCTCCTATGTGGTACAGCGGCATCGGCACGACGCTCACCGACTCCGGCCCCAGGCCCATGACGGCGGGGTAAAGGCCCATGCCGGCGGTCAGGTTGGCGTGGGTGAGCTGCACGCCCTTGGGCCTGCCTGTAGTGCCCGACGAGTAGAGCTGGTAGGCGACGTCGCCGGGCGCAAGCTCGACGGCGGGGTCTTGGTTTTCTTGTCGGTCCCGCCAACGGTCGTAGGAGGCCCCGGTCGTGAGGATGTGCACGCCTTCCAGGTCTCCTGCGATCTTGTCCGCGAGGGCTGCGAACTCTTCGCCAACGACGAACACTTTGGCTTTAGCGTCGCCGACTATAAAAGCCACCTCAGGCGCTGCCAGACGGTAGTTGACCGGGCAGGGCACCGCCCCGAGTTTGGACGCGCCGAAGAACAACTCGACCTGCTCTGGGCTGTTCTTGTCCAAGAAAGCTACCCTGTCGCCGGGGCCGATCCCGTCCGCTGCGAGCGCCTGGGCGACCCTGTTAGCCCGCTCGTCGAGCTCTGAGTAGGACAGCTCACCTTTCTCCCAGCGCAGAGCGGGATGCCCGGGTCTGAGCGTCGCCCAGCGGCGGAGGATGTCAGCGGTCGTGAGCGGCTGATCCCTAGAGGCGCCGTCCGTGCCGGCGGTGGTCACCGGGAAAGAGCGTGTGACATCTGTCATACCTGAGGAGGTTAGTCAGATGGTGAACGCTAGGTGCTCGACTATGCGCCGGCCGAGGTCGACGTCACCGGCGAGCTCTACTCCGCCTAGAGCGCCGTCCTCTACGACAGTCGACGCGGCTACCCGCCCACAGGAAAGACGGGCGTAGGCGTCGGAACTGAGCCTTACCGTCGTAGTAGGCGAGGATTCGAGCTCGTCTACCACCCTGGCCCGCCCGTCGGCGACCGACACTCGCACCGCCCGGCGCGCCGGGCCCGTCAGCTCGAAGGTCACCGTCGAGCCGGCGGGAGCCTGGCCGAGCTTGCCGACGACGTAGCCGGCGGCTCGGACGATCTCGTCGAGGGACTGCTCCACCGCCGGACCGGTGACGTGCCCGGGACGGCCGAGAGCGTCGCGGATGTCCTGTTCGTGCACCCAGCAGTCGAAGACCCTGATCTGCATGAAACGCCGGTAGTCGGCTTCCCCGACAGGCGTCCACGAGGACCGGGAGAAGTCCTCCTCGCTCATAGAACTGAGCGCTTCTCTGCGCGCAGCGGTCACCTCGGCGAAGCGTTCGAGGACCTCGGAACGCCTCGCCGAGGCGAGGGAGGCCACCCACGCCTCGTTCAGGCCGCCGATCTGGTTACGCACGTGCGGCGGGGCCGGGGCCGGAGCTTCGGGGCCGGGCCGTCCGAGAAGCGAGCTTTCCGTGCCGATCATGTGGGCGTATTGAGCGGCGACGTCCCAGCCCGGGCAGGGTGTCGCCAGGTTCCACTCGTCGTCGCTGATAGTCGCGCCGAGGACGGAGAGGCTGGTCCACACCTCGTCCAGCTGGGCTCTCAGCGCCTCGGCCGAGTTGCCGGCAAGGATGCCCGGGGCGGTCGCAGGAACGCTCACGGCACTGGGTTCTGCACGCTACGCCAGTCGCGCGCGTTCAAGTAGGGGGCGAAGGAAGTCTCGATGTGCTGCCAGTCCTGGGCTGTCTTGGGGCGGCGCATCTCGTAGAGGTGGGGGAACTCCGCCCAGGCCACAACGGCGTCCCACAGTCGACCAGCGGCTGCCCCGGTCGGGGCTGGGGCGATGACGGGGCCGAAGAGTACGCAGGAGCCGTCGATCACCAGCGTCGGAACCCCGTAGCCTCCTCTAGCCACCGCGGCCTCGTGGTCTGCGAGGACGTCAGCGCTGGTCGTGGCGTCCGCTACGGCTGCTTCGACCAGGTCGGGGTCCTGCCCGATCTCTTCGAGGACACTGGCGAGACCTTGCGGGGTGTGCACTTTGACGCCCTCTTCGTGCAACACCCGTCCGGCCACCTCGTAGAAGTGGTCGACCAGTTCGTTGCCGTCGTCGGCTCTTCGTAGCAGCGCTGCGACTCGCAGCATCGACCAGCCGTACGACCACGGACGCTCCCAAGGGTGCTTCTTGGTTTCCTCGCGGTTGACCTCCTCCAAGGAGAAGAAACGCCAGTGGACTTTAATCGGACGTTCGGCCCGGGCCTCTCGGATCCACTTGGAGGTCTGGTAAGCCCACGGGCACATCACGTCGAAGTAAAAGTCAACGTCGTGCACGTTTTCGATCCTAGCGGGGTTACCGGGGCGCTATCTTGTCGCAGTTCGACCCGGCGCCGCCGGGTCGAGGTAGACGTCGACGGAGACTCCTCTTGCACGTGCAATACAACTCTGGGGATACGGCGTGGGTCCTGGTCAGCGCCGCTTTGGTGCTTTTCATGACACCCGGTCTGGCCCTGTTCTACGGGGGCATGGTAAGACGCAAAAACGTCCTCGGCATGCTGATCCAGAACTTCGCGGTCATGGCAGTCGTGAGCCTGCTGTGGGTGTGGGTTACCTACAGCCTCGCTTTCGGCCCTGACGCCGGCGGCCTCGGGCTGATCGGGACCTTGCACTTCGCCGGTCTGGGCCATCTCAACCAGTCGGTGCCGGGCTTCAGCGGCTCGCGCGCTCAGAGCATCCCACCGGTGGCTTTCATCATCTTCCAGATGATGTTCGCGGTCATCACCCCGGCCTTGCTTACCGGTTCAGGCGCCGACAGGATGAAATTCGGCGCCTTCCTCGCGTTCATAGTGGCCTGGTCGGTGCTCGTGTACGCCCCTATCGCCCACTGGGTGTTCTCCCCCCAAGGCTGGCTGGCGAAGCTGGGCACAGAGGACTTCGCCGGGGGGACCGTCGTCGAGCTAAACGCCGGCCTGGCGGGAGCTGCTCTTGCTCTCATCGTGGGCCGCCGCCGTGGCTGGCCGAGATCGCTGATGCGCCCGCACAACGTCCCGCTCACCGTGTTAGGCGGGGGGATCTTGTGGTTCGGCTGGTTCGGTTTCAACGCCGGTTCAGCTTTGAGCTCGGTAGGAGCCGGAGTAGCGTTCGTCAACACCAACACCGCCACGGCCGCTGCGCTGCTTTCGTGGATCGCAGTCGAAAAGCTCCGCACCGGTAAGCCTACGACCCTAGGGGCTGTCAGCGGGGCTGTCGCTGGTGCGGTCGCGATCACCCCGGCCTGCGGTTTCGTCGACACGCTCGGGGCGACGCTGATAGGGGTGGCCGCCGGGGCGCTATGCGCGCTGGCTGTCAGCCTCAAATTCCGTCTCGGGTTGGACGACTCCTTGGACGTGCTCGCGGTTCACGGCGTCGGCGGGCTGATAGGAACTTTGGCTGTTGGCCTGCTCGGCACTTCTGGCGCCCTGGGCGCGAACGGGCTTTTCTACGGGGGTGGCCTGTCCCTGCTCGGGCATCAGGCTCTAGCCGTTGTGACAGTCGGCGGCTACTCGCTGGTCGTGACGGCGGCTATTGCCTGGGTGATCAAAAAGACGGTCGGGCTCAGGGTCTCGGAGTCCGACGAGCAAGCAGGCCTGGACCTGAGCCTCTTCGAGGAGAGCGCCTACGACTTCGACGCGTCCGCCGGAACGCGAGCCGCAGGATTTTCCCACCAGTCCGAGCGACGGGAGCTGTAGTCGCAAGCGCTCCGGGGGAGGGACTCGAACCCCCAACCTAGTGGTTAACAGCCACCCGCTCTGCCGATTGAGCTACCCCGGAAAGGTCGCCCAAACGATACCAGGAAAACTCGCAGCGCCGATCACAAGACCGGCCTATTCGACTTCGAGGTAGCTTCGCAGGTGCCCCGAGTGCACCGGGTTTCGTAATCGGGCGAGGGTCTCGATCTCGATCTGGCGGATCCGCTCGCGGGTGACGCCGAACGCGCGGCCGCCCTCCTCGAGGGTGCAGGGCTGGGAGCCGTCCTGCCCGTAGCGGAGCTCGAGGACCCGCCGCTCGCGGTCCGGAAGCGCCGAGAGCGCGACCTCGACGTCCTCGCGCCGAAGCGAGAGCGACGCGGTGTCGAACGGCGACTCCGCCTGCTCGTCGGGCACGAAGTCGCCGAGCGACGAGTCCTCGTCCTCGCCGACCGGCTTCTCGAGCGAGATCGGGAGCTGCGACATGCGCAGGATCTCGCGCACCTCGTACGTCTCGATGTCGAGCTCCTCCGCGATCTCCTCCGGGAGGGGCTCGCGGCCGAGCCGCTGCACGAGCTGGCGCTCGATGTGCACGACC
>JAJZNG010000235.1 GCA_021847945.1 Actinomycetes bacterium | reverse complement strand
GTCGAAGACGATCAGCGGGTGAAGGTTCCCGTCGCCAGCGTGGAACACGTTGCCGACCACCAGTCCCCTTGCCCGGGCGATCTCGTTCACCTCGCCGAGGACGTCTACCAGCACCGAACGGGGCACAACGCAGTCGTGAAGGTAGTAGTTGGGGGCGATCCTGGCGACCGCTCCGAAGGCGGACTTCCTCGCCTTCCACCACGCCGCCCGTTGGGTCTCGTCTGAGGCGATTCTGACAGTGCGGGCGCCGTGGCCGGACAGTACCGCCGACACCGCCTCAGACTCGACTCGCACCCCTGCGGGCAGACCGTCGAGCTCGACGAGCAGCAGCGCCTCGGCGTCGGTGGGAAGCCCCGCGTGCACGTACGCTTCGACCACAGCGATGATCGTCTTGTCCATCATCTCCAAAGCTGCGGGTACGATCCCGGCGGCTATGACAGCGCTGACCGCTCTTGCGGCGCTGCCCATGTCCATGAAGTCAGCCAGCAGCGTGGAGACGCTTCTGGGCTTTTCGGTCAGCCGGACGCAGATGCGAGTGGCTATTCCCATAGTCCCTTCGCTGCCGACGAAGCAACCGCGCAAGTCGAGGCCGTCAGGTTCGGCGTCCAACCCTCCGAGCTGAACCACTTCGCCATCGGAAAGGACCACCTCTAAGGCAGCCACGTGGGCGTTGGTGACTCCGTATAGGAGGCAATGCGGACCTCCAGAGTTGTTGGCGACGTTACCGCCGACCGAGCAGGACTGCTGCGATGAGGGGTCCGGGGCGAAGAACAAACCGTGCTCGGCGACGGCGCGGGAAAGGTCCAGGTTGATCACACCCGGCTCCACCCAAGCCAGGCGGCTCTCCACGTTGACCTCAAGGATACGATTCATCTTCGTCGTGACCACTACGACCGGCGGTTTTGCTCCGCTGGGGACTGCTCCGCCGGCGAGCCCCGTCCCCGAGCCTCGGGCGACGAACGGCCAATCATGGTTGCGGCACGTTCGTAGCACAGCGGAGACTTCTGCGGTGCACGTCGGGAAGCACACCGCAGCGCAGTTTCCGCTCATGGTGGACGCGTCGCGATTGTAAAGGGTCGTCTCGAACGGGTCGGCGTGGACACTCTCGACTCCTAGCGCGCCGCGCAGGTCAGCTATGAGAGCTCCGACGGTCATGACCATACGAGAGGTTACCCTCACCCGCCCAGGTCGGCTAGATCCCCTTCGTGAGGCTGTCGGTGAGGCTGTCGGCGGGGATCAGTTCGACGGGCAGCGCAGACCGGAAGGAGGAACCCTCAAGCTGAGGAGGTAGGCGTTTACGTAGCTGCGAATGCAGGAGCTGTAGGGGTAGGCGGTATGGCCCTCCCCCACCCGGGTTAGCAGCACGCCGTGTTGGAGTTGTCCGGCTAAGGCAACCCCCTCTTCGTACGGCGTCGCCGGGTCGCCTGTCGTGGCGACGACGACTATAGGCGGCGAGCCGGCTGCGCGGAGGACCCTGGGTGTGCCGCTGGCTGGAACCGGCCACACTGAGCAGAGGGCCTCGCTGTAGAGGTTGAACAATCCGAACACCGGGGCTGACTTCTCAGCTGCTGGGGCTGCGGCTTCGAGGGCTGCCGGAGATGGTGCCGGCGTGTCCAGGCAGCTTACGGCCGTCTCTGCTTCGAGCTCGTTGCTGACACCGTCTTTGTTCAAGCCGATGTAACTGTCGAAGAGCTCGTGGAGGATCGACGGGTCGCCTTTGCTTAGCTCAGCGAGGCCAGCTTCCAACGCGGGCCACGAGGCCGGCGTGTACAAGCCGGCTCCGGTCGCGTAGAGGAGTTGGGCCAGTCCGAAAGGCTGGGAGGATCCCCGGACCACTAGGGGGTGAGCTGTGACGCTTGCCATGAGGCCCTCGAACGCGCCGAGCGGGTTCGGTCCGGGATGCCACGCGCATGCGGTGTCCGCCTCGCAGCTGGCGAACATCGAGTCGAGCTCCGACTCGAACGCGTTGGACTGGGCGTCGAGACTCGCGACGGCTCCCAGGTCCGGGTTCACCGCCCCGTCAAGGACCATCGCCCGGACGTGGCTAGGGAACATCTCGGCGTAGGTGGCCCCGAGTAGCGTCCCGTAGGAAAAGCCGAGGTAGCTGATCGACGCCACGCCAAGCGCCTGGCGGATTCTGTCCATGTCGATCGCAGCGTCCACGGTGCTCACATAGGGCAATTCGCGTCCGCTGCGCCTCTCGCAGGCGTCAGCGAAGGACCGGTCGGCTGACACCAGGCTGGCGAATCCGGCAGGGCTGGTCGGAGCTGGATTGGCATTGACGAAGTCGAGCAGGTCGGAGCTGCCCACACAGGTAACGGGATCGCTGTGGCCGACCCCCGGCGGGTCGAACCCCACCACGTCGAAGTTATCCGACACTGACCGGGGCACCATGGCCATCACCTGCGTGAGGAAGTCAACTCCTGATACCCCGGGGCCTCCAGGGTTTACGAACAGGACCCCATCCGAAGGCGTCGAGCCTACGTGGCGGTCGACTGCTATCGCCACTGTTCCCGCCTGGGCGGGATTTTCGGGGTTCAGGGGGACATCGACGGTGGCGCACTGGTATCCCTCTGGCCCGTCAGTTCCGTTGCATGCCGACCAGGCGGGACCCGACGGTGCTCCGCTAGAGACGGGAGCCGGCGCCGGTCCTGCGACACTTCTAGCGCCGCAGGAGGTGAGGAGTCCTGCTAGGCAAATCCCGATCGCCACGGTCCCGACGCGCAGTCGACGTGACGCTAGCCCTGCCATCTGCAGGCATATCATAGGCGACGAGGCAGCGGTGTATCGTTCGGCTGTGGCCACGCGCAAGACCCCTCGCAGTAGCCGGCAGGTGCGGTCTCAGGCCCACACCGCCGCTCACAGCACGGCCCAGACCGAAAGGGTCCGCGAGTGGGTGAGCATCGCCGATCCCTACGAGGAGCGCACGTGGATGCTCGACGTCGAGTTTCTGCTGTCGCCCTGGCAGTGCCTTTATGCCAGGGGCTGCCAGGGTGTCCTCACCGGGCCGGCGGCGGATATGGCGCAGGGCTGCTGCTCTTACGGGGCACACTTCACCTGTGAGGAGGACGCGGAGCGCGTGCGGAATGCGGCAGCAAACCTGGATCCGTCGCTCTGGCAGTTCGAGGCCGAGGGGCGCCGCGGCGGCGTCATCGACGTGGACGGCGAGGGAACGTCGACGACCCGTCTCGTCGACGACGCGTGCATCTTCTTGAACCGCCCCGGCTTCGCCGCCGGAGCCGGATGCGCCCTCCACCTAGCCGCGATCAAATCAGGCGTGGAATCTATGAGCTTGAAGCCAGACGTGTGCTGGCAGCTTCCTCTTAGACGCCACGACAGCGACGCAGAGAAGGGTGCCGTGACGTCGATCGTCACCAGCTGGGAACGCAAACATTGGGGTGATGGCGGGGCAGAGTTCTACTGGTGGTGCACAGAAGCGCCCGAGGCGTTCAGCGCTACTGAACCGCTTTACCGATCTATGCGAAGCGAGCTTCAAGCCATGATCGGCGGGGATGTCTACGTTGTGCTGGAGCGCTACCTCGATACCAAAGCGGCAGAGCTAGCCCGACACGGCGCAGCAACCCCGGTAGCTTTGAGGTCACGCGGCTCGGCGCGCCCAGCCGACCAGCAGTCCATTTGAGCGCACCCTCCGGCGTGCTCCTGACCGACTCTCTTTAAACCCTGCGCTGGATAGGTAACGGGAGTTCAGGCCCGGTGCGCCTCGGGGCCAGAGAGCTCCTCCTCGTCGAGGTCTTCCATGGCAAGGCACCAAGAAGCGTGCTCACCTTCGGGATCAGCCCCGCACTCAGGGCACGGCTCGACGTCCACTTCGGTCAAGCGCTTGAGTACCCGTGCCTCTTCGAAACGCCGATGCCGTCCTTTTTTCACCGTACAAGCTCCCGTTCATCGAGAACAGCCACCTCTGAGTGGCATCCATGTCATTGTATCAAGACGTCTCGCCTTCCCGCCGCTGCATGTAGGGACCGCTTGACGCTCTCCGGGATCGCCGCTCAGACTCATCCCGCCTGGTCCCTCAGGATAACGCCAAGCTCAGCGGGTAATGTAAGGTCCCGTGCCGGACGAACTAGACGTGCAAGCCATGCTGGAACGCTTCCGGATGCGGGCCCGCGCTGTTCGCCAGCGGGGTATCCCGCCAGTTGAGGGCGCCGAACGCAAGCGGTTCATGGACCAGGCGCGGATCGCCTTCCAG
>JAJZNG010000125.1 GCA_021847945.1 Actinomycetes bacterium | reverse complement strand
GGCTACGTCGACAGCGAAACCCTCGGCCACCAGGCCGCGCCTGATTGCCTCCGCCAGCCTGGTCTGATCTTCGACGACGAGAACACGCACCGCCAAGCCTTCCCTGTTTCGGGGCCTCTGCCAGCGCATCAGCCCACACCATTGTGCCAGCGGCAGGAGCTTTCGTTGGGCGCACCCCCTCGTCAGCTTATCGGCGGGGTGTCCCCTAACAGCCATGTTCAGCGCGCTCTCAGCTAGCCTGTGACGAGAATGAGCGCATGCGGCAAGGGATTACTAAGGGAAGATCTTTGAACGCTCACAGCGAAGCGTGTGAGCCGAGTTCTGTCTGCGCGTTGCCGGCACGATCCGGCCTTGCCGTTCGCTGATGGCGAGGGACTCCTCATCGCTCATTCCCGAGCGCTACCTAGCCCTACACGACGACGACCTTCCCTCCACCTCGGCTAGGCCGAGTCGCAGGGAGGGATATAGAAGGTCGTCGGCGGGACGTCGCCATTCGACTCGGAGGCGACGCTGGCGCCTTTTGCTCTTAGTTCCGACGGTGGCTTTCCTCTATTTTGTGTGGTCCATCTTCGGCGCCCTCTCAGCCCCCGGCAATCAGAGCTTCAGCGCCAAGTGGGCTGACTGGTTCCGCTCCCACCATATGGCCTACGTGATCAACCACCTCGAAGCTGCCTACTACAGCCACACAGCTCCCGCCAAGGGAGGCCGGCCGAAGTCTCTTAACGCTGTCCCCAAGACGGTGCCCGTGACCACCAAGGCAGCGGCAGCGACGACCGTCGCGCTACCCAAGCCGGCGAACGTCCCACTTGTCGTTCAGCCCGCATTGCCCGGTGAAGGACAGTGGCAGCCCGTCGGCCCGACCGTCGACGGCCACCCGGCCATGTACGAATCGCAGTTCCGTGCTGACACCATCTACACGAGCGAGATCACGAGCGCCGTGTGGATAGACCCCAAGCTGCTCCACTTAGCGCTCGTTCCGGGCCTGACCGAGCCGGGCGGCACGTGGCCGGAGCCTCCGTACATCACCCCGGCTGAGCTACCTACGACTGTGGCGGCTTTCAACGGTGGTTTCCGGTTCCAAGACGCCCATGGTGGTTTCTACCTTGACGGCCGGACGGCGGTTCCTCTGCGCGAAGGCGCGGCGTCACTGGTGTTCTACAAGAACGGCTCGGTGAACGTCGGGGCTTGGGGTACGGAGGTGACGATGACCCCGAACGTCGTCTCGGTGCTGCAGAACCTGGTTCCGATGGTCGACAACGGCCAGGTGTCCCCGTCGGCGACCTATAACGACACGTCCGTGTGGGGGGCGACCCTGGGCGCGTCGGTCGTGGTCGCCCGTTCGGGGGTGGGGGTCACCGCCAACGGGGCTCTCGTGTACGTCGCTGGTCCTGCTCTGACCGCCCGGACACTCGCCGAGTCCCTGCAGCGGGCCGGCGCCGTCAGGGCGATGACGCTGGACATCAACCCAGAGTGGGTGACGTTCAACTTCTTCAACCACCCGAACCCCGCCGACCCGTCGCAGGTGCAGCCGGAGAAGCTGTACCCCCAGATGCAGCGCCCGTCCACCCGATACCTCGGACCAACTAAGGAGTCGCGGGACTTCATTACGGTCTCCCTGCCCGCCACACCGGCGGGATGACCGACCTCTCAGACCTGCCGGACGAACTCGCAGTTCCGAGACTTCTCTGAGGCTGCCCTAAGCGTCCGGTCAGATTCGCGGGCCTAACCTCCATCCGAAGTAGCTGCGCAACCGTAGCTTTGAAGAGGAGATAGAAGCTGTGGGGTTCGTTCGTAGGCACATTAGATGGGCGCTTGGCGCTGCGGTAGCCGTAGTGGCCCTGGCCGTCGGCGGGCCTTACGTGTTCATCCACTTCGTCGAAGGAACGGCACCTGCGAAACTCACGCTTCCGGCGGAGGCTTCCGCCACCACCGTGCCGGCACATGCGGGCGGATCGAGCAGTTCGGCAGCCGGCGTCGCGTCGGCCGCTTCCGTCACCGGCGTCTGGAACGTAGGACCGGGCTCGGTGGCAGGTTACAGGGTCGGCGAGATCCTCCTCGGCCAGCACACCACCGCCGTCGGACGCACCTCCAAGGTGTGGGGTTCCCTGACGATCACCTCCACGTCGGTAACCTCGGCGAGCTTCGGCGTGGACATGGCCAGCGTGGTGAGCGACCAGTCGGCACGCAACGCCCAGTTTCGCGGGCGGATAATGGACACGGCGGCATACCCGACTGCGACGTTCAAGCTCACCACGCCGGTAGCGCTCGGGAGCATCCCGGCTGTGGGGGTAGTACGCAGCTACCCGGCGACCGGGCTCCTCGACATGCACGGTGTAAGCGCGCCGGTGTCGTTCACCCTTTCCGGCGAGCGGACTTCGTCTTCGCTGGAGATCCTGGCTGACATACCTATCACCTTCGCCACATGGCACATAGCGAACCCGAGCATCGCCGGGCTAGTCACGACGCAGAGCTCAGGAACCTTGGAAGTTTTGCTGGTCATGACCAAGGGAGCAGGCAACCCGGTGGTGACCGGGTCTGCGGCCACGTCGAACGGCGGCGGGGGCTCGCCTATAACGGTCCCGGCGACCACAGTTCCGCCGCTGACCGTCCCCGCCGGCTGATCCCTGACCCGCCAGCCGACCCCGGACCCCCCGGATGGGCCCGCTAGGTTGTTGAGATGCGGTCCTCACGGGAGAACCGGGTCAGGCTGCTGCTCGCGGTCACGGCCTTAGCGCTAGCTGGGCTGGTCCTGTTAGATCAATATCATTCTTCGCCGCCCGCGACGAGCGCTCGCACCGAGAAGTCCGTTCCGGTCGGCACTGGCCCAGCTGGGACCGGTACTAGCCTGCCCACTTCGAGCTTCGCTACCGGCTCTGCTACGACAGCGTCGTCGATACCGGCGACGTCATCTCCGACCACGAGCCCTCCCGCTCAGGCCTACAACGTGGCGACGGCTGACCTTTCCATTCAAGGCCACGACCTCAGCGGGACGACGGTGGCGTTGCCGACGACCGTGCTGTACCCTCAGGTGGCGCCGGGATCGAAACGCTTCGGGCTGGTGGTCTTCTCCCCGGGTTTCGACATCGACCCCTCCGTGTACCTGCCGCTGATCAGCACTTGGGCGGCAGCTGGGTTCGTCGTAGCAGAGGTCAGCTACCCCGACACGCTGCCCAGTTCCCCTCTCGTCGAGTACAACATGGTGAACCACCCTTCTGAGCTCTCTCAGGTGATCACCGACTTCGTGGCGGGCTCCCCTTACGTTCCGGCTTCCATCTCAGGCCTGGTCGACCCCGCCGAGGTGGCCGTCGGAGGCCAGTCCGACGGGGGGGACGTCAGCGTAGCGTCGGCGGCCGCCGCCTGCTGCATGGACACCCGCATAAAGGCTGCTGTCATCCTCTCCGGGGCGGAGGAAACCCTTTTCGGTGACAGCTACTTCGCTCACGGCTCACCACCGCTCCTCGTGGTCCAAGGAGGCGAGGACACGGTGAACCTACCCGCTTGCAGCGAGCAGATCTACGACGGAGCACCCCAACCCCGGTACTACCTTGCGATCCCAGCCGCCACCCACCTTTCTGCTTACAGCGCCCCGGTCGGCCCGGAGCTGCTGGTCACACGCTCGGTCACCGTTGCATTCTTGGAGAAGTACCTCTACGGGGCGGACGTGTCGACCTCGCAGCTCGACGCTCTCGCAAGCTCTCAGGGGTCGGTAGCATCTCTGGTCGACGGCGCTGCGACCGTGCCGTTAGTGGGCAGCTGCCCTGGGGCACCATCGGGCCCTTGACTGCGCTCGACTCCAACGGCCTCTGGCGCTCTTTCAGCGGAGGCTAAGCCCACCGGGGCAACCAACCAAGTAGTTTAGAGGCGTGAAAGATCTTCGATCGGTACAGGCCCCCGACCGGCGGACCGGGTTCCAGAGCCGGACTTGGAACCGTCGAGCGGAAAGCTGGGATCACTCCGCTATGCCCGGCTTGGAGAAGGTCACAGCCGCTGTGTGCGACAAGGCGGCCCCTGTCGCAGACTTGGACGTTGTCGACCTCGGGTCTGGCAGCGGCCAAGTTGCCCTGAAGCTAGCCCCTGGAGCGCGCTCGGTTCTCGCCGTGGACTTCAGTTCCGACATGCTGCGCATCCTCCAGGACCGGGCCGCCGACCAGGGTCTGAGCAACGTGAACACCCAGCTGAGCACACTGCAGGCGCTCAGGCTGCCCGATGCGAGCGTGGACGTGATCGTATCGAACTACGCGCTGCACCACTTGCGCCACCCCGAGAAAGTCGAACTTCTCGGCCGCTGCGCCAAGTGGTTGCGTCCCGGCGGGCGCATAGTCGTGGGAGACATGATGTTCGGCTTGACCGGCGACGCCCAGGGGCGCCAGATCATCGCCGGTAAGGTGAGGTCGATAGCCAGACGTGGTCCCGCTGGGTGGTGGCGGATAGCCAAGAACGCGTGGAAGATGCTCGTCGCCCGCCAAGAGTGCCCCGAGCCGATGTCGTCGTGGGAGTCGATGCTCACAGGGGCCGGTTTCGAGGTGTTCGACTCCGGGCGGGTCGTCGCAGAGGCAGCGTTCGTCGCCGGCCGCCTGCGGCCCAGCCCAGCGTCGGCCTGAGCGTCAGGTTGACCGCCGGGTCGGGCGTCGACGGGGCCCGCTACGAGCTTCAGCTTGGCCCTTTAGAGGCCTCGGAGTGCGAGCAGTCGGCTCTGATCCATCAGTCCACACTGGGAATGGAGTTCTTGGCGCGCTTCGGACCCGGCTTCCTGGCCGCATACCACCGCGCGTGGGTGCGCAGCCCCTGCGGTCTGGCTCTGGCGGCGAGGGACCGCCAAGGGCGCCTAGTAGGCGTGATGCTCGGATCGCTCGATCCCGCTTCGCACTACAAGTCGATGCTCGCACAGTCAGGACCAAAGCTGGCGGCGAGGATGGTCGCGTCCGCGGCGACCCGGCCCCGACTCGCCTACGAGCTGGCCGTCACAAGATCCGGCCGCTATTCACGTGCCCTGTTGCGCCACCTCCGGGCCAGGTTCACCCTGGACCGGGGGGGTGCGGGCACGCCCAGTGCCCCCTCGGCAGACAGCGGCTTCCGGATCGGGGAGATCACGCACCTGATGGTCGACCCGGCGGTCCAGCGCTCAGGCGCGGGACGGGCTCTTGTCGACCGGACGGTAGAGCTCGCCCGATCGGCGGGACTGGACAAGCTGGTTCTTGTGACACCGCCCGACATGGCAGCTCGACGCTTCTACGACGCTCTCGGCTGGACAGCGGGGAGCGAGTTGACGAGCCGCAGCGGGGAGACGTTCGTCTCCTACAGCCTGCCCCTCTCCGGCGGGTCCTCTGGAGCGTCAGGATCCTGACGCTCCACCGCCGGCAGCGAAAACCTCCTCGGGGCTGGCTGGGTCGACAACCCAGCGCTGTGGGGCTTCGAATGACGCTGCCACCCGCCCACCGGACCATCTGGTAACGAACGAGAAACGGTCGGCGCGTATCACCCCGTGACGCCACTCGACCCTGAGATCACCCTGACACGCGAGGCGTTCTATGCCGTATGCGGGAACTCGAGGTCGGATTCCCAACAGTTCACGCTGTGCGGCTGTGGGCATCACCGGAGCAACGTGCTCCCATCCTGAATCCGGTCTGATCCCGCATCGAGATTCGAGTTCTATGTAAAGGGCGGTCCGGTGGAAATCAGCTTCGAATAAAGGCGCAGCGATCTTCTTGGGGAGCCAGGAGCAGTCCAAGACGACCGGGCTCCCGTCGATCAACCTGAGACGTTCGAGGTACACGAGCGGTTCTTCAGGTCCACAGCCCAGAGCGCCCGCAGCTGTCGGGTCTGTCCTCTCCTCCAAGAAGCGGACCACGCTCTCTTGGACAAACCCCTGTTCCTCTGCGGAGCGGTAGAGGCTGTAGATCGTTCCAAGCGTCTGCTCGAGCGAACGCGGGCGGACGAACGTCCCTCTTCCGCGACTGCGATCGAGCCGGCCGTCCTGCTGAAGCCGGCGGACCGCCTCTCGCACGGTCTGACGGCTCACGTTGTAGCGGCTAGTCAGCTCGACGTCGCTGGGGAAGCGCTCCTCGAATTCTCCGGTGTTCAAACGGGCTTCGAGATCGGCGAGGATCTGGACCCACAGCGGTTCGCCGCTGCGGCGATTCAGACGCGTGAAAGCCATGAGATGTGCTGGAGAGGTTCGGGCGGCCCCGCTCAGGCCCGTCTCAGCAGACCCTTCAGCCAGCCTCCGCCACCTGCGTCCACTTTGTCGTGACCTTGGCAGCGCTGATCGTGGGGGACCGAGCCGAGAACCTGCTCGACGTGATCGCCGCAGCCTGCCCAGGTCGTCTTACCGCAGATCCGGCATTTCACCGCACGGCACATGGCATCTCCGCAGTCATTTCAGGCCTTCCCTTTGAGCATCAGGTTCCAGTATAGGAAAGGAAGTCCGTAACGCTTGATCAGCCACATGTCGTAGCGTTCCTTTTTGGTGTTGATCACCGGGATCGTGGGATGAGGTTTCATCGTGTAGTCGAACTCGGCGAGGAGCATCTTGTTGCGGGCGGTCGTGAGAGGGCACGAAGCGTAGCCGTCATAGCTGGCCTTGGGATCCTTCCCTGCCATGACAGCCCTGAGGTTGTCGACTACCACGGGAGCCTGTTTGCGCACCGCCGCTCCGGTCTTGGAGTTCGGCGACGACCCCGCATCACCGAGGCTGAACACGTTGGGGTAGCGCACATGGCGCATCGTGTTCTTGTCGATTTCCACGTAGCCTGCGGGGTTGGACGGGTCGGCGAGTGGACCCCGCTTGATCCAAGCGGGAGCGCTTTGCGGCGGCACGAGATGCGCAAAGTCGTAGCCGAGGGTGAACTTGTGGTCCGAGCCATCCGATCGATCCGCTACGACAAGCTCTTTAGCCTCCGGATGGACCTCTACGGCCTCGTGACATAGCCGCACGTCGATACCGTATCTGGCGGCTACGCCGTCTAGGACCCGGGAGAACTCCGGTACCCCGAACATCGCTGGCGTGGGAAGCAGCAGGACCACTTTGATGTCCGACAGCACACCCTGTTTGCGCCACCAGTCGCAAGCGAGGTAGGCGATCTTCTGCGGCGCTCCGGCGCACTTGATCGGCCCTGATGGCATGGTGAACACGGCTGTCCCGCGTCGCATGCCCTTGATCATCTCCCACGTCTTGGGTGCAAGGTCTACCTGGTAGTTGCTGGAGACTCCGTTGGCTCCCAAAGTCTCAGCGGCTCCGGGCAGCCGGTCCCAGTCGAGTGCTATCCCAGGGCAGACGACCAAGAAGTCGTATCCGACGGACCGGCCCGACTCAAGACCGACGTTGTTAGTCTCGGGGTCCACTTCGACGGCCCTGTCTTTGATCCAGGTGACCCCTTTCGGCATCACCGACATCTCAGGGCGCACGGTCTTTTCCACCTTTGCACACCCGGCCCCGACGAGGGTCCATAGCGGCTGGTAGTAGTGCACTTCGGACGGTTCGATCACCGCCACGTCCCGCTCTCCGGCGTTGGCGAGCCTGGCAGCGACGCTGATCCCGGCCGTACCTCCGCCGACTACGACAATACGGTGTCGGATGCTATCTGCCATTGTGTCCTCCCCTGGTCCACGGCTATCGGCGAACCGATAAATGTACGAACATTATGGCCTATGCAGGAATCTATGTCAAGCGAGGTGGTTCAGGCGCTGGCAGCAGTCCCGGCCGGCCAGTTCGCTAGCAGGCAATAGCGGTCACCTCGTATCATGGTCTGCCGCCACTCGACCGGGACGTCACCTGCCGTGGCCAGGCGCTCGATTGAGAACAGGGCGACTCCTTCGGGCAGCCGCAGAAGCTTACGCTCGCGGGCCCGAGCCAGGACGGGGCTTACACGTTCCCACCCGCCGGTAACTCTCGTCGCGCAGCGATCCGCCAGGAAGTCGTAGATGCTACCGGACGTCAGATCGACTTCGAGGAGGCCATCGGCCAGGTCGGCCGCAAGCCAAGAGCGGTCCCACGCTATTGGCTCATCCCCGGCGAAACGGAGCCGCTCTATGTAGACCGCTCGATTCGGATCTTCGAGGCGGAGAAGTCTCGCCCCCTCGGGCGGGCAGGCTCGGATCTCGGCGCTTATAACCTCGCTTCGCTCCTCGAGACCCTGGGCGCTGATCGAAGACGCAAGGCTGTACATCGAGTGCAGCGGCTGCTCCAGGACTGGCCTGGAGAGCCGGGTTCCAAGCCCTCGATGGCGGCGCAACAGCCCCTCGGCTGACAGCTTGCGCACTGCCTCACGGGCGGTGTGACGGCTGACGCCGTATGAGCGGGTTAGTTCGTCGTCCGTTGGGAAGTGCTGCTCGAACTCCCCTGCGAGCAGGCGTGACCTCAGATCGTCAGCAATCTGGGCCCACAGGGGAAGCGGGCTGGAACGGTCGACGGCTGCTGCCACGATCTACGCCCCGGCCAGGAAGAAAGACCCGATAAGCACTATCAACACGTACAGGGTTACCAATGCCATAGGAACGTCATGCTCGTAGAGGAACGAGAGCACTCCAACGGCCACTCTGATGATCGGCGTGGCGATCAGGATCATGACGCCTATTACCACTATCCCCCTGCCTTGACCTGAGGCCACGGAGTGTCCGAGAGCCGAAAAGGAATGCGGAAACTGCGAGCTGCCCGAAGTCAACTGTTTGTAAGAGAAACTCCCTGTAAACGACGTGTACTGGCTGTGATGGGAGAACATGATCCCCAAACCGACAGCGATCACCAAAACGCTCAAGCTGACGCCGATGCGCAGCACGAGGCTAATAGCTACCTCTACCTTCCTGATCTTTTCCTCCATCGCCGCCGCCTCTTCCGGAGTCAGTTTGCGATGGCCGTGACCGGAAACCCCGAGATTGTCGGTGGCGACGGCGGCCGACTCAGCGCTGGCTACTTCCCCTTCCGAGGAAGGCAATTGACTATCGTAGGGATCTGTCACGGGAAGAGTCCTTTCTGGAGCATTTCCAGGGATATGACCACGAGGACAACCACGAAGACGAGGCGGACCGTCTTGCTGGTGATCCGACCGAGCACTTTTGCTCCGAACATGGCTCCTGCCAGGACTCCGGCTGCTACGGGCGCTGCGATGATCGGGTCGATCTGACCCCGCACGAAGTAGACCCCGGCGCTCGCAGCGGCTGTCACCCCAATCATGAAGTTGCTGGTCGCAGACGAAACCTTGATGGGCAGATGCATCGCGCTGTCCATGGCGGGTACCTTCAAGGCGCCTGACCCTATGCCGAGGAGTGCGCTCACAAGGCCAGCCACGTACATCAAGAAAAGCCCTAGCTTCGTCCCCACCACTTTGTAGGAGATTTCTTTGTTCTCTGCCACGTCGAAGTAGGAGCCGTGCAGGTTGAAGTAGTTCGCGATTTTGTCGTTGGATACGCTGAGCGGCTGAGCGGCGTGACGTTTGCGGAAAGTGGCGAAGGCCGAGTATCCAAGCACGATCCCGAAGAACGCAAACAAGAAGCGCGAGGGAAGTAGCGTGGTGAGGTAAGCCCCACTGACCGCCCCCGTCGTAGTGGCTATCTCCAGGAACATGCCCGCTCGGAGGTTGGTCATCTTCTCTCGGACGTAGGCGGCGGCTGCGCCACTCGACGTGGCAATCACCGAGACGATGCTCGCCCCGATAGCTAGACGTATGTTGACGCCGTAGAGGATCGTCAGGGCTGGGACGATCACCACCCCTCCCCCGAGGCCGATGAGCGACCCGAGGACCCCTGCAGCGACGGCAACAAGGGTGAGCGACAGTACGAATACCAGGGGCGTCACGGGGTTAACACCCGGTGTAAGCCACAATGCTGGTAACGCCCATCCTGCAACGCTGGGCTCCCATCGGCCCGAATTCGACCCTGCGGTCGAGTCAGGATTACTTTCATAGAATCTCTTTCCTATTTACGACCCGGATATATCGTCCCGGCTCGCCCTGACGGGGCTAGCCGAGGCTGGTCGGTCCAACAGCGTCTGGTGTTAGCAGGCGCTGCGCCTACCTCACTTCACTTTCGTTACGGACCCATTGTACGTACTTTTGGACATGTGCACAAATTCTTCGGTGCCGCCCGCACCCGATTAGCGCATCAACCCGTCTGAGCCTCCCGGCCCGCACAGGATACAAGCCCGTTCCTTACGGGTATGGTCGTCCAAAGGTCAAAAGGAGGCATAGTTGAACGACGACACATCCGAACCCGGCCAGCGGACCCTCGCCGAGTACCAGTCGATACGAGTGGTGCGGGAAGGGTCGGTGCTTACCGTGACAATGGCCCGGCCGGAGCGGCGCAACGCAGTCGACGGGGTGATGTCGGATGAGCTTGCGGCGGCCTTCGAAGCATTCGAAGCAGACGGCGGTGCGTCGGTCGCCGTCCTCTACGGGGAGGGAGGCTCGTTCTGTGCCGGGGCAGACTTGAAGGCAATCGGTACAAATCGGGCTAACCGGGTACGGTCGTCAGGCCACGCGCCGATGGGACCGACCAGGATGACCCTCTCAAAGCCGGTCATAGCGGCCGTCGAAGGCTACGCCGTCGCTGGAGGTCTCGAGCTCGCCATCTGGTGCGACCTTCGCGTCGTAGCCGAAGACGCCGTGTTCGGAGTATTCTGCCGTCGCTGGGGCGTACCTCTGATCGACGGGGGCACCGTGAGACTGCCGAGGCTTATAGGCACCAGCCGGGCTGCAGACATGATCCTCACGGGCAGACCCGTCGACGCCGCCGAAGCCGCCCAGTTCGGCCTGGCCAATAGGGTCGTCCCACCCGGAACGACTTTGAAGGCAGCCCAGGAGCTTGCACGCCAGCTCTGCGACTTCCCACAGACGTGCCTGCGAAACGACCTCCAGTCCTTGCACCACCAAGATGGCCACTCCGAACCCGACGCCATGGCCTTCGAGTTCACGCTGGGCAGGAAGTCATTGTCGGCGGGGGCCCAGCAAGGGGCCAGCCGTTTTGCTTCCGGGGCCGGCAGACATGGCACCTTCGAAGGTTGAAGCACCTCAGCCGCGAGGGCTTTCGCCGGCCACTTACCAGTACGTCCCTTCCCAGTGCGTGAAGTTCCCAGCCGGCCACTTCCCAGCCGGCCACTTCCCAGTGCGTGAAGTTCCCAGTGCCTGAAGTTCTCAGTGCGAGAACTTCACGTGAGGGACGATGCGAGCAAGCCAGCTTGGACGATGCCATGCCTTGTGGCCACCCAGACGCAGCACCACAGGCAGGAGCACCATCCGCACGACGAACGCGTCCAGCGCTACGGCGGTAGCGAGTATCACTCCCATCTCTTTCGGGGCGAGAGGCCCCGACAACGCGAACGTCAGGAACACGGCGATCATCACGGCGGCGGCGGAAACGACCACACGCCCTGACGTCCCTACCGCTCCGACCATTGCGTGTTCAGGGTCGGTGTGAGTTTCGTAGCGCTCCTTCGCTGCGGATAGGAGGAACAGCGTGTAGTCCATCGACACGCCGAAGACCATTGCCCCGAAGAACAGCGGACCCCACGCGTCGACAAAGCCCTGCGGGGTGAACCCGAGGAGACCCGAGAGGTAGCCGTCTTGGAAGATGAGACGTGCCACTCCGAACGCTCCGGCCACCGACAGTGCCGTCACGGCAACGCCCGCTGCGGCGACGAGTGGCGCTCCGAGTGCGAGCAGAAGAAGCAGGAATCCCATTACTGCGAGGATCGACAGAACTAGCGGCGTCCTGCTCGAAAGGGCGTGCTGGAGATCGAAGTTCTCTGCTGCAGCCCCACCTACTAGACTACCGGCGGGCAGGACGCCCCTCATAGAGGTGATGGTGGCACCCGTCTCGGGTGCCGAGGGACCGCTTGAAGGAACCACGTTGTCAAGTGTGTACCCATGCGACGTGGGACCGGCGACGACACCGGCGACACCGTGGAGGTGCTCCAAAGTGGCAACTGCAACCTTGTTGGCTGACGCTGGGACGACCACTTGAAGTGTTCCCGGTGCGCCAGGACCGAAAGCCGCCACAACCTGGTTGTAGCCGACTCGGGCGTTCGCTGAGGAAGGGATGATGGTTATTGACGGCATCGACGTCCTGAGCCCGATCACGGGTACAGCAGCTGCGATCAACACGACGAGTCCAGCAACTGCGGCCCGCCAAGGATGTGCCCACAGGGCTCGGCCCCATCCGTGGAGCTTGACCTCGAAGCTGTGTCCGTGCGGGTGGGCGGGCCCGGTGGAGTTCTCGTCGCTCCGAGCGGACCCACGGCGTCGCAGCCGAATCCTACCGGAGTTGACCTTGGTGCCCAGCGCACCGAGAACTGCTGGTAACAGCGTGAGCGTCGCAGCAAGGACTGCTATCACCGACAGCATGATCCCAAGAGCCATTGAGCGGAAGGCGGGGCTGGGGACGATCAGTATCGCAGCGAGAGACCCAAGAACGGTCAGGGCCGAGAAGGCAACGGCCTTACCGGCTGTAGCCATGGTCTCTGCGACGGCGGCGACAGATGTCGCTCTGTCGCCGGGCATCGCAGCGCGACGGTGCAGAGCTGCCCTAAAGCGGACCACTAGAAATAGTGCATAGTCGATACCGAGCGCGAGCGCGAACATCAAGGCGAAGTTCAAGGCCCATATGGACACCGGCGCAAGGTGGTTGGCCAATACCAGGGCACCAGCTGCGACCAATAGTCCAGCCATTGTCAACATCAAAGGAAGTCCTGCCGCAACGATGCTCCCGAAGGCTATTGCGAGTATCGCCAACGTGACCGGCCAGGAGAGCATCTCCGAACGCATCATCGCTGAATGGTTGGCCGAGTTGAAGTTGGCCCACAGCGCACTGTCGCCGGTCAGGGTAACGCTGACACGGCTTGACCCGAGTCGCCCGATCGGCCCCGAGAGAGCCTCAGCCGCTTTCACCATGGTGTTCGGCCCGGCAGCCGCCCCAGCCGTGATTATGGCTGTTCTTCCATCCGCAGAGAGCGACAGCCCGGGAGAGGGACCTACGACGGTGGAAACGTCCCGGTTAGAGCGCAGAAGGGCCTCCGCACGAGCGACGGCCGTCTGACCCGCGGCGTCGGAGGCTATAGGAGCGCTGTGATCCACGACCACAACCTGAAGAGCGGTTGCTCCAAGGCCAGCGAAGTACTTGTCGATCACGTTTCGGGCTGCGACGGACTGGCTCGTCGAGTCCTGCCATCCCGCGCCGGCGAGAGAGGACTCGACCGATGGCGCAAAGAAGCCGAACCCGACAAGCACGACCAGCCATACGGCCAGAACGGCCCTCAGATGGCCTCCTGTCCAAGCTCCGAGTCTCGCCATTAGCCCGTACCCGTGCGAACCTGCGGCACCGCCACCGCCAGAGGCGCCGTGGCCCCCTGAGCGGTTCTCGTCGCCCACAGAGTCGTTGGCACCGTGTGGCGTATCAGTCAGCATGCATCTTCTCCTGGAGTTAGGGTTGCTCTGCCTTACCGGCACCGTCCGTCGCCGGCGCACGCAAGACCTGGGTTGTGGTACCCAGGGGGGTATCATAACAGGAAAAGTAGATACCCGGTGGGGTATACTTTGGTGGTGGATATTCCCCAAGAAGTTCTAGACGACGTTCGTAAGCGCCTGCGGCGGATCGGTGGGCAGGTCCAAGGAGTCGAGCGGATGCTCAGCGAAGGCCGCGAGTGCAGGGATGTGGTCACACAGCTGGCAGCGATCTCCAAGGCGGTGGACCGG
The DNA here is from genome assembly GCA_021847945.1 of Actinomycetes bacterium. Taxonomy (GTDB): domain Bacteria; phylum Actinomycetota; class Acidimicrobiia; order Acidimicrobiales; family Palsa-688; genus JAJZAM01. Next base: position 11,293 of record JAJZNG010000125.1, on the reverse strand, counting down.
GCGGGCCTCAAGCTCGTGGCCGCTGGATTGGCCTATTGCCTTTCTGACCCTGAGAGAGCCGCTGCGGATGGATATCCAATAGAGACGGTCGAGAAGATGCTGATGTCAATCAGCTGATTCTTCCTCTTGGTTTGTGCTGCTGTCGGTAACGCCAATGGTGTCAGATCGACTACGAAATGACACTTTTCGCCGCCACGGGAGATACCAATCGACTGGAGGCACGCTTCGCCTGAATCGCGTCAGACGTCATCTGAGCGGATTTACGGCCTATACGAACGCGCAGAAGCGCAAATGAGCTCCTCTTGTTGCTATTTGGTGATATTATGACGGCGCAACTTCCCCGGACTACACAGGAGTCACCTTGGCAGCCAAACTTGTCGTGACCGCCAGCAAAGGCGGCAGCCGTATTTCGCTCGTCGGCACGAGCGGGACTGAGCTTCTCGGATCAAAGATATTCGACGAACCACGCGCCAAGGGTGCGACCTTGCGCTCGCTAAAGAGCCTCCTCGGGGAGGACATAGTCGTCGAGGACTACACCCTTTCGGACGGGCGAGCCAGCCGGCTTGCGAAGTCGGCGGCGGGGGCCTCTGATGTGCCCGAGCCAGCAGTCGAGACCGTCGCCGAGTCGCCCAAGCCTCGCGCCGCATCGAAGGCGACCGCCGTAGCCAAGTCAGCACGTAAAGGTCCGGTCAAGTCGACCGCCAAGCCGGCTGCCAAGTCACCGTCGAACGCTCCCTCCAAGACCGCGCCCAAGGCGGCGGGCAAAGCAGTCGCCCGGACTCGCAAGCAGCCAGCCAAGTAGTTCTCAGCCCCGCGTAGTTCTCAGCCCCGCCTGACAGGGTTTTCAGCGTCAGCGGGACAGGGCTGAGAATAGGCTGACATTTAGAAAAGTCAAAGCCCCAGAGGGACATCCTTCTGGGGCTTTGCTGTGGGCCGGGGCGGATTCGAACCACCGTAGGCTACGCCGGCAGATTTACAGTCTGCTCCCTTTGGCCACTCGGGCACCGACCCTAACAGCCCAAATCATAGCCTACATCCCAGAGCGCCGCCAGCCCGAGCGGACGACCCCATGTCGATATCGTGGCGTGCCTCGCTCTAGGAGGTCATGATAGAGGGATGTACAGCGAGATCATCTACAACGTCGACGATCCAGTGGCGACAGTCACACTCGACCGCCCTGAGTCCCTCAATGCGTGGACGCAGCGCATGGCGGCCGAGTTCCGCCACGCCGTCTACCAAGCCGAGCGCGACCCAGCCGTCGTCGGTATCGTCGTCACCGGAGCAGGAAGGGCTTTCTGTGCCGGAGCGGACATGCGCAACCTGGCAACGCTCAGCGACGGTGGGACGATTGACACTGACAACTCCGACGTGGATGTTCCGGCGGAGCTCTTGGAAGACCTCCCAGAGGACTTCAGCGGGACCTACACGTGGCTGATGGGTCTGCGCAAGCCTGTCGTCGCCGCTATCAACGGTCCGATAGCCGGTATGGCTGTGCCGATAGCCCTGTCCTGCGACATCCGCTTCATGGCCGAGGACGCTCCGCTGCTAACCGCCTTCGCACAACGCGGACTAGTGGCCGAGTGGGGTTTGTCGTGGCTCCTGACTCGTCAGATCGGAGCGGGTGACGCCATGGATCTTCTGTTCTCGTCACGGCGGGTGTCGGGCACAGAGGCAGCTTCGATGGGCTTGGTGCAAAAGGCCCTGCCCGCCGATCAGGTGCTCACCTACGCCGTGGAGTACGTCAAAGATTTGGCCGCCCGCTGCTCGCCGGCGTCGATCGCCGTGATGAAACGACAGGTTTACAGCCATCTGACGACATCGCTGGCCGGCGCAGAGCGCGAAGCTCTCCAGCTGATGAGCGAAAGCTTCACGCGTGGCGATTTCAAAGAAGGCGTCAGTTCGTTTTTGCAGAAACGCCCTCCTTCGTTCGCCCGCCTCAGCTGAGAGGTGCCGGCCCTAGTCCAAACAGCGCTAAGGCCGGCGGCCCGGCTCGTTGTGCGCCGGCTCGTTGTGCGTCATCGCTCGCCGAGCCGGGCCTTTTGGACTTTGCCCATAGCGTTGCGGGGAAGTGCGTCTCTCATCTCCACCCGCCGCGGCCGCTTGTGCACAGACAATAAGCCTGCGACGAAGTCCGAAAGCTCGCTCGTACTCACCGCCGTGTCTGCTACCACGTAAGCGACTACAACCTGACCCAGATCCGGGTCGGCCTCTCCGACGACGGCGGCCTCTTTGACAGCCGGATGCGCGAGCAGCGCGGACTCGACCTCCCCGGCGCCGATTCTGTACCCGCCGGATTTGATCAGGTCCACGGACCGGCGGCCTACTATGCGATGCCATCCTTCGCCGTCGATGCTCGCCACGTCCCCGGTCCTGAACCAGCCGTCCTCGGCGAAGCAACCGGCGGTGGCCTCGGGGAGATTCAGGTAACGGTCCATGATGGTCGGGGTTACCACTTCTAGCTCACCCACACTCTCCCCGTCGCGGGGCAGCTCGGATCCGTCGTCGTCCACCACACGACTACGAACCCCGGGGAGACAACGGCCGACCCAACCCGGCCGCCTCGGCTCTGTGTAGCGACCGCTCACGGTAATGAGCGTTTCGGTCATGCCGTAGCGCTCTAGTGGGCCCTGCCCGCACGCCATCCGCAGCTTCTCGAACACTGGGACAGGCAAGCCTGCGCTACCCGAGACCAGCAGACGCGCGCCTTTGAGGCTTCGCGCTGCCGGCGCGGACGCAGCCACCCGGGACCAGACTGTCGGAACCCCGAAGAGCATAGTCGCACCCCCTTCTTCTACGGCCTTCGCATAGCCATCGGGGTCGGGACGGCCGGTGTGAACCAGGGGGCTGCCAACCCTCAAGGCTCCGATCACCCCGAGGACGAGACCGTGAACGTGGAACAGCGGCAGGCCGTGAGCTAGGACGTCACCGGAAGTCCAGCCCCACGCGTCGGCGAGAAGGTCCAAGTCCGTGGCGACGGCTGAAGCGCTCAGCACAACGCCCTTTGGAAGACCGGTGGTCCCGCTGGTGTATAGCACCAGCGCCGTCCTGGAGGGCTCCAAGGTGTGACGTGGCTTGAAATCCGTCCGCGCCGCAACGTCCACGGGGTACTGCTCAGTGTTGAGAACCACTTCTATAGAGCTGTCGCGCTTTATGTGGTTAGCCTCCAGCGGCCCAGCGTCGGGGGCCAAGGGCACTAACGGCACTCCGGCCATGAGCGCTCCGACCACCGCCACCACCGTTTCGAGCGACGCGTCTGCGTAAACCCCGACAGCCGGGGCGCCCTCGACCTGGGCTGCCACAGCCGCTGCGGCCGCAGTGAGCTCCTCGGCGTGCAGCGACCGACCGGCTACGGTGAGCGCCGGGTTCGACACTTCACAGGCCGCGTGGCGGCCGTCGAGGAAAGGCAGAAGATCCACGACAGGACTATAAGGGAGCCATCGGTTAGCGTAGGAACATGCCCACCTTCGACATAGTGTCCCAGGTCGACATGCAGGAAGTTCGCAACGCCGTAGATCAGGCGCAACGCGAGCTGTCAACCCGCTTCGACTTCAAAGGTACCGACTCATCCGTTGAGCTATCCGGGATGGAGCTTCGGCTCCACTCGGCGACCGAGGACCGTCTGAGAGCCGTGCTGCAAGTCGTCGAGGAGAAACTCGTCAAGCGCCAGGTGTCGCTTAAGTGCCTCGAAGTTCAAAAAGTCGAGGAGGCTTCCAAGGGAACGGCCCGTCAGACGGTGCTGATCAAGTCGGGCCTGTCAGCCGACAATGCCAAGGCGATCAACCGGTGGATCAAAGACAGCGGACCGAAGGGTGTGTCCTCGACGACCCAAGGCGAGCAGGTACGGGTGACAGCGAAAAAGCGGGACGACCTTCAGGCGGTCATCGCCGGGCTGAAGGAGCAGGACTTTCCGGTACCACTGCAGTTCGAGAACTTCAGGGATTGACCGTTTCGGGGTTGGCCCTTTCGGGGTCTATTTGCTCCAAGTCCGCGACCTAAGGCGTGCGATGCGTTCCTCGGTCGGTGGATGATCGGAGAACAGCCGCTTCATAGAGACGTTCATCCCCGCGAGCGGGTTGACAATGTACATTCCGGCCATCTCACGTCGCACATAGGGCATTGGTATCTGCCGGCTCGCTGCGTCGAGCTTGGCTAAGGCCCGCGCCAGCGGTTCGCCGTCACCGATCAGCTTCGCCCCGGAGCGGTCCGCTTCGAACTCCCTGCTCCTAGACAGGGCCAGTTGTAAGAGGGTCGCGGCTAGAGGCGCGAGGATCAGCATCGCCAGTAGCTCCAAGATGTTCTCTCCTTCGTCCCGGCGGTTGCCGAACCCGCCGAAGAACAATCCGCCCCATGCCGCCATCCGAGCGAGAAGTGTAACCGCCATAGCTATCGTCGCAGCCACAGACGATATGAGAATGTCCCTGTTGCCGACATGGGACAGTTCGTGGGCGAGCACCCCCCGCATCTCATCCCAGGTGCATATGTCGAGGATGCCAGCTGTGACAGCGACAGCCGCGTGGTTAGGGTTGCGTCCCGTGGCGAAAGCGTTCGGCTGGCGGTCTGGCGTTACGTACAGGCGTGGCATGGGCATCTTGGCACGGCTGCACAGGTCCCGCACGACCGCGTAGTACTGCGGCATCTCGGCTTCGGACACGGGAACCGCACGGGAGGCTCTTATCGCGATCGAGTCGGAGAACCAGTACGACCCCCCGGTGAATGCAAGCCCGATGACCAGGCCGATGACTAGTCCTGCCGAACCGAAGAAGCTCCCCACCCCGACGCACAGCACGGCTAGCAGGGTCAGTATGACCGTGGTCTTCACAGCGTTTCTGTACATGAAGATCATGGTGGCCCAAGAAGGTGAAAAGACGCGAAGATTTCAGTCGTAGTAGCCGGAATGGATGTAGACCGCCGGGATGCCCTCTTCGTGGAACATCTCCACGTTACGCCTGTCGTCCTCGAAGGCCAGAAGAGGGACGAACCCGAAGTCGCGAAGCGCCCGGACTGATCGTCGCTTGAAGTCGGGTGCAGTGTCGTAGTCCCCACGGTCGCGCATGACCAGCAGGTCCCATCGCAGCTTGTAGCGTGCCAGCCACGCCAGTGTTTGGGGGGACACCCACATGGGCCTCGCAGTGAGAAGCACTATCACCAGTTCTGGGTCGAGCAGTTCCAGTAGTCGAGCTACCTCGCCTATCAGGGGATCGTCCCCGCACGCGTCGAAGAAGGCCTCCCAGTCCCGCCGTCCGCCTTCGAGGTAGTGCTGACGGCTTGCGGCGTCGGACAGCACCCCGTCGACGTCGAAGATGACGGCTCGTCCAGGGATCACACCCGGTTGGCTCCAAGTCCAGTTTCGGTTGGGGCCGCCGCTGTTGGTCAGGTGACGGTCGGACACCCCACGACGGTAGTAGCATTTTCACTTGCGTTGGCCCTTGCGGACGAGATACCCGACCTAGTCGACATAGACCTCCCCACAGGTACGCAAGCCCTGATCGTCTCCGATATCAGGCTCTCACGCTCCCCAGCACCGAGCGACCAGGAGCGCATAGCCCTGCTGGCACGGAAGATCGCGGGCGAGGCCTCTCCCGGTGCGCTGGTGATCGCAGGCAACCTGCTCGACTCGCCAGACGACCCTTCTTCGGCGCTGGGCTCACACCCGGCGCTTCAAGATGCCATCAACTCCTACGCCGGAGGTGACTTGCGGAGGGTGGTAGTCCTCGCGGGAGACCGCGACTCCCCTCTGGCCGCCGACGCCGGCTACCGCGAGGTAGTGGTATCGGCTCTGCGCGCTGAGATCGCCCTTGCGGCGAACTTGCACGTGCGCGACGGCGACGGGGTTCGAACAGTCCGGGTCGAGTCGGGTAGAACCTTCGACCCGCTGAGCGCGCCTTCGGACCCGCGCAACAGCCTCGACTCGCCCTACGCTAGCCACGTACGCGCTCTGGTGGTGCCGGCGCTGCGAGCGAGAACCGCTTCGGGGCGCCGCCATCTTTTCTCGCGCAGGGACTCCCCGGGATGGCTCAGCGGACTTGAGCGGCTCGACGACGTGGGCTCGCTGTCGAGGTTCGTGGTGTCGCGGCTGGTCTACAGGCGCCTCGTGCACGCCGGTTGGCTGATAGTCGCGGCTTTCGTGGCTGCGTTTGCTCTGCGGGTCCCCGCAGCATTGCTCAGCTCCGCTCGCAACGGCGGGTTGGACACCCGCTTCGGCCTTTTCGCGGTAGCCGTCGCGGTGGAGTTGATCCTGCTGTTTGGCATGGCCACGGCCGCTATTAGGACCACCAACCGTGCTTTAGGCGCTCTCGCCGTCGAGGACGGCGCTGTTAGCGACCCTAACGCCCGTGCTCGCTCCGCGGCGCGTGCTCTCATAGGCGACGGCTACTGGGGTCTCATAACCGGCCACACGTGCCGGGCAGAGCTGACGAACCTCGGAAGCGGGTTCTACGCCAACGCAGGAGCGCTCGCCGAGGTCGTCTCGGGGTACCCGAGCCGACTTCCCGGGATCGGCCTGCCGGCGCCTTTCCTGTCCAGGTCAGTGGTGTCCTGGTTGGAGCTGCGAAGCGACGAGACAGGCCCGTCGATCAGCCTGTCGCATTCCTGCAGGGACCTTCCCGGTTCAACTCTTCTAGAGAGGATCGTCGCGAATCGTGCCGAGAGGCCCTCGTCTCCCGAAGGCTTCCCAAGCTTGGTGGCCCGGTTCCCGCAGGGCGACTCGTGGCCGCCTAGGCGTTCAGCCGAGAGGCGCGACCGGCGGGTGCGAAGGCTCGCCGCGCTGCTTCTCATGGCGGTCGGCTTCGGATCTTTGATCTCGGCGATGTCGGACCCTGCTGCGGACAGGCTGACATTCATCCGTAACCTTTTCCCGCTGATAGTCCCCGAGGTGGCCGCCGCCGGGGCGGCCTTTTTGGGGGTGGGCCTGATCGTGATCGCCAGGAGCGTTCGGCGAGGTCAGCGCAGAGCCTGGGTCGTCTGCGAACTGCTGCTTGTCGGCGTGGCGATACTTCACCTGATCAAAGGTATAGACGTAGGCGAGGTGACCGTAGCGCTCGTATCGGCTGGGCTGCTGTACGTCTACAGAGAGTCGTTTCGCGCCCAATCCGACGTGCTGGCGGCCGGACGGGGAATGGCTACCGTGGCTGTCGCTGGCGGGCTCGTACTGGCCGCCGGGACCCTGGCCGTGGAGCTTTCCACCGCCCTCGATCACGCACGAAACTCTCTGAACCCGACCGTGTCATGGCCTCACGCTTTTGAAGCGGCTCTCGCTCGGATGGTCGGAAGTTCGGCTGTGACCCTTCCGCCGAGGATCGAGACCTTCCTATCACCAGCGATGCTCACGGCGACTGCCGGGCTTCTCGTAGCCGCTCTGGTCGTCGCTTTCCGCCCCGTGGTGGCTCGCCGAGGGCTCGCCGCCGGCGCTCATCGCAACGTAAGCGCCCCCTCCGTTCCACCGCTGGCCGGGCCGCCCGCTGCCACTCCTTCACCACATGGCCCGTACCTCTCCGACGAGGTCGCCTTCGCCGGCAGGGTTGGAGCATCCGCTGACGGGATGGTCGTCTCCGGTCCCGAAGGGCTTTCACTCGCCCGTGACGTCGTCGAACGTCACGGGTCGGGCACACTCGACTACTTTGCGCTACGGCCCGACAAGAGCTTCTTCTTGTGGGGCGACACTCTCGTAGCGCACGCCGTCTACGGATCCGTGTGCCTGGTCTCTCCCGACCCGATAGGCCCGGCGGCCGAGCGGGAAGAGGCGTGGCACCGCTTTCGACGCTACGTCGACAGCCGCGGCTGGGCTCTCGGAGGTTTGGGGGCCGGCGCCGAATGGCTTCCCATCTACCGCTCGACTGGCATGCGCGACATCTACGTAGGGGACGAGGCGGTGGTCGATGTAGAGCGTTTCAGTCTCGAAGGGGGCCGGCACAAGAGCCTACGCCAAGCCGTAAACCGGGTGGCCAAGTACGGCTACACGGCCACTTTCCACGACCCTTGCGAGCTTGGAGCACAACTGCAGGAGGGCTTGTCCGTGGTGATGACCAAGTCCCGCAGGGGGGACGTCGAACGGGGCTTCTCGATGACCCTGGGAAGGGTGTTCGACCCCCACGACCGTGGGCTGCTGATGACGGTCGTTCACGCCCCGGCCGGCGAGTCTGGACCAGCGCGACCGGTGGCTTTCTGCCAGTTCGTGCCCGCCCCGGGCATCGAAGGTTTCTCGCTGGACCTGATGCGACGCGACGACGGCGAGCATCCGAACGGCCTCATCGACTTCGCCGTGGTGGAGACGGTACGCGAGCTCAAAGCCCGCTCGATGCGGGGACTAGGCCTCAACTTCGCGACCATGAGAGCAGTCCTTGCAGGCGAGGCCGGGCAGGGACTTCGAACGAAACTCCAGGCTCAGGCGCTGAAACACCTTGGAGGGCAGATGCAGATCGAGTCCCTGTGGAAGTTCAACGCCAAGTTCGACCCCGACTGGCTCGCCCGCTACGCCGTCTACGACGCCCCGGAGCATCTCATCGACGTGGCGGTTGCCATAGCGCGTGCGGAGTCTTTCTGGGAGTTGCCGCTGGTCGGAAGGTTCCTCGTCCCGCCTGCGGACGTCTGAAAACCCTTGGCGCCAACGCGGCGGGGACGCGACCTGCCTCGCCTGTGGCCTGGAGCGCGGCCGGATGTGGTCTAACAGCCGGTCGGTCCTATGATGGAGGCCGTGGGGGTCGCCTATCTCGCCGCCGGGCTTGTGTGCGTCCCGGTGCTGCTCATGGTCTTCCACCGTCTAAGCGGGGAGCCTCCCGTGTCGAGCCAACCTCCGCCAACGCTCGGCGATGAAGCCGAGGAGTGGCTCCGGTCGCAGGCGCAGCGTTCCCGGCGCAGACTCCGTTTTGTGCCTACGCGACGTTCAACCGGGCGGACCTAGACGCAGCTAGCTGACCATGACGGGCTCGCCGAGCCCGTCCCGCTTCGAGGTGTACATGGCTCGGTCTGCCATACCCACGAGCGCCTCGGCGTCGCAACCGGGTTCCGAGGTCCACGCGACTCCCAAACTTGCCCGTACCGGCACGACGGCCGGCCCGAGGTTGTAGGTGCCCGAGATACGCAGCACCACGTGGTTCGCCAAGAGCAGTGCGTAAGAGTTGCTCCCAAGCCCGGGTGTCACGACAAGGAACTCGTCGCCACCGAAGCGACCGACGGAGTCACAGCTGCGCAGGGATTCCCTTAGACGCCTCCCCACCTCGACGAGCACTGCGTCGCCTGTTGGATGACCGAGCTCGTCGTTGATCTGCTTCATCCCGTCGATGTCCACGAACATCACTGCGACACCGTTGTTTGGGTTGCTCCCACCGAGGGCGTCGAGTGCCTCTTGGACTTGGTCGAGCACAGCGCTCCTGTTGAGGCATCCGGTCAGTGAGTCGGTTGCGGCGCGAACCTCCAACTGGCGCAGACGGCGCACGTCGGCTGTAACGTCGGCGAGGGAGCCTGTGACACCGCTAATGTCGCTGTTCCTGCCCTGTAAGGGTCGTGCGCGCAAAGAGTAGAACGTCTGGGACGTGCGCCCAGCGGACACTTCTATGACGGTGTTTGCTTCCTGGCCGCTAGCAGCCGACGCCAACGCCTTATGAATCTCTCGGTGGTAGGTGGAGGATTCCGGCGACCTCCACTCTTGAAGTCGACCACCGGGTCTAATGCCCGTCATCTCTACCATCTGCGTGTTCGCGTAGATGACGACGCCGTCAAGGTCGACGTGGAACACGCCTACAGGCAGCGACTCGGTCACCTGCTCTAGAAGCTGCTGGCGTGCGTGGAGGTCGCGCACGGCGAGTTCCTCGTCGGTCACGTCGACCATGTAGGTGAACACGTCGCCGTGCATAGGATCGGCGAGACGATTGTCGTTGGTCACTTCCAGCCACAGCCACCCTCCGTCCCGGCGGCGGTAGCGGGAACGGCACGGTCGGTGGACTCCGCCTTGGGCGAGCATTTGCATCCAACCCGAGATCGCAGAGTCGCGGTCGTCTGGATGCACGTAGTCGAGGGTCCGTGTTCCTACGAGCTCCTCTCTGCCCCAACCTAGGAGCGCCTCAGTCCCCTGGTCGACGTCGAGGATCACAGACGAGGCGTTTTTGACGAGCCGGCCGAAGCGCGCGACTCTCTGCCCGTCCGCGACTCCCGACGACGCATTCTTCGCGTCCTCGAACTTGCTGTGGCGTTCGGGGGACCCGACCACCACGACAACCCCGTAGGGTTCCCTCAGGTCGAACAGGTGCACGACTTTGATGTCGTCCCCCGACAGCATCCGAACCCGAGCGCTCGCGATTCCCATCGAGCGGGCCCGCCACCATGCTCTGATCACGGCTCCCTGGTGAGAGGGGGATATGAGCCCTATGAGCGGGACCTCACGGGTCGGGCACAGCCTTGCGTCGTCGACGAGCCCGGCCGGAAGCTTCACCATGCTGGGCGGCACCTCACAGCTCAACGCTGTCACCGTCGCTTCAGGTTCTGATTCGATGAGCTCGAGCAGCGCGTCTTGGATCCAGGTCGAGTCCAGCTCTGCCCTGGCAGGGTTGCCGCTGGCATCGACGAGCATTCCCACACCGCCTGCGAGGTCCACACCGTTTTGCTTCGGTGGAAGTCATGGTCACCCTGAATTACGGCAAATAGCTTCCAAACATGCGAAAAGGTGTGCCATTCAGAAACCCTTTCAGCCGGTAGGCGAAGTGATCACTGTGATGTCGTAGGGCCCTCCGACGGGGGGAAGGACTACGTCAGAGCCTTGCAAACTGAGTCGAACCGAGCCGGGAGCACCCAGGCGCAGCCACAAGCCCCCAGGGGAACTGAACGACTTGGTGGATCCCGGGGTCAGCGTGGCTTCGAACAAGGCGGGACCGCTCGCAGATCCGCCCCGAACTTCCAACCAGCACGGGCCCGACGCGGAGAGCACTGCGGATACGTCCGTGCCGGCCACCTGATACTGGTAGCCCGAAGCGGTCTGAGTCACTGCACCGACGACGGTGGTCGTCGGAGATGGCGTCGTAGTAGTAGGGGCAGACGTCAGCGGAGCTACGGCGGACCCCTTCGGCGCCGGGCCCTTCGACGACGTCACAGGGGCGCCGCCGGGCTTCGAAGAAGGTGCCGCGACGGTCAGCGCCACGACTATCGCAGCTACGACCACGACGGCGCCGGCCGCTGCCGGGATTAACGCCCCTACCCGCCCCTGGGAGCGGGCGTGCACGGCCCTCCGGGCGGGTGGGGAACCCTCGTCGAGTGGCTCCGAGTCCTCCTCGGGCGGCACCGGCCCCAATGGCACCGGCCCAGACGG
>JAJZNG010000001.1 GCA_021847945.1 Actinomycetes bacterium | reverse complement strand
GGCAGTCTGTCGGGCCCTGGCCAGGGACTGCAGGCGCTCGGAGTCTGGGCGGCGCACACGAACGGTGGTGGTGTCTGCGGAAGCCATACATCAAGTGTAGACCAAATGTAGACGGGCGTCCCGGCTAGGCATCCCCTAACGTCACAGAGGGGAGAGAGGGTGACTAGGAGGAAGTTCTATGATCACGTTCGGATATCTGCCATCGTGTGAGGGGCAAGTTTCGTAGTCCTTGCTTTCGCGGCTTGGCAGGAACCACCGCACTTACGAGGGGGCTCCTTGGTTTGACGACGCAGAAAAGACGTCCGAGCGTCGCAGCAGCCGATCGTTGACCGCTCAGCGATCGCTGCGCGGTCACGGCTGCACTCATCTGGGGATGGTTCTCGAACACGCGGTGCAATCGGTTAAGCCCGGGCAGGATGACGACTTCGTTGCCGCCTTCGCACAGGCCAAGGCGATCATCGCCGCCGTGCCTGGCTTCGTGGGGCTGACCCTGTCGAAGTGCCTGGAGCGGGACACTACTTACCTGCTGCCGGTGGAGTGGAGCCGGCTGGAAGACCACACGGTCGGCTTTCGCGAGTCGGCGGAGTACGAGCAGTGGCGCCAGATGCTGCACCACTTCTACGAGCCGTTCCCAACGGTCGAGCACTACGAGTAGATCTTGAGCGCCCGAGGAGTTAGGGCATCCGCAGAGGGATCGGCCAGCGGACAGCCACGTGAAGGGATGCGATAATGGGCACGTGGGCAAGTTCCGCGAACCAGTGCTGAACATCGACTGGGATATGGCGGTCAGCGACCTCGCTGCGCGCGGCTGGGCACGGGCGTCGCAAGCCCTCGCGGCCAACGAGGCGGACCGCCTGGGGGACGACAACGGCCGGACATGGACTGTCGCTGGCAACGAGCGCGTCGTCCGCCAGCACGTCAGGTCATCGTCTCCTACACTCGCTATGCCGAAGCGCACGCCGGCTGTCCGAACCGTTGGAGGCCACCTCATCGCAGGCCTCTCGGCAGCCGCGAGGAGGCACACCCAGCCGGCGTTACGAGCTTTCAGCGAAGCTACCTGGGGCCGCTACCCGACCGGGATCGGCCACATCGCCGCCCATCGCGATCCCGGCGCCTACGGCGGGCCCGTCCTCAACTCGGACTACTCCGCAACCTGTACAGGTCGGGTGGTGTAGGGCCTGTGTCTGAGATCGGTGTGACCGAGGCCCGCGACCAGCTTGGCCAACTGGTGAACCGGGTGGAGTACAAAGATGAACGTATCGTCCTGACTCGCAACGGGCGAGCTGTGGCGGCGATCGCGCCGGTGGACGTGCTCCGGGCCATAGAGGCAGCCGAGGACGCCGCCGACCTGGAAGCGGCCCGCCGCGCTACAGCCGAGCCCGGTCCGAACGTGCCCCACGCGCAGGTGTGGGGCGACCTCGTCGCCGATGAGGTACAACACCCAAGCGCGTGAGTTACGCGATCGAGTGGAAGGCCTCAGCTCGAAAGGAACTGCGTAGCATCGACGTTTCGGCACCCCGGCGCATGCTGTCCACCGTCGACCGGTTAGGCCCGCACCCGCGACCGACCGGATCAGTCACCCTCACCGGTTCTCCCGGGCGGCGCCGTATCCGCGTCGGCGGCTACCGCGTCGTGTGCGAGGTTCGCGACGAGTCTCTCGTCGTGCTCATCCCCCGCGTCGGTATCCGAGGCGGCGCCTACCAGCACTTCACCGGGTAGCGCCGGCAAGTGTCCGGATGCGGATGGGCTATCGGGCGCCGAAGCTTCGGACGGGCCAACACGCCGGCCCGCTCGTTGAGTAGCTGCTGGCTCACCACGGCGGTGACCCGTCCGCCGATGACGGCCCTCACCACGTCGCCTGGCGCGCCGTAGGGGTTGATCAGCCCGGAGACCCAGGCGTTGGGGTCGATGACGACCCGAGGTGCCTCGGCGGTCAACCCGCTCGGCGGCCGGAGCGCTCGGAACGCACCGCAGCAAGCTCCTCGCCGGCAAGGCGGGTCGCCTCTTCTTCGCTTGGAGCCTTTTGCTGGCTGATCCCAGCCCAGATGCGCTCCACCGCTTCAGCGAGGCCCAAGTGCTTGCCCAACGCCTCTTCGAAAACCTCGTACTCTCGCTTGCCGGAGCGCGCCGCGGCTACCTTCGCCGCCCGCAGCAGGGTTTCGTCGATGTACACGGTGGTCTTCTTCCGATCCACGACCCGGTCTTGATAGAAAAACGGCATCACTGCACCTACATCCTCGTCGCGGTCAGGGATCCTTCTGAGACACGGCGAGCCCGCGGTAGACGCTCGAGCGTCGAGACCCCTGCGCCGGCCGCCACCTCAAGCATCCGTTCCAGTCCCGCGGTGACCGCACGAGCCAAGACGCTCGCGCCGGGGGGAGTACTTTGTGCTCAACCAACCGGGCTGTGGTCCGATCGAAGGTGACGCTCGGCCCCTGCGAGGTGGACCGGGCACTAGCGGCTAGCGACACCCTCGTCTCGCCTCCTGCCTCGGCGAAGTCCCCGTAGCCGCACACCTCCCGGATCTCGTGGGGGTGGTGGTGCCGGGTCGCCAACCCAACGCGGCGGGGTAGCCCTTCACGTGCGATAGCCCAGCGGGCCCGAGCTGGGAGCCGAGGAACTCGGCCACCCTCCAGGGCACCTGCACCGGCTCGGCGAGAACGCTGCTCTGGAACCGGGGTGTCGGTCAGCTGCAGGGCGAAGCAAACCGGTTGTGATCGTCGCGGCGCTTGACGACGAGGCCACGGTAGGTGTCATCAAGGACGAAGTACCGCTCCAGGTGCTCACGCCCCAAGCCCACTGGATGCCCTCTCCCCCCGACCGCTATGGCGCACGGCCAGCGATCTCCCGCCCCGAGCGGTGGTGGAGAGAGAAGGCTGAGGAGGTGCTGCTGTTGATGCTCGACGCCCACCACGCAGTGACTGCGACAGAGATGGAGGCCAGAGCGGAAGACCGGACGTTCGACACGAACCTCTGCCCGAAACCCATCGATCCGCACTGGTTAGGTAACGCCCGGCGAGAGCTGAAAGATGATGGGTCTGCTGCTTGGCCGCGATGAGGTGAGCGATGTTGCGTATGTCGGAAGTCGTGGAAGCGAACTCGTCTGAGCCTGAGCCGGGCTACCCGACGGTCGCAGATCTTGGCTACTGACACGGGGTCGAGTGGACGCCCTGCGGGGTCGGTGAACACGAGGTTGCGCTCGCTCGACCAGCCGGCGCCGACGAGCAACCGGTGTGTCCTGAGACGCTTGGGTTGGTGCCGCAGCACCGCGACCCCAGTATCTACTCCCTTGGCAGCCCAGGCACAACCAGGAGGGCTTCCTCGGCGGCGTTCTCGAATGCTTCGATCACTTCGTGATGGTCGATGAGCACCTCAAGCACGGTCGCCGTTTTTAGACCCAGCGTCGTGACATGGGCCGAGTCGGGGAAGTCCCCGACGATCTCCTCCGCGGTCATTCCAGCCGCCAGGTACTCGAGCACGTCGCAGACGGTGATCCGCGTACCGACGAAGCAGGGCTTTCCACTCCGAACCTCCGGACGGACCTCGATCATCGATGCCACACTCACGGATCGTCGATGCCACACTCACGGTCATGAGCGTACCGTTCGTGCCTGCCGCCACCTGTCGGAGCTCCGGGTGCGGATGCTGCCTGGGCATCTCCGTGATCACAGATTGATCACAAACGCTCCGGGACAAGCCGGGCCCTGTGGCAGGACCGGGTGCTGAAGCAAGGGGCTGCCAACAGGTTTGCCGCCGGGCGAACAGCCGGTGAACTGTAGGTGAACGTCGCTTCCAGGTGGAGCGGGCTGTTCTAAGGTGGGGGAGTGCATCTGTCAGCGATGTTGGGCCGCCAGCTGCTGTCACCCTCCAAAGAGCCCGTGGGCAAGATCGACGACGTCGTTGTGAGGCTGCGCGGCGGGGATTACCCCTTGATGAAAGGCCTCGTGGTAAAAGTGGGTGGCCGTCGGGTTTTCGTTCCGGTAGCCCGGGTTTCGGAGATGTCCGAAGCGTCGGTCGTCCTCGCTGAGACGAAGGTCGACCTGCGAAGCTTCGAACGTCGCGACGGCGAGGTTCTGCTCCGTGGTGACATTCTCGGTCACCGACTTATCGACGTGACCGACGCAGACCTCGTGCGGGCGTGGGACGTTGAGATGCGGGCCAGCGGCGAGGGATGGGTCGTGTCGTGCCTTGACACCCGCCGTCCCGCCCGCCTGTTCGGAATGGTGCGGCGCAGCAGCGGCGAAGCGTGCAGGGACTGGAAGGACTTCGAGCCTCTGATCGGCCACAGTCAGAGCTTGCGTGTGCGATCCGGTTTCGGCCGGCTGGGTCGTCTCAAACCTGCGCAGATCGCCGATCTGTTGGAGGAGGCGTCTCGAAACGAGGGGGAGGAGATCCTCGATGTCGTGCACGCTGACCCTGAGCTCGAAGCCGACGTATTCGAAGAGCTCGACCCTGACACAGCCAACCGGCTCTTCGGTGACAGGACCGACGCCGAGGTGGCTGACGTCATCGCCCACATGCGCGCCGACGACGCCGCCGACGCGATCGGCGAGCTACCGCAGGCCCGCCGCCAGAAGGTCCTCGACCTGCTGCCCGCCGGGACGCGGACGAAGGTGCTGACCCTGTTAGGGTTCAACGCGAAAAGCGCCGGGGGGATCATGGGAGTGGACTTTCTCTCTGCGCCTGGCGACGCGACAGTTGCTGAGGCGCTGCGGCGGATACGCCTCGCCGACAGCATCCAACCCGAGGCGCTGATCACCATGCACGCCGTCGACGTCGACGGCCGTCTAATAGGGACGGTGACTGTTATAGGTCTGTTGCACGCCGATCCGGACGCGCACCTGCTCGACGTTGTCGAATCGGACCCGGTCAGGGTGGCTCCAGGGGCGGACGTCGTCGACGTGGCGCTGCTGATGGCGGACTACAACCTGATGACCGTTCCGGTCGTCGACGGCGACTCCCGACCCCTCGGAGTGGTAACCGTCGACGACGTCCTTGAGGCGACCATCCCCGACGAGTGGCGCCGGCGGGAGCCCCCAGCCCGACCTGACTGGGATCCGACCGCTCCGACCGCTTCCCCGGACTCGGCGACGAGCTCTCAGCTCGGGGGCTGAAGCAGTGGAAGATATGCCCGCCGCCCACGGCCCTGACGGCACCGGAGCGGCCACTCATTCACGTCCCGAGCCGGCCGGCCGCCACCTGCAAGCCCCCCAGTCGGCTGTGCTGGACGAAGCCCACCTCGGCGACATCGAGGGAGCCTTCGGGCGGGTGTCCGTCGGCGATGTCGGTGAGCGGCGCAGCTGGGGCCGCCGGTTGCTCACCTTCGCGGCGATCATGGGCCCCGGTCTAATCGTCATGGTCGGGGACAACGACGCGGGCGGCGTTTCGACGTACGCCCAGGCCGGGCAGAACTACCACACCAGTCTTCTTTGGACTCTGATCCTGCTCATTCCCGTCCTGATAGTCAACCAGGAGATGGTCGTCAGGTTGGGGGCTGTCACCGGGGTAGGACACGCGAGGCTCATCAACGAGCGTTTCGGCAAGGGCTGGGGCTGGTTCAGCGTCGGCGACCTGTTCCTGCTCAACTTCCTGACGATTGTCACCGAGTTCATAGGCATCTCCCTGGCTGCGTCCTACGCCGGCATTTCGGACTATGTCGCCGTCCCGGTCGCCGCAGCAGCGCTAGTAGCGATAATGGCGTCGGGGAGCTTCCGCAAGTGGGAGCGGGCGATGTTCATATTCATCGCGATCAGCGTCGTGCAGGTACCGCTGCTTTTCCTGTCGCACCCTCAGTGGGGAGCCATCGGGAGGAACTTCGTCATCCCGGGCATTTACGGGGGTACCACGTCGGCTTCGGTACTGCTCATCATCGCTATCGTCGGGACGACCGTCGCTCCCTGGCAGCTGTTCTTCCAGCAGTCCAACATCGTCGACAAGCGGATAACCCCACGCTTCATAAGCTACGAGCGGGCCGACACGGTTATGGGGTCGATCGTGGTAGTCGTGGGGGCGGCTTGCATCATGGTCGCCGGCGACTACGCAGCGAGGAACACCAAGGCGTTCGGGAACTTCACCAACGCCGCCGGGGTGGCCCACCTTCTCGCCAAGCACAGTCAGGTTCTCGGTGACCTGTTCGCGATCCTGCTCTTCGACGCGAGCATCGTCGGCGCTGCGGCCGTGACGCTGTCGACGAGCTACGCGTTCGGCGACGTGTTCGGCATCCGCCACTCCCTTCACCGGAACTTCGCAGACGCGAAGCAGTTCTACCTTAGCTACACGGCGATGGTCGCCCTGGCAGCGGGCATAGTTTTGATCCCTGGGGCGCCTCTGGGGCTTATAACGACCAGCGTCCAAGCCTTGGCCGGGCTGCTCCTACCTTCGGCCTCGGTCTTCTTGCTGCTGTTGTGCAACGACCGTGAAGTGCTGGGCCCCTGGGTCAACGCCGCGTGGCTCAACGCACTAGCGTCGATCATCATCGCCGTCCTGCTCGTCCTGTCGGGAACCTTGATGGCCACCACTCTTTTCCCTAATATCGACGTCACAGCGGTTTTCGTCTACCTGACTGTCGCTCTGGCGGTCGTCGGCGCCGGCATAGCCGTAGCCGTGCGTGTCGCAAGCCGCCGCCAGAACGGTGCGGACAAGGCCGAGGCGCTTCAGGTCACTCAGACGGAGAAGCTCTCGTGGCGGATGCCGCCGTTGGCGCTCCTCAAGCCGGTCCGCTGGTCACCTGGCCTAAGAGTGGGAATTCTCTCTTTGCGCGGCTACCTCGTTCTCAGCGCCGTGCTTCTACTCGTAAAGGCGATACAACTCGGCGGCGGCTGAGGCTGCGCCTGGAAGCTTGCGGCTCAGGTGATCTCGACGTAGTCCTGCGAAGGGGCTCGGCGCTCCTGGTCCGAAGGGCGCCTGCCGGCGTCTTGTGCCGCCGAAGGCGACTCCGACGCGTGCGGCTCCCAGGATGGGTGGTCCGGTCCGCCAGAGGCGGCGGCCCGGGGGATCGTCTCAGGGTCGGCCTCGTCTTCGGGGACGGTAGGAAGCTCGATATGCACGTGAGTCCCGCCCTGCGCCGGTACCGACACCGACACGGTCCCCCCGTGGTCGGCCACTACCTGGGCGACGATCGCCAGGCCCAGCCCAGAACCGGGCATGCTGCGAGCCGTGGCGGCTCTGTAGAAGCGGTCGAAGACGTGAGGGATGTCCTCGTCTGCGATGCCCGGCCCGTAGTCGTGGATGTCAAGCGCCCAGACGCTGCCACGCTGCAGCCATACTTCGACGGTTCCCTCCGGAGGGCTCCACTTGGCAGCGTTGTCCAGCACGTTCAGCACAGCACGCTCCAGAAGAGCCGGTTGGGCCTTGACCGACCCGGGCGTGACGTGAAGGTCGAAGCGCAACCCCGGGGCTCTCCTCTGGGCTCTTTCGACGGCGTGCTCTACTATCGCGTCCAGACGCACCTCGATCGGCTCCGTCTGTCGTTCCTCGTGACGGGCCAAATCCACGAGATCTCCGACCAGGTTCGTCAACTCCTGCATCTGTGCTTGAACGTCCGCTGTGAGCTCGGCCCGGTCGGGACCGGACAGGTCAGGTGCGCGTAGAAGCACTTCGATGTTCGTCCTCAAGCTCGTGAGCGGAGTCCTCAACTCGTGACCAGCGTCTGAGATAAGCTGAGCTTGCTGCTGGCGCGAGGAGGCGAGCGCAGCAAGCATCGAGTTGAACGCTGTCGCCAGCCGGCCCAACTCGTCGTGGCTCGTAACGGGTATGGTCGATTGAAGGTCCTGAGTTCCCGCGACGTGCTCCGCCGCTTTTGTCAGGCGGGCTACTGGCCGTAACGCTCCCAAACCGACCAGATACCCGATTCCGAGCGAAAGTGCGACGCCACAAACCGTTACCAGCCAAAGGATCACCCTCAGGGTGGACAGAGTGTGGTATATCGAGGCCAACGGCAGCGTGACTTGCACGGCGATGTGCAAGCCCGGAAAGAATGGGTCCTGCGCCGCAGCGGTGATGACACGGTAAGGGGCTCCCCTGTAGTTGACGGTGTCGATCAGGTAGCCGCTACCGGAGCCCGCCACCGCCGTCTGGGATTTCGTCGGGGCAAGCGACGTCGCCAGGGGGCTTGTTGCCACCTGGCTGTTGTAAAGGACCTGGCCTGTGGATGTTATGTACTGGACGAAGCCACCGTTAGTGCGGCTCAAGACGTCGAGGACTTTTTGGCTGTTGACGCCGTCCTGGGAGAAAGTGAGGATCGACAGGTCGCCTTGAAGGGACCGGTCGGCCTGGGAGAAAAGCTGGTGCTTAACAGTGTAGTAAGAGCCGAGCGCCGCCAGAGCAAGCGTCAAGCCCACTGCCAGGGCAACCGCGGAGCCCAGGCGGGTGCGGAAGCTGAGTTTGTGAATCGCTGATTTGATGCTTGCAGCTGTCCGTTCGGGTGCCGCCCGGGGTGGCTCGGAACGAAGTCCGCTGGCACGATCAGATTCGTCGACGCCTGGCTTCACCGGGACCGCTGACTGTCCCGAGCCCGAAGGGTCCATAAGCTCCTGGTAGGGGTTGGAGTCGCGGTCGGTCATGTTTGGGTTGGCTCTCGCAGCACGTATCCGACTCCTCTCACCGTGTGGATGAGTCTGGGTTCGCCTTCAGCTTCGGTCTTGCGGCGGAGGTATCCTATGTAGACCTCAAGGGAGTTGGAGTTGGCGCCGAAGTCGTAACCCCACACCCGGTCGAAGATCAACTCGCGGGTGAGGACCTGCCTGGCGTTGCGGAGCAGAAGTTCCAAGAGCAGGAACTCGGTTCTGGTCAGCTCGATGAGCCTGTCACCGCGCTTTACTTCCCGGGTTCCGACGTCGAGTGACGGGTCGCCGAACTGGAGCAGGTCCTCCTCGGCGGGTGCGCTACGGCGTAGCAAAGCCCTTATCCGGGCCAGCAACTCCTCCAAGGCGAACGGCTTTACCAGGTAGTCGTCCGCTCCCGCGTCGAGGCCGGCGACCCGGTCGTTAACAGCGGCCCTAGCGGTGAGCATGAGCACCGGCGTCGTGTCGCCGGCAGCACGGATCCTCCTGCAAACTTCCAGCCCGTCCATGCGGGGCATGGCCACGTCGAGGATTATCGCGTCGGCAGGGCGTTCGGCGTGCGACGCAAGAGCGCTAGAACCGTCTGCGGCGAGCTCGGTCTTGTAGCCCTCGAAGCGTAGGGCGCGGTCAAGCGCTTGGCGGACAGCAGGTTCGTCATCGACTACCAGGACATGCACATATTCAGTCTGGCCGATCCAGCTGAGAACTGCATGAAGGTTCCGCGTCGCGAAGTGACCCGGGCTCCCGTTGCGCTCCGGCGTCAGATGAGCTCTAAGTCCGCTTGGGGTACAGTTGTCGGAAAATGTCTAGGGTATCTATCGAGCGGAAGCTTTTCGACGTTGCAGCACGCCTCAAGCGCGCACGTGAGGAGCTCGCGCTCATAGATGAGCAACTCGCGGTGATGACGGAGTCGGCCGACGAGGCTCGCATCCGGTCCTTGGTGTCGGAGACCCCGCTCGCATACCGTGAGTTCGCCGAAGCGGAGCGCCACGCCAAGGCTATGGCTAGGAGCAGATCGGCGGTAGCGGCAGAAGTCGCCGAGCTGCAGTCTGCCCAGGATGACCTGCTCGACCGTCTCGTCGGGCCGGAACAGTCAGCGTCTTGACGCCGGACACACCTCTCTCAATCTTCTTCAAGGAGTTCGCGTGGCAGTAAAAGTCGTGTTAGCCGAAGACGAAGCCATCGTCCGCTTGGACCTAAAAGAGATCATGGAGGAAGAGGGCTACGAAGTGGTCGCCGAGACCGGCCGCGGCGACGAGGCTGTCGAACTGGTGCGCAATCACCGCCCTGACGTGGCGATACTCGACGTGAAGATGCCGGGCATGGACGGCCTGGAAGCAGCCAGGCAGATCAACGCCGACCACCTCTGTGCGGTGCTCATCCTGACGGCGTTCAGCCAGAGGGACCTCATTGAACGGGCAAGAGATGCCGGTGCTCTAGCCTACCTCGTGAAGCCATTCCAAAAGAGCGAGCTGCTGCCGGCTATCGAGATGGCGCTGGGTCGCTTCGCGGAGATGAAAGCGCTCGACGAGCAGGTTAAGTCCCTCGAAGAGCAGGTGGTCGTCCGCAAAGCCGTGGACCGAGCTAAAGGTGCGTTGATGGACGACCTGGGTTGGAAAGAGCACGAATCGTTCTCGTGGATCCAAAAGACCGCCATGAAAGAGCGGGTCAAGATGCTCGACGTCGCCGAGAGGGTCAACCAGGGGTTCAGACCGCCGGCCGGCGAGCGCCCCTGAATCGTGCGCTAGGCCGAAGGAAAGAGCCGCACTTCACCCCGGTTCGAGACGCTAGCCGCTACCGTCGTGGCTCCGCGAGGTTTCAGGCAGCCGTCACGAACAGCTGGGCTGTCAGCGATGGACCGATGGCGATCGTAGCGGTGCCTAGATCGAGCGTCAGGGTCCCGTCGGGGGCTCTGGAAGCTACCGTCGCTTCTGTCCCGGGTATGAACCCGTACGATGACAGGTAGCTGAGCGTGCTCTCGTCGAGCTCGACCAGTTCTGTGACCCGCGCCAGGCGGACCCGCTCGCCTTGGGCAGCGCTGGCAAGTGAAACGCTAGTGTCCTCCACTTCGCCAGAACCGGGGATCGGGTTGCCGTGCGGGCACGTGGTCGGAAAGCCCAGAAGTTCGACGATCCGCTGCTCCACCTCGTCTGAGATGACGTGCTCCCACCGGCCGGCCTCCAGGTGGGCTTTCTCCCAGGGCAGGCCGATAATGTCTGTGAGGAGGCGCTCAGCAAGGCGGTGCTTGCGTACGACGCTCTCGGCGACGCGGCGTCCCGACTCGGTGAGAAACAGCGAACGTCCTCTCAGCTCCACGTACCCGTCGGAGCGGAGACGCCTTATCATCTCCGAGACGGCGGGAGCGGAATGCCCCAAGCGCTCAGCGAGTCGAGCTTGGATTATGACCATCCCCTCTTCGCCGAGCTCGTGGATGGCCTCCAGATACTCCTCGACGGGCGGATGGAAACCTTCTGGCACTCTTCGAGGATACCGTCGCTGCGCCGCCGAGCGCGCCGGTGTACTCGGCGGCTGGCCGCGCCACTCACGGCCTACCGCGCCACTCTCCTAGCATCGAGGTCAATGGCCAAGCTGATGCTCATAGACGGCAACTCTCTGCTTTACCGAGCGTTCTTCGCTCTTCCGACCGACATGGCGACGGCGTCAGGGCAGGTGACCAACGCTGTGTACGGGTTCACGTCGATGCTGATCAATTTGGTGAAAGACCACCATCCTGACGAGCTCGTGGCGACCTTCGACAGGCCCGAGCCGACCTTCCGCCACAAAATGCTTGAGGGCTACAAAGCCGGGCGAGCCGAGACCCCTGACATTCTTCGCCAGCAGATGGGCCTGGCTCGGCAAGTCGTCGAAGCGCTGAAAATCCCCATAGTCGACTACCCGGGCTTCGAGGCGGACGCCGTGATCGCCACGCTGGCTACCAAGGCCGCCGAGCGCGGTGACGACGTCACCATCGTCACAGGGGACCGCGACACCTACCAGCTAGTCAGCGACCCGCACGTCAAGGTCCTGTACAACAAGAGGGGTGTTTCTGACTACGCACTCTACGACGAGGCCGGTATCGAGCTGAGAACCGGTGTGAGACCCTCCAAGTACCCTCAGTACGCAGCGCTTCGGGGCGACCCCTCCGACAACCTCGCCGGCGTTTCCGGGGTGGGTGAGAAGACCGCAGCGAAACTGATCAACAGCTACGGGGATCTCGACGGGATTTACGTTCACCTCGACGAACTGACACCGAAGCTGCGCGAGAGCCTCGCTGCAGCCCAGGAGCGTGTCAGGGCGAACCTGGCCGTGACCGTGCTCGTAAGAGACCTTCCTTTGGACGTAGAAGCCGAAGCTGCGAGGTTCGGCGGCTGGGACGTTGACGAGGTGAGAAGGTTGTTCGACTTCCTCGAGTTCCGCACTCTGTGGGACCGACTCGTCGAGGCCAGTCCGGCGGGGTCCGGAGCGAACACGCCGAGCGTCGAAGGTCCAGCCTCTGTGCAGGTTTCGGTCCGCCGGCCGGAGTCGCCTCAGAAGTTGTCGACGCTGCTTACAGACTGGGGCGCCGCCGGTGCTCGCCTGGCGCTGGCTGGCTCGTGGGTCGGACGGGAAGGTCGCTCCGAGCTGTTAGGAGTTGCGCTGGCAGAGGTAGGCGTCGAGATCCCGGTCGAGGCCGTGTGGATCGACCGAGCGACACTCGGATCCTCTGACGTCGCCGAAGCCCTGGGCGGGGCTCTCGGTCCGGGCGGCGCCTCGGTCTCCGCTCACGACGCGAAAGCTCTGATGAGATCGTTGGCGGGGGAAGGGGTGATCTTTTCCAACCTCGACGTGGACACGGCGATTGCCGCCTACCTGGTCGACCCGGCCGGGGACCAGTACCTGTTGGAGGATCTCGTCGAGCGTTACGCCGGGCTCCGACTGGGCTCCCAGGAGCAGGGGTCCGGCGGGCAGCTTGACCTGATGGTACAAAGTCCCGAACCCTCCGTCGTGGCCGCACAGCGCTGCGCTGGCGTCGCCGCGACAGTTGGTCCGCTGCGCTCGGCGTTGGAGTCGAGGGGAATGTGGGCTCTCTACGAGGACGTGGAACGCCCGCTGGTCAGGGTGCTGGCCGGAATGGAGATCGTCGGGGTCCGCGTGGACGTTGCGGAGTTAAGGCGTCTGGCCGGTGAGCTCTCGGACGAGGCCAGGCGGCTCGAAAAGGAGATCCAAGCGCTCGCTGGGGTCGAGTTCGTCGTCAACTCGACTCCGCAGCTGCGCCAAGTCCTGTTCGAGCGCCTCGGGCTGACCCCCCAGAAGCGGACCAAGACCGGTTTCTCGACGGACGCCCAGACCTTGGAGCGACTCCGGGGTCAGCACCCGATCATCGAGTCGTTGCTTAGATACCGCGAGGTGGAGAAGCTGCGCTCGACCTACGGAGAGTCGCTGCTGCACGAGGTTGGTCCAGACGGTCGAATACACGCAACCTTCAACCAGACCGTCGCCCGTACCGGCAGGCTGAGCTCGGACCAGCCGAACCTGCACAACATTCCCGTTCGAAGCGAGGAGGGACGGCGTTTGCGCCGCTGTTTCATACCTAGCGAAGGAAGGCGGTTTTTGATAGCTGACTACAACCAGGTCGAGTTGAGGGTGATAGCCCACCTTGCGTCGGAGCCGGCGTTGGTAGAGGCTTTCCGCGTCGGAACCGACATTCACAACGTCACGGCGTCGAGGATCTACGGGGTGCCTGGCGAGAAGGTGACCTTGGCGATGCGCTCCAAGGCGAAGATGGTCTCCTACGGGCTCGCCTACGGGATGGAAGCGTACGGTCTGGCCCAACGGCTCGGGATATCCGTTGACGAAGCTACCGAGATCCTCGACGCCTACTGGAAGGCCTTCCCTGCGGTGCGGGCCTACATGGACAAGGTCGTCGCCGAGGCGCGAGAGCGCGGTTACACCGAGACGCTTTACGGGCGGCGACGGCCCATCCCCGAGCTTCAGTCCTCTCGTTACCAGGTGCGAGCCGCAGGGGAACGTCAGGCTATGAACTCCGGTATCCAAGGGTTGGCAGCGGACATCTTCAAGGTGGCGCTGGTGCGCCTCTACGGGCGGATCGAGTCCGAGGGCATGCGGAGCGTTCTCGTGTTGCAAGTCCACGACGAGGTGATAGTCGAAGTGCCTCCAGACGAGGAGAGTCTCGCTGTTTCCACGGTCACGGACGCCATGACCAAAGCGGCGGAACTGGACGTCCCTTTGACCGTCAACTTGGCATGGGGTGACAACTGGGCTTCCGCTAAGACGTGAGGTAGCGACAGCGGAAGTGTAGACCGCTCTTAGATCGGCTATCTTTACAGTGTTAGGTAAACGCGAGTGTTGCGTTGATCGAGACTGAACAGGGGATGGCCATGGCTGAAGGGTTTGGAGCTTCGCAGGCAGCAATGCCGGCACCCGAAGGCGCGGCCGGCTCGGGGGCACCCGTGGGTGCTGGGGCCGGCGATGCGGTCAGGGTCGTGCACGACCACGCCGATCGGATCTTCTCGTGGCGCTACGAACGGGAGCGTCCCCAGCTGGTGACCCTTTACAACAAGGCTTCCGCCTCGCAGTGGAACAGCGTCACCGACTTGGACTGGTCGGCCGACGTCGATCCCGAGCGGGTGACCGACGGTGAACCACCAGTGCTCAGCCTTGCGCGCCGGGCGGCGACCATCCCCGGTTCGCCCCTGTCCAAGTGGGGCGAGAAAGAGTTCACCCAGCTGCGCGTCGAGATGCTAAAGGCCCAGCTAAGCCAGTTCATGCACGGCGAGCAGGGTGCGATGATGACCGCAGCGAAGATCGTCGAGACCGTCCCTTGGATTGACGCCAAGTACTACGCAGCGACGCAGACCATGGACGAGGCGCGTCACACCGAGGTGTTCGCCCGCTACCTGAACGAGAAGGTAGGCGACGCCTACCCGATGTCTCCGTTCTTGCAAGGTCAGATCTTCGGGCTTCTCGAGGACAGCCGGTGGGACATCGCTTACCTGGGCATGCAGATAATCATCGAAAGCCTCGCGTTGGCGGCGTTCGGCGAACTGCTTCGGCGTACCTCCGAACCGCTTCTGGCGAAGCTGCTCCGCTACGTCATGTCCGACGAAGCCCGCCACGTGGCCTTCGGCATCGTCAGCCTGAACGAGTTGTACCGGGGTCTCAGCTCGGCTGAGTTGAAGGAGCGTCAAGAGTTCCTCATCGACAACACCATGCGCAACCGGATGCGATCCACCACCCCTGAAGTCTGGGAGACGATGGGAGTTACCGTCGAAGAGGTGATGCCCGGCCTGCTCCAGGCTGCGGGAGAAGTCGGGCACGGCCCGTTCGTCGCCTTTCAGAGGGCGTTTTTCTCGAAGCTCGTACCTAATGTGCGCAAACTCGGCCTACTCGACGCCAACGACGGCTACTTGAGGAATCAGTGGGCCCAAAGTGGCCTGCTCGAGTTCGAGCACGCCGACGATACCTCAGCGGACTTCGAGTCCTACGACGCAGTCGCTGCCGACCGTGCCGCGGCAATGAGCGTCGCCTAGTCGAGAGCCTGCGGCAAGAGGCGACCCGCTGAGACTGGCCCCGCCGGGAGATGAGACTGGCCCCGCCGGGAGAACAGTCCCTGGCGGGGGTGTAAAGTCGATGTTCTACCCGGGATGGGGGATTCGCCCCCGCCCCCGAGCTCAACTGTCCGAAAGAAGGCCTCTAGTTCCATGTCCGACGACTCCTTGACCGCCACGACCTCTACGCCGATGGGAACATTCGACGAAGCAGGTGAGTACACTCCCCGCCAGATCGTCGCAGACGACCTCGACGGGACTTCCCTCGCTGATGCCATCGCAGGGACGATCGTGGAGTTCGAGGACGGCGACATCGTGAAAGGCACAGTGGTCAAGGTCGACAAGGACGAGGTCCTTCTCGACATCGGGTTCAAGTCCGAGGGTGTCATACCCGCGCGTGAGCTGTCTATCCGTCACGACGTCGACCCGAGCGAGGTCGTGAAGCTCGGAGAGAAGATCGAAGCCCTCGTCCTGCAGAAGGAGGACAAGGAGGGCCGCCTCATCCTTTCCAAGAAGCGGGCGCAGTACGAAAGGGCATGGGGTACTATCGAGGCGATCAAGGAGCGGGACGGTATCGTGTCCGGTCCCGTCATCGAGGTCGTCAAGGGTGGGCTCATCGTCGACATCGGGCTTCGCGGTTTCCTGCCGGCTTCGCTGGTCGAGTTGCGCCGTGTCCGTGACCTGGCGCCTTACATTGGCCGGACCGTCGACGCCAAGATCATCGAGCTCGACAAGAACCGCAACAACGTCGTCCTGTCCCGGCGAGCTTGGCTGGAGGAGACGCAGCGCGAGCAGCGCGACGAGTTCCTCACGAACCTCAAGCCTGGCGAGGTCCGCCGTGGTGTCGTATCTTCAGTCGTGAACTTCGGGGCTTTCGTCGATCTGGGTGGCATGGACGGCCTGATCCACGTGTCGGAGCTCTCCTGGAAGCACATCGAGCACCCGTCCGCTGTGGTCTCGGTAGGCGACGAGGTCGAAGTACGCGTTCTGGACGTCGACCTCGACCGGGAACGCATCAGCCTGTCGCTCAAGGCGACCCAGTCCGACCCGTGGCACGAGTTCGCCAGTGCGCACCGCGAGGGTGAACTGGTGTACGGCCGGGTCACCAAGCTCGTTCCTTTCGGCGCTTTCGTCCAGGTCGGCGACGGTATCGAAGGTCTGGTGCACATCTCGGAGATGGCCAGCCATCACGTGGACCTGCCCGAGCAGGTTGTAAGCCCCAGCGAGGAGCTGTGGGTGAAGATCATCGAGATCGACCTTGCCCGCCGGCGGATCTCGCTGTCCATCAAGCAGGCCGCTGAGGGCGGCGAGGTCGCAGCGGAGTACCGGGACGCTTTCGGCGAACACGCCTACGACGAGCAGGGAAACTACATCGGCGCAGCCGGGTTCACGGATTTCGAGCCGGAGTCTGAAGCTCAGGCAGCTTGGGCCGAGTACATCGAAGAGGAAGGTCTCGGAGCTCTCGGCGCCACCGAGGTTCCTAGAGGCGACGCAGCCGTCGACGGTAGCTCCGGTGCTGATGAGACATCCAGCTACGGCGAGGAGACAGTGTCGGACCAAGCCGAGGGCTGACGAAGCCCTGAGCCTTTCGAGAGGGGACGAGGTATGCACGTCGGCGTGCCGGCTGAGGTCAAAGACAACGAGTACCGTGTCGCCTGCACCCCCGCCGGCGTCCACGAACTTGTTCGCCACGGTCACCGTGTGCTCGTCCAGGCCGGCGCGGGGCTCGGCTCGTCGATAGCAGACGCGGAGTTCGAAGACGCGGGTGCGACCATGGTGAGCTCCGCCGACGAGGTCTGGGGCGAATCGGAACTTGTACTCAAGGTCAAAGAGCCGGTGGAGGAGGAGTACGGCCGTCTGCGTCGTGACCTCGTGCTTTTCACCTATCTGCACCTTGCGGCGTCACGGGGCTGCACGGATGCACTTCTCGGAGCGGGGACCACCTCGATCGCATACGAGACGGTGCAGCGTGCCGACGGCAGCCTCCCGCTTCTCGCTCCGATGTCGGAGGTCGCGGGCAGGATGGCCCCCCAGGCTGGAGCGCATCACCTCCAGCGGGATGGCGGGGGTCGAGGGGTCCTCATGGGAGGAGTTTCCGGCGTTTACGCTGCCAAGGTCGTGGTGATAGGCGCAGGGGTGTCGGGAATGAACGCCGCTGCCATAGCCCTCGGGATGCAGGCCGAGGTGCTCCTGCTCGACAAGGACATATCCAGGCTCAGGGACGCCGACCGGATCTACCAGGGTCACTGCCAGACGGTGGCTTCCAGCGCCTACGAGATCGAGCGGGCCGTCGTGGACGCCGACCTGGTGATAGGGGCGGTGCTGGTACCCGGGGCGAAAGCGCCGGTGCTCGTACCCGACAGTCTCGTGGCGGCGATGAAACCCGGCTCGGTACTGGTCGACATCGCTATTGACCAGGGTGGTTGCTTCGAGTCGTCGCGACCGACGACACACTCGGATCCCGTGTTCGAAGTGCACGGATGCCTGATGTACTGCGTTGCCAACATGCCCGGAGCAGTGCCGCACACCTCCACCCATGCTCTCACGAACGTCACGGTGCCATATGCGCTGGAGATAGCCGACCGGGGATGGGCACAAGCCGCCCGAAGCGATCCCGTCCTCGCCCGGGGCCTGAGCACCCATGCTGGAAACCTATTGTCGCAGCCGGTAGCGGAGGCTCACGGTTTGGATTTCGTTCCCCTCGACGCCGTCCTCGGCAACGACCCGGCCGCTTAGGTCCGGCCTGTCCGGCCTGTTGGGCCGAGCCTCCGGGCCGCGGCGACCCCCGGGTGGTGACCCCGGCCTTGGCGTCTAGCGGTCTGTCGTCGCAAAACCTGTGAGAGTAGGCTTTATTGGCGTGCTAATCGGCTTGACAGGGGGTATCGGCTCGGGCAAGACGACCGTGTCCTCCGAGTTGGCAGCGAGAGGCGCTGTCGTGGTCGACGCCGACCTCATCGCCAGACAGGTCGTCGAACCTGGAGGTAGGGCGTTCGACGCCGTAGTCGAACGCTTCGGGCAGGGCGTCGTCGCTCCCGACGGCGGCTTGGACCGCGGCGCCGTCGCGAAGATCGTCTTCTCCGACGAGGACGCCCGGGCCTCCCTGAACGCGATAACCCACCCGGCTATCCGGCAGGTGATGGCAGAGCAGGCGGCGCAGGCGCTCGGGCGGGGCGATACAGTCGTGCTCGACATCCCCCTCCTCGACTCCAGCGCACGTGCCCGTTTCGGTCTCGACGCCGTCGTAGTCGTCGACGCCCCAGTGGAGGTGGCGGTAGCGCGGCTTGTCGGCCAGCGCGGTTTCGACGAGGCCGACGCCCGAGCGCGCGTCGCAGCCCAGATCACAAGGCAGGAGCGCTGCAGCCTCGCCGACTTCGTGGTGGACAACGGTGGCAACCGCGAACAACTTGGGGAGGAGATCGACAGGTTGTGGAGCTGGATAGTCGGTCTCGTGTCGCAAAAGGGTGACAGGGGGTCCGTCTAGCCTGCCCGGGGCTCTTTTCGCGTCTCACGCCGCTACGATCAGACGATGGTCGATTTCAAGGTGGTCTCGGAGTTCGACCCGGCCGGCGACCAGCCGAAGGCGATAGCGGAGCTGTCCGAGGGAGTTTTGAGAGGGGACCGTTTCCAGACTCTCCTGGGTATTACCGGGAGCGGGAAGAGCGCAACTATCGCATGGACGATCGAGCGCGTCCAGAGGCCCACGCTGATAATCGCCCCGAACAAGTCGCTGGCAGCGCAGCTCGCCAACGAGATGCGGCAGTTCTTCCCCCACAACCGGGTCGAGTACTTCGTGAGCTACTACGACTACTACCAACCCGAGGCTTACATACCGTCGAGCGACACCTACATCGAAAAGGACAGCTCGATCAACGACGAGATCGACCGGCTGCGCCACGCTGCGACGTCGGCCCTTCTGACCAGGAGAGATGTGATCGTCGTGGCTTCGGTCAGCTGCATCTACGGTCTGGGATCCCCGGAGGAGTACGCGAAGCGGATCCTCCACGTCGTGCGCGGAGGAGAGTACGACCAGCGGGCCATCTTGAAGCGGCTGGTCGAGATCAACTACGAGCGCAACGACGCGAACCTTGTTCGCGGCAAGTTCCGGGTCCGGGGCGACACGATCGAACTGCACCCGGCTTACGAAGAGCACGCCGTGCGCATCGAGTTGTTCGGCGACGAGGTAGAGCGGATCGTCTCTGTCGACACTCTCACAGGAGAGCAGATGGGGGACCTCGCAGAACTGGTGGTGTTCCCGGCGACGCATTACGTGGCCGGGGAGGAACGCATGCGGTCCGCTCTGGCGGGCATCGAGGCCGAACTGCAAGAGCGTCTCGCCTGGTTCGAGAAGGAGGGCAAGCTCCTCGAGGCGCAGAGGTTGCGGATGCGAACCTCGTACGACTTGGAAATGCTCGCCGAGGTCGGCGTGTGTTCGGGTATCGAGAACTACAGCCGCCACATCGACGGACGCTCCGCGGGGGAGCCGCCCAACACTTTGTTGGACTTCTTCCCAGACGACTACCTGCTCGTCATCGACGAGTCCCACCAGACGGTCCCCCAACTGCACGGCCAGTACGAGGGGGACAGGTCTCGTAAGGAGACCCTCATCGACCATGGGTTCCGGCTCCCGTCGGCCGCTGACAACCGCCCGCTGCGCTTCGACGAGTTCTATACCCGGATCAACCAGTGCATCTTCTTGTCGGCCACTCCGGCACCCTACGAGATCCAGCAGTCCACCCAAGTGGTCGAGCAGATCGTCAGGCCGACCGGGCTCGTGGACCCTGAGGTGACGGTGAAGCCGACCAAGGGACAGATCGACGACCTGATCAGCCTGATACGCGAACGCACCGAGGTCGGAGAGAGGGTGCTCGTGACGACTCTGACCAAGAAGATGGCGGAGGATCTCACCGACTATCTCATCGAGAGCGGGCTCAAGGTCCGCTACCTTCACTCGAACATCGAAACGCTCCAGCGGATCGAGATCCTGAGAGATCTGAGGCTAGGAGAGTTCGACGTGCTGGTCGGGATCAACCTTCTGCGCGAAGGGCTTGACCTTCCCGAAGTGTCATTGGTGGCGATCCTCGACGCGGACAAGGAGGGCTTCTTGAGAGGCGAGACGTCGCTGATCCAGACGATCGGCCGGGCTGCCCGCAACGTGAACGGCCAGGTGGTTATGTACGCGGACCGTATGACGGACTCCATGAAACGGGCGATCTCCGAGACGCACCGCAGGCGCGCCCTGCAGCAGGCTTACAACGCCGAGAATGGTATCGACCCTCAGACCGTGCGGAAGGCTGTCACTGACATACTCGTGTTGCTGGGAGGTGGCGGTGCCCCGCTGCCGGGGAAGGACCGGCGCAGCCGGCGTCGGGACAAAGCCCGCAGCGACCTCGCTCAGCTCCCGCGCAGCGAGCTCGCCCGGCTCATCTCCACCCTAGAGGAGGAGATGCGAGAAGCCGCCACGGACCTTCGCTTCGAGTACGCAGCTAAACTTCGCGACGAGATCGCCGACCTGCGATCGGAGCTCCCCGAGCCTGCCTGAGAGCCGGTCTAGCCGAGGGCCTGGTCGGTGGCTGCGACCAAAGCGTCGACATCTTCGAGGGTGGTGTCCCACGCGCACACGAGGCGGACGTCGCCCAGATGGCGGTCCCAGTCGTAGAAGCCGAACTGCGCCCTCAGCCCTTCTAAGATGCCCTTAGGGAGCACTGCGAACACGCTGTTAGCCTGCACAGGGTGGGTCAGGCTGACCGCTGGCAGTTCTGAGAGCCCGCGGCCTAGACGGGAGGCCATGGCATTGGCGTGCCGCGCGCATCGCAGCCACAGGTCGTCGTCGTAGAGAGCGAGCAGTTGGGCGGAGACGAAGCGCGCCTTAGAGGCGAGCTGCATGCTCGACTTGCGGATGTATGTGATGCCCCGCTCGGAGTGTGGGGTGAGAGCGACGACGGCCTCGGCCAGCAAAGCGCCGTTCTTGGTGGCGCCAAGCGAGAGCGAGTCCACCCCGACGTCGGTCGTGATCGCACGGAGCGGTAGGCCCAGGCCGGCTGCTGCGTTCGCGATGCGCGCCCCGTCCATGTGCACTGCCAGGCCGAGCGAGTGTGCGTGCTCGGTCACGGCTACCAACTCCTCAGGGCTGTAGAGGGTTCCCATCTCCGTCGGTTGGGTGATCGAGACGACCTGAGGTTGCGCTCGGTGATCGTCACCGAACCCCCACGCTTCGCGGTCCACCAACTCCGGGGTTAGCTTGCCGTCCCCGGTGGGGACGCTGAGCAGCTTCAGGCCTGCCATTCGCTCCGGGGCGCCACCCTCGTCGGCTGTTATGTGGGCGCTGGCAGCGCAGATGACTGCGCCCCAGCGGTCGGTCAGGGCTTGCAGGGCGACGACGTTGGCGCCGGTCCCGTTGAACACCGGGTAGGTGGCTGCTCGGTCGCCGAAGTGGCCGCGGAGCACTTCGGCGAGCTGGGCGCTGTAGGGGTCGGCACCGTAGGCGCGAACGTGGCCGAGGTTCGCGGCTGCGATAGCGGCTATCACCTCAGGGTGGGCGCCTGCGTAGTTGTCGGAGGCGAAAGTCCGTCGTGTCGGGTCGTGGAGGACTTGCATCCGTCGAAGCGTAGCGAGCCGCCACCGCCAGTCAGTACGCACGGACAAGAGCGACGAGAGGAAACCTAGAACACCTGTTCGCTGGTAGCCTGTTGAGGATGCCGGCGAAAGCGAAGGTGAGATCTAAACCGCAGAATCTCCTGGCAGGGGCGAGTGGAGCCTCCCACGACCGTCTCGTGGTACGCGGGGCCAGGGAGCACAACTTGAAGAATGTTTCGGTCGACCTGCCCCGCGACCGCCTGATCGTCTTCACCGGGCTGTCCGGTTCCGGCAAAAGCTCGCTGGCGTTCGACACCATCTACGCCGAAGGCCAGAGACGCTACGTCGAGTCGCTTTCGAGTTACGCAAGGCAGTTCCTCGGTCAGATGGACAAGCCTGACGTCGACTTCATAGAGGGCCTCTCCCCGGCGATCTCGATCGACCAGAAGTCGGCCTCGCGCAACCCCCGCTCGACGGTGGGGACGATAACCGAGGTCTACGACTACTTGCGTCTGCTCTACGCCCGCATCGGCGTGCCTCACTGCCCGGCGGACGGGACGCCCGTGTCGCGTCAGACGCCCCAGCAGATCGTGGACCGGATCTTGGAGCTGCCCGAAGGGGCACGGTTCCAGGTGCTGGCGCCGGTCGTGCGCGGCAGGAAAGGCGAGTACCAGGCTCTCCTGGAGGAGCTTGCCAGCCAGGGCTACGCCCGGGCTCGTATCGACGGGGAGATCTGCGAGCTGTCTGACCCACCGAAGCTCGCCCGCTACGAGAATCACACGATCGAGGTCGTCGTCGACCGTCTAGTCAAACGCAAGGGCATAGAGCGTCGGCTCACCGACTCCTTAGAGACCGCTCTGCGCCTCGCTGAGGGCGTCGCCGAGGTAGCGCTGGTGCCGCGTGACCCCGACGAACAGGAGGAGGTTCTGACCTTCAGCCAGCACCTGGCCTGCTCTACCTGCGGCAGGTCCTTCGACGAGCTGGCGCCGCGGAACTTCAGCTTCAACTCCCCCTACGGAGCCTGCCCCACCTGCGACGGGCTCGGAACGCGCTTCGAGGTCGACCCGGACCTGGTGGTACGCGACCCGGACCTGTCCCTCGCCGACGGTGCGATAGCCCCGTGGTCGGGCCATCGCGGCGAGTTCTTCGCCGGGCTGCTCGAAGCGGTAGCCCTGGAGGGAGGCTTTTCCACCTCGACCCCGTGGCGCAAGCTCAAGAAGGCAGACCAAAAGGCGGTCCTCTTCGGCACGGGGACCCGCAAGGTGCACGTGCAGTACCGAAACCGTTTCGGGCGGGTCCGGTCATACGACACGCACTTCGAAGGGGTCGTCCCGTGGCTGTCCCGCCG
The DNA here is from genome assembly GCA_021847945.1 of Actinomycetes bacterium. Classification (GTDB taxonomy): domain Bacteria; phylum Actinomycetota; class Acidimicrobiia; order Acidimicrobiales; family Palsa-688; genus JAJZAM01. The sequence goes on along the minus strand of JAJZNG010000001.1, from coordinate 1,952 downwards.
GCACAGTGAAGCTGAGTCAGACTACTCGCGCGAGACCATCGAAGGTTACATGCGCGAGGTCCCGTGCCCGGCTTGCGGCGGCGCCCGGCTCAAACCGGAAAGCCTTGCGGTGACCGTCGCCGGACACAACCTGTTCGAACTGTGCGACCTGTCGCTTAGGGAAGCGACGGCGGTGGTGGCGGAGTTGGAGTTGTCCGATCGGGATCACCGTATCGCCGACCGGGTTCTAAAAGAGATCAGAGCCCGGATGCGGTTCCTGCTCGACGTGGGCCTCGACTACCTGAGCCTGAACAGGTCCGCCGCGACTCTCGCAGGGGGTGAAGCGCAGCGGATCCGCCTGGCGTCGCAGATAGGAAGCGGTCTGGTCGGGGTCCTTTACGTGCTCGACGAGCCTTCGATAGGCTTGCACCAGCGCGACAACCACAAGTTGATAGAGACCCTGGTGCGCCTGCGCGACTTGGGTAACACGGTGATCGTCGTCGAGCACGACGAGGACACGATCCGTGTCTCTGACCACATCGTCGACATCGGACCGGGTGCCGGCGAGCACGGCGGGACCGTCGTGGTTTCGGGGACTCTCGACGACCTGCTCGCCAGCCCTGATTCCCTGACCGGGCAGTATCTGACGGGACAGCGCAAGATTGCGGTGCCGGCGCTGCGGCGGGAACCGAAGGGGGCGATCAGGGTGGTCGGAGCCCGGGAGCACAACCTGAAGGGGATCGACGTTGAGTTCCCCCTCGGGTGCCTGGTCTCTGTTACCGGGGTGTCAGGATCGGGAAAGTCCACGCTTGTGAACGACATCCTCCTTCGGGCGCTCATGGCGAGGATCTACCGCTCCAAGGAGGTCGCCGGCCGTCACACCCGCGTCGAGGGTCTCGAAGCTGTAGACAAGGTGATCTCCATCGACCAGTCCCCGATCGGCCGCACGCCGCGATCCAACCCGGCCACCTACACCGGCGTCTTCGACCACGTAAGGCGCCTCTTCGCCACCACCACCGAAGCCAAGGTCCGCGGCTACCAGCCGGGGCGGTTTTCCTTCAACGTGAAGGGCGGCCGTTGCGAGGCTTGCGCCGGTGACGGGACGATCAAGATCGAGATGCACTTCCTGCCCGACGTGTACGTCCCTTGCGAAGTATGTAAAGGGGCGCGCTACAACCGTGACACGCTAGATGTCACCTTCAAGGGCAAGAACATCTCGGAGGTGCTGGACATGCCCTGCGAGGAGGCGCTCGAGTTCTTCTCGAACCAGCCTTCCATAGCCCGGCATATGCAGACCCTGGTCGACGTCGGGCTGGGCTACATAAGGCTAGGCCAGCCAGCGCCCACGCTTTCGGGCGGCGAGGCGCAGAGGATCAAGCTGGCAAGCGAACTGTCCAAGCGCTCGACGGGTCACACGATATACGTGCTGGACGAGCCGACCACCGGCCTGCACTTCGAGGATATCCGCAAACTTCTGGGCGTCCTATCCCGCCTGGTCGACCAGGGCAACACCGTGTTGGTCATCGAGCACAACCTCGACGTCATCAAGACGTCTGACTGGATCATCGACCTGGGTCCCGAAGGAGGGGACGGCGGCGGGGAAGTGGTCGTCGAAGGCACCCCCGAGACCGTCGCGAAGACATCGTCTAGCTACACGGGGCGCTTTCTGGCCACCCGCGCGGTGGACAGCGAAGAGGGCCGCTCCCGCCTCCAACGGATCGCGCAGCCCGAGGACATGGCGCGCATCGTGCTCTTTCTGGCGGGGCCTCAATCGGATTACCTGACGGGGGAGACCATCGTCTGCTGGTCGTGAGCGGCCGGCCGGGACGGGATGGAGGGTTCTTTCACCGCGATGGAGGAGGCGTCCGCGCGTGCGCTGCGATGCTCATCAGCATTACTGGAAGCTGGAAAGAGGCGAGTACGGGTGGATCACGCCCGGGATGAAGGCGCTGCACCGGGATTTTCTCCCCGCC
>JAJZNG010000174.1 GCA_021847945.1 Actinomycetes bacterium | reverse complement strand
TCGCCTTGGCGACGTCCAGCGGTCCGCTGTCGTAGGCTGCGCTTCGAAGTCCCGAGAGGCCAGAGCGGATCGTTTCCATCGGATACGGACGTCCGATGACCCCGGTGCTCGCTATCACGATCTGCTGCGGGTCCACCCCGGTTGCGGCGCCTACAAGTTCGGACAGCTCAGCCGCGTCCCTGACGCCTACCTCCCCGTTCGCTACGTTCGCGTTCTTGGCTACTACGGCGACAGCCCGGGCCCGGCCCGACGCTGCGCGCGGACGGCTTAGCGTCACGCTCGGACCGGCAAACAAGCTCTGCGTGAACATCCCGGCGCTCGAAGCCGGAACTTTCGACACTACGACGGCGAAATCGTCACCGCTGTCGCGAAGGCCGAGACGGGCCGTCTGAGCGACGAAGCCGCGAGGGAATTCCAAACCGCCCGCTAACACGCCGGTTGCTCCGCGAGTGCTGTAGTCAGGTTGATGCTGTCGTCGGGGTTCAGGCGGGGCTCTCCGACTCCATCGCCTCTATGCAGCGTCTGATCTCCGAAGCTCGGAAACGTCGGTGGCCGCCTAGAGTTCGGATGGCCGTGATCTTCCCGGCTCTTGCCCAGCGCGTCACGGTCTTCGGATTGACGCGAAACAGCGCGGCAACCTCAGCCGGCGTGAGAAGTGCGTCAGGACTCGTGTCATCTGCCATGATCACCCAACCTCGTTTTACTATGTCCGTTTTAGACGTCTAGGTATGAGAAGCACATCTTTGGTTACATAGTGAGTATAGTTGCATTGACGGCTATTAGGCCAGCCGCGCTAGCCCGCGTGGTCGCCGGATGCGTGCTTCGTCGGGTTGAAGCCGATCCTAGATGAGGCTCACCCGGCCGGACCCGGGGATTAAGCGCCCGACCACGTATGACTCCACCCCGGCCGCGCCGATCAGGTCCGCCACCTGCTGCGCGTGGTCTTGCGCTACAACGAGCACCATGCCCAGACCGAGGTTGAAGACCCTTGCCATCTCCTCGTCGCTCACGCCGCCAGCCTCTTGTATCTCGGCGAAGATCCTCGGAGTCGGCCACGACGACCGTTCGACGATGGCGTCGACGTCGCCTGACAGTACCCTGGGCAGGTTGCCGGGAAGGCCACCTCCGGTGATGTGCGCCAGCGCGTGGACCTCGACGCCCGAGGCGAGAACGTCGAGGATGGTAGGGGCGTATATGACCGACGGTCGCAGGAGCTCGTCGGCAAGGCTGTGGTCCCCTGCGCCTTCCCATGCCGGCTCGTCAAGACTTCTGGCGGCCCTGTCGAGAAGCGCCGCTCTGGCCAGCGAGTACCCGTTGGAGCGCAACCCCGGAGATGCGAGGCCGACCAGGACGTCACCGGGTTTCGTCCTCGCCGGTCCGTCGATGAGCGAGTCGCGTTCGACGATCCCCACGGCGAAACCGGCGACGTCGATCTCCCCCGGGGCTAGCAGCCCGGGGTGCTCGGCCATCTCACCGCCGACGATCGCTACGCCAGCCTGGCGGCAACCTTCGGCGATACCGACCATTACAGCTCTCACCTGGTCGGGGTCTATCCGGCCGACCAGCTGGTAGTCCAAGAAGAACAGCGGCTTGGCTCCACAGCAGACCAGATCGTCGACGCACATCGCCACAAGGTCGATGCCGACAGTGTCGAAGCGGCCGGTAGCCACGGCTACCGCCATCTTAGTCCCGACCCCGTCGGTGCTCGACACGAGAATAGGGTTCCGGTAGCCGGCGGGCAGCTCGAAGAGGCCGCCGAACCCACCGATCGAACCGATAGCGCCTGGAACTCCCGTCGTAGAGTCGACCAGTTCTCGGATCGCGTCCACGGCGGCTTCGGCCCCGTCTATGTCGACTCCCGCGGCAGCGTAGGTGAGGCTTTCCCGTCGCTGGGCAGCCGGGTCAGACAACAAGCTGCTCCATCTCTGCGTCGACGCCACCTTTGAACTTGACCGGCACCGACGTCGGGTAACGCCCGGTGAGGCAGGCATCGCAGAACCCTGCCCCCGGCGCACCGGTAGCCGCCTCAAGGCCCTCCAGGCTCAGGTAGGCGAGGCTGTCAGCCCCCAGGTACTGTTCGATCTCCGCAACGGTCAGGTTGGCTGCGATCAGCTCGGAGCGGGTTCCGGTGTCCAGCCCGTAGAAGCACGGCCAGCGGTACGGCGGGGAAGATATCCGCAGGTGAACCTCCGCTGCTCCGGCCTCGCGCAGCATCTTGACCATCGCACGGGTGGTCGTGCCTCTCACGATGGAGTCGTCGACGACCACGAGACGCTGCCCTGCGATCGCGCTGCGCAGCGGGTTCAGCTTGCGCCGCACTCCCTGGGCGCGCTGCGCCTGGTCGGGAACGATGAAAGTACGGCCGATGTAGCGGTTCTTGACGAGGCCGTGACCGTAGCGGATGCCGCTCGCCCGGGCGAAACCCTCCGCTGCGGGCAGTCCGGAGTCAGGTACGCCCATGACCATGTCGGCGACGGCTGGAGCCTGCGCCGCGAGCAGTTCGCCCATGCGCAGTCGGGCCCCGTGAAGCTCCTGGCCGTAGAGACGGCTGTCGGGGCGTGCTAGGTAGACGAACTCGAACAGGCACAGCTTGGGGTTCACCGCTGACGCCGGCCACGGACGGAAGCTGTCGTGACTGTCAGCTTCGACGACGAGAAGCTCTCCCGGGTCGAGCTCCCGCACGAAGTGGGCTCCGACGATGTCCAAGGCGGGGGTCTCCGAAGCGACCACCCAACCCCTTTCGAGCCGGCCCAGACCGAGCGGCCTGAAGCCGTGCGGGTCTCTCACCGCGTACAGTCTTTCGACGTCGCATAGGACCAGCGAGAAGGCCCCTTCGAGGCACGGCAGCACCGCTTGGAGGGCTTCGAGCAGGCCGTCGGAGGGATGCGAGTCGAGGTGTCGGACGAGCAGCTCGGCGATGACGTCGGAGTCGCTGGTAACGGTTCCTGCCAGCATGCCCGCAGCTTCGGCGAGCGCGTCGGTGTTGGTGAGGTTCCCGTTGTGGCCCAGGGCGAACTCGATCGGCTTCTCGCGGATCGGGTTCGGGGCGCTTACCCGGTATACCGGCTGGGCGTTACGCCAAGACGAGGAGCCGGTTGTCGAGTACCGGGTGTGGCCAATTCCGAGGCTTCCCTGCAGACCGGCGAGCTTGTACTCGTTGAAGACGTTGGCCACCAGGCCCATGTCTTTGACGACGACTAGACCTTTCCCGTCGCTGACAGCCATCCCGGCGGACTCCTGACCGCGATGTTGAAGGGCGTAGAGGCCGTCGAAGGCCATGTGGGCGACCTCGGTCCCGGGAGAGAACACACCGAAGACTCCGCAAGCTTCGCGGGGAGAGCCACCGTCGACGTCGTCGGTTTCGGACAGGCCCCGTTCGGGTTCGCACGGGTCTTGCCGATCCGCAAGCCGGTTCGAAGGCACGTGCCTTATTCTCTCACATGACACCGCCAGGCGCCGGTCTAGTGCCCGTCGAAACCTCCGGGTGCGAGCGACGATGCCAGCGCCGATCTCCAAGAGGCCATTACCTCGCTGACAGCGACGTCTAGGGCTCCTTCGATGACGAGGCGCTCGCCGCCGGCCCTTCCCAGCTCCAAGGCGGCCAGGCCGGCAGCTGTGGCCTTCGAACGCACCTCGGCACTGAGCGCGTCGGGGACGCACATCAACACCCTAGACGGGCCCTCCCCGAACAGGTCCGTGGCGGAGGGCTCCTCGCCGAGCGACACCACGAACCCGCAGCCTGAGGCGACGGCCATCTCCGCCAGGGCCACGGCGAGACCACCCTCGGAGACGTCATGGACGCCGCTTGGGACACCCTGCCCGACGAGGTCAGCTACGAGGCGGAGGAGTCTGCTGTGAGCTCCGAAATCCAAGCCGGGAAGGGTCTCCCCCCGGCCTCTGGTTCCGTGGACTTCCACCGCCCACTTCGAGCCCGACAGGGATGCCTCCGCCCGGTCCGGGTGAAGAAGCACTATCAGATCCCCGGGTGTCAGAGCAGCGACAGGCGGACGCCTCTCGATGCGTTCCACCAGCCCGAGGACAGCCACTACAGGGGTGGGGTCGATGTCAACCCCGCCGCTTTCGTTGTAGAGGCTCACGTTTCCCCCGACGACGGGAAGCGACAGCTCCCGGCATGCTTCCGCCATCCCGTCGATGGCCTCAGACAGCTGCCACATCACCTCGGGATGCTCCGGGTTGCCGAAGTTGAGGCAGTTGACCACGGCGACGGGATCCGCCCCGACGCAAGCCAC
>JAJZNG010000096.1 GCA_021847945.1 Actinomycetes bacterium | reverse complement strand
GGCGCTGAAGTGCACGAACACGTCAGGGCCGCCGTCGTCTTGGGATATGAAGCCGAAGCCCTTCTCGGAGTTGAACCATTTCACATTTCCGGTTGCCATTCGCGATCCCCTCCTTTCCTGGCCTGATTCGACTCGGGGATCACACGGTCACGGCCTTGCCCTTAAAGGGCCGGAGGAAAATCACGCTACTGCAGCTACCCTCTTCGCCCACTCTAGCGGATCGCGGAGCACTGCCGCGCCTCGCCGTGCGGACGGCACCTAGAAGGTTTTGTGATGGCACTCCGGGCGACGCGGCTAAACTAATCAAGGCTTTTGTGGGGACCCTGTCGGCCGTTCCCATCTCCTGCACGCCAATTCCCTCACGGTCGACCCAAGGAGCCTCGTGGCGCGAAATCCAAAAGTGATGAAGAAGCAGAGCCAGGACCGTCGACCGAAGACGGGCAGCGCCAGCAGCCGGCCCCGGCGAGGCCGGCCGAAAGTGTGCGTCTTCTGCGCCAGTCACGCTACGTGGGTGGACTACAAGGACGTGGGGCTACTCCGGCGCTTCATCAATGACCGTGGTCGTATCAAAGCCCGCGGGGCTATGGGAACGTGCTCTCAGCATCAGCGTGACGTCGCTGTAGCGATCAAGACAGCGAGAGAGCTCGCCCTGCTTCCTTATACCGTGCGCTCATCCTCGAGTGAACCACGCGGCACGCGCGGAGGAGACCGACGGGCGAACGGGGGGGCGCCGGCACAGACGGCCGGCGGTGCCGAGGGTTCCGATTCGGCCTCGGAGGGATTTGACCCCGTCGACGAGGACGAACAGGACGACATCGAGGCTGACGCAGCCCTGTAAGCGGGCGGCGACTCGGCCACCGGGATGCTTTCTAACCGCCCGGCGGCCGCTTTCCTAAAGGGGGGCGTCGAGGCCTGTTCCTGCAGGGCAGGCCACTCCGGTGCCGCCGAGACCGCAGTAGCCGCCGGGGTTCTTCCCTAGGTACTGCTGGTGGTAGTCCTCGGCGTAGAAGAAGCCTCCCTCGGCGAGCATCGCTATCTCGGTGCTGACAGGCGGGTAGCCTGCATGGGAGAGTGCTTCGTTGTATCGCTCGGCGGACAGTTTCGCTGCTGCGACCTGATCTTCGTTTGTCGCGTATATCGCCGAGCGGTACTGGGTTCCGACGTCGTTGCCTTGGCGCATGCCCTGGGTAGGGTCGTGGGACTCCCAGAACACCTTGAGAAGATCCTCGTAGCTCACGGTCGCCGGGTCCCAAACTACGAGCACGACCTCGGCGTGTCCGGTCCGGCCGCTGCAGACCTCCTCGTAGGTAGGGTTCGGCGTGTAGCCACCAGCGTATCCCACAGCTGTCGTCCAAACTCCCGGCACCGACCAGAAGCACCTCTCGGCACCCCAGAAGCAGCCGAGGCCGAACACCGTCCGCTCGAAGCCTTCCGGGAACGGCGGCTTCAGGGAGTGGAAGTTAATGAAGTGACTTTCGGGTACGACCATCTGATCGGCTCGCCCGACTAGCGCGTCTCGCGGGTCGACCATCGTGGTCTTATGGCGTGCGAAGGAGAACATGACACTAACCTATGCCGATTCAGCTCTGTAACGGTGCCGCGGGGTCGAGGGAATTATCCCCAGAACTTCACCGGCCGCTCATAGCAACATCGGATATAGCCAATGTGAGACCGGCTGCGCTGGAAGGAAGGTACTCCAGGTCAGCACCTACGGCGACGACGTTGGAGAGCATCCGCTGGATCGTCGAGGCTATGGTGATCTCACGGACCGGGCCGGCTAGGGCACCTCCACTGAACAAGACGCCCTCCGCTCCCACGGAGAAATCCCCGCTGACCGGGTTCACTCCGGAGTGGATGCCCGACACCGACTGCACGAGCAGCCCTTCGCCCACCTCCCCGAGAACCTCTTCGGGTGTTTTAGAGCCTGGAAGCAGGGACAAGGCTCGGGCGCCTGTCCCAGGAGCCCCTGCGTAGCCCGCCCGTACCGCCGACCCAGTCGATACCGTTCCTGCCCTGCGGGCGCTGTAGGTGTTGTAGAGAAATTTTTGCAACACTCCCGACTCGATGAGGACGTTGCGCCGAGTTGCCAGCCCCTCGGCGTCGTACGATCCGGCCGAGTAAGCATCGGGGTTGGTCGGGTCGTCGACAAGCGTCACCCCCGCGAAGGCCACCTGCTCGCCGAGTCGGTCCGCGAACAACGAGCGGCCTTTGAGGACCGACTCACCGTCTAGCGTACCCGCGAGCACCGCCAGTAAGGTGGCAGTGATACGCGGTTCGAGCACCACCGTGAGGTGCGATGAGCGGGGTCGGGTGGCTCCGAGAAGCCTGGTGGCACGAGCGACCGCGTCGGCGGCTGCGTCCTCCACGTCCAAGTCTGCCGGGCTTCGGCCTACCGAGTAGCCGCCGCCGGTCTGGGTGTCGTCGCCTTCGCCGGCAATGGCCGAGGCGGACAGGTAGCAGCTGCAACGACGGCTGTAGGCGCTTATTCCCGTGCTGGTGGCAATGGCGGACTCAACAGCGGAGTCACCCCAGTCGGCGGCTTGCACGGCCCTTATACGGCTGTCCCCGGCTCTGACCGCCCGCTCAAGTTCGAGCGCCAGGCGCACCTTCTGATCAGTTGGGAAGCCGAGAAGGTCGTCCCGCCACAGCTCAAGGCTGGCCGGTTCGATCCCGTCAGGCGACGCCAAGCCGAGATAGGGATCCTCGGAGACGAACGACGCGTTGTCCCGGGCCTCTTTCAACGTGTCGCCAACGACGTCAGGGTCCAGGGACCCGGCGTAAGCGAAACCCTGCCTGGAGCCGTTAACAACGCGGATGCCGATCCCTGCTGACTCGGCAGAGGAAAGCGACTCAACCTCACCGTCGAATACGCGGATCTCCGTCTCGCGCCCTCTAGCTACGTAGGCCTCCACCTGTTCGCCATCGCGTGCAAGGCCCGCCACCCAGCCTGCGATGCCGGCCAGGTCACTTGCAGCTGGGGCCTGGCCGACATGGGAGGCCGTGGCGCTCATCGGGCGGTACCCCCTACAGTCAGAGCCGACACCCGCAGGGTAGGCTGGCCGTCGCCTACAGGAACGCCCTGACCGTCCTTGCCGCACGTCCCTGGGCTACCCATCGCGAAGTCGTTGCCGACCACGTCTATGTTGCGAAGGACCTCCGGGCCGTTGCCGATCAGGTTCGCGTCCCTCAAAGGCTCAGTGAGGCGCCCGTTCTCGATCAGGTATGCCTCGGTCATGCCGAACACGAAATCACCTGTGGCCGTGTTCACCTGCCCACCGCCGAGTTGGGCAACGAAAACACCGTAGGGGGTTTGGCGGACTATCTCTTCTGGGTCCTCGGGGCCAGCGAGGACGTAAGTGTTGGTCATCCTCACCATCGGCAGGTGCTGGTAGCTCTCCCTCCTACCGTTCCCCGAGGCAGGACGGCCTTCCTTGCGGGCGCGCATCCAGTCCCACATGTAATCGGTCAGCACACCGTCTTGGATCAACACGTTCCTCTGGGCAGGATGCCCCTCGTCGTCGACGCCGATCGCTCCCCATTCCGGACCCATCGTCCCGTCGTCAACGAGTGTGACTAGTGGGCTTGCGACCGTCTCACCGATCTTGCCTTTGAACACCGAAGCGTCCCTAGCCACGAGGTCAGCCTCCAGGCCGTGACCGCAAGCCTCGTGGAAGAGGACCCCGCCGCTGCCCTGTTTGATGACAACCGCAAGCCGACCGGATGGAGCCGGCCTCGCGGAGAGCTTCGCGATAGCGCGGGCGGCGGCTGTGGCCGCCATCTCCTCCACAGAGACCCTGTCGAAAAGCTCGAAGCCTACAGTCGCGCCGACCGACTCCCTCCCGGTCTGCATCCCGGTGTCTCCCGACGCGACGCACGACACCGCGAATCGGGTCTTAACTTGGTCGTCGGTAGCAAGTACACCTTCGCTGCTAGCTACGAGGATCTGACGGCGGTTGTCGGCATAAACTGCAGTCACCTGCCTGATCTGGCTTCCCGCCCTGCGGGCTGCTTCGTCGGCGCGCGACAGCAGCGCCACCTTGTCAGCCTTGGCAACGGTCTCCGGCAACACCGACACCTCCGTTGGGGCCGGCGCGTTGACACGGCTCAACGCCACCACGTTCACGCTGCCGCCGCCGCGACGCGCAGCGGCGGCCGCCGCCTCGGCCGCAGCCAGAAGACCGGCTTCGGTCAGGTCCGCCGTGTGAGCGAACCCTGTCGTGTCCCCCGACACTACCCTGATACCAGCGCCGCGT
>JAJZNG010000230.1 GCA_021847945.1 Actinomycetes bacterium | reverse complement strand
TGCGTCCGCCTCCCAGAATCGCCTTGTCAGCTCGGCCCCTTCGAGCACCAAGAAAGCCCATCCCTGCGTGTGCCCGGCCGAAGGAGCCCTGCGAGCCAACTCCATGAGACGGTCCACTGTGGTCCGGTCGACGGGGTCTGCGGAGAAATTGCGGCACATCCTGCGAGCCTTGACCAGATCTTCTAGATCTTCGAGTTCCATTTCCCGACCTTAGAGGTAATATTTACATATGACCAGCTTCAGGGACCTGCTGCGAGACGCCAAAAGTCGAATAGAGGAGACCGACACCGCCGGGGCGGCATCGGAGATCTCAAGGCCTGGGACGGTAGTCCTCGACGTTCGCGAACCCGACGAGTACGAGCAGGGCGCCCTGCCCGGAGCTCTCCACATCCCGAGGGGTTTCCTTGAGAGCACCGTCGAAGGCAAGCTGGCGGATAAGGACGCGCGAATCGTCGTGTACTGCGCCGGTGGGGTGCGCTCGGCGTTCGCAGCGGACACCTTGCGGTCCCTCGGCTACACCAACGTGGTCTCGATGGACGGAGGTTTCAACAAGTGGAAAGACGAAGGTCGCAACTGGTCCACGCCGGTCAGCCTCACGGCTGAGCAGCGCAACCGTTACCAGCGTCACCTACTGCTACCCGAGGTTGGGGTGGAAGGCCAGGCCAAGCTTCTCGCTTCTAAGGTCCTGCTCCTCGGAGCGGGCGGGCTGGGATCGCCCGCAGCCTTGTACCTGGCGGCGTCGGGGGTAGGGACTCTGGGGATCATCGACATGGACGTCGTGGACGAGTCGAACCTTCAGCGCCAGATACTCCACAACGTCGACCGTATCGGCGAACGCAAGGTTGACTCCGCCAAAAAGACGCTCACCCTGCTCAACCCTGACGTCAACGTGGTGACCTACGACGTGCGCCTCGGAGCGGACAACGTCTTGGATATTTTCTCTGGCTACGACGTGATCGTCGACGGGACCGACAACTTCCCGACCCGCTACCTGGTCAACGACGCGTCGCTCAAGCTTGACATCCCGGTTGTCCACGGTTCGATCTTCCGCTTCGAGGGCCAGGCGAGCGTTTACCTTCCCCACCAGGGTCCCTGCTACCGCTGCCAGGTTCCTGAGCCTCCCCCCGCCGAGCTGGCCCCGTCATGCTCGGAGGCCGGAGTTCTCGGAGTTCTCTGCGGCATCATCGGGAGTATCCAGGCCATGGAGGCGATCAAGCTGCTCTTGGGTATCGGCGAGAGTCTCTCAGGGCGTCTCCTCGCCTACGACGCCTTGGAGGAGACTTTCAGGACTTTCAAGGTCAACAGGGACCCCGAGTGCCCTGCGTGCTCCATTCCGAAAGAGCAGCTAGTGATCGCTGAGTACGACGGGCTGTGCATGCCCCATCCCATTGCCGCGCCGGTCTGAACGGCTAGGAGGCTAGCGCGCCCTGATCGGGCCAAGCGCCATCCGTCGGGAGTTGCCGGCAAACCGGCAAAGTAGTGTGCGATCGTCGGGCGTCCTATCCTCTTGTGAATGGCAACCGATTCGCGCGACCCAACCTCGCGCCGTCTGGACTCGGGGATCGACGTGAGGGCGGTCTACGGACCCGAAGATCTCGAAACCTGGGATCCGCAAGCCAAACTTGGAGTGCCTGGGGGTTACCCCTACACCCGTGGGATATACCCCACCATGTACAGGGGCCGTCCGTGGACTATCCGGCAATACTCGGGCTTCGGCACCGCCGAGGCGACCAACGAGCGTTGGAAACTGCTCCTAGCTGGGGGCGGCACTGGACTGTCGTGCGCTTTCGACCTGCCCACCCAGATGGGCTACGACTCTGACCACCCGCGATCGGCAGGGGAGGTAGGCAAGGTCGGTGTCGCCATCGACTCTCTGGATGACATGAGGCTCCTCCTCGCCGGCTTGCCTCTCGACCGCGTCACGACCTCCATGACTATCAACTCGACGGCGGCCATACTTCTGCTTTTGTACCAGCTCGTCGCCGAGGAGCAGGGTGTTCCCGCTTCAAAGCTCGGCGGCACTATACAGAACGACATCCTCAAGGAGTACGTGGCCAGGGGAACTTACATTTACCCGCCCCGGCCGTCCATGCGGCTCGTGACGGACATCTTCTCCTACTGCAACGAGCACCTCCCGGCTTGGAACACGATCTCCATCTCGGGCTACCACATTCGCGAGGCGGGCTCGACCGCCGTTCAGGAGATAGCGTTCACCATTGCCAATGGCATCGCCTACGTCGAAGCTGCCCTCGCCGCGGGGCTCGCAGTGGACGACTTCGCTCCAAGACTCAGCTTCTTCTGGAACGCCCACAACAACTTCTTCGAGGAGGTCGCCAAGTTCCGCGCGGCCAGGCGGATGTGGGCGACGATCATGACGGAGCGCTTCGACGCGAAAGATGACAAGAGCAAGCTCTTGCGTTTCCACACCCAGACCGGTGGCTCCACGCTCACCGCCCAGCAGCCTGAAAACAACATCGTGCGGGTGACTCTCCAGTCCCTCGCCGCGGTGATGGGAGGCACTCAGAGTCTTCACGCTAACGGCTTCGACGAGGCTTTGGGCCTGCCGACGGCGAAAGCAGCGACCATAGCGCTGCGCACCCAGCAGATCGTTGCCAACGAGTCGGGAGTGGTCGACACGGCCGACCCGCTCGGCGGCTCCTACTACGTCGAGTCGCTCACCGACCAGATCGAAGCGGCAGCTTGGACCTACCTGGACAAGATCGACTCGATGGGAGGGGCTGTCGCAGCTATCGAAGCGGGTTTCATGCAGGACGAGATCGAGCAGGCCGCCTATGCCTACGCTAAGTCGGTTGACTCCGGGGAGCGCCTGATCGTGGGAGTCAACGGCTTCATCGACGACACGCCAAGCCAGGCTGAGGTCTTCCCGATCGACCCGAAACTCGAAGGCCAGCAAGTGGCCCGGGTCGCTCGCACCCGAGCCGAGCGGGATCAGGCTGCGGTGGACTCGGCTCTAGCAGCCGTTCGTGGCGCAGCCCGGGGCACCGCTAACCTGCTGATTCCCATGAAAGAAGCGCTGAAGGCCAGAGCGACCTTAGGAGAGGTGAGCGACGTGTTGCGAGACGAGTTCGGCCTCTACCAGCCGGTCCGTTAGCTGTGGCCGTCAAATTTGTCATCATCGGCGGGGGACCGGCCGGTAACACGGCCGCCACCTACGCTGCGCGCCTCGGCGCGGAGGTAACCCTCGTGGAACGCGACATCGTCGGTGGCGCCGCTCATCTGTGGGACTGCATACCGTCGAAGACGATGATCGCGACCGGCGGGGCGATGAGCTTCTCGCGTCGCATCGAAGGGATGGGACTGTCCCACCAGGACGCCCGCTTGGACCTAGCCGTGCAACGGGAGCGGATCGCCGAGATTGAGAATCACCTTCGCTCCCAGGTCACCCAGCTTCTCGACAGCCAGGGGGTGAGGATAATCACCGGCACCGCCCGGCTGTCAGGGCCCCACTCAGTGGTCGCCGACACCCCGGAGGGTCCCGTCGAACTAGACGCCGACGCCATCTTGGTGTCGACCGGCAGCCGGCCGAGGATCCCTGGCTGGGCCAAGCCGGACGGGCAGCGGGTGCTCACCACCCGCCAGGCGTATCCTCCTCCGGAGATGCCCGAGCATCTCGTCGTGATCGGTTCCGGGGTCACCGGGGTGGAGTTCGTCCACATGTTCAGTTCTTTCGGTGCCAAGGTCACCCTGATCGTCAGCCGCCAGCAGGTGCTCCCGAGCAAAGACCCCGAAGTCGCCGCCGCCTTGGAAGACGAACTTTTGCGTCGGGGGGTCCGTCTCTTGAAAGGAGCGAGGGCCGAAGGCATCGACGTCACTGACGGTGCAGTCGGCGTGCACTGTGACGACGGGCGCGTCGCCAAAGGCAGCCATGCTCTCTTGGCGATCGGTTCGATTCCAAACAGCGATGGCCTCGACCTCGAATCGGCAGGAGTGCTCACCGACGGCGGTTACATACCGATCAACCATCACTGCCAGTCCAACATCCCCCACATCTACGCTGCGGGTGACGTGTCGGGAAAACTGCCGCTTTCGTCTGTGGCGTCCATGCAGGGACGTAAGATCGCCGAGCACATCATGGGTATACATACCCGCGAACATCGCCACATCGACTACGAGAAGGCAGCGTCGGCGATCTTCACCGAACCGGAGATAGCCGACGTCGGCCTCGCCGAGGCTGAGGCGTTCGCAACAGGCCGGAAGATCCGCGTCACGAAGGTGCCTTACGCGTCTGCGGCAAAGGCGATGATCAACGACGACA
>JAJZNG010000014.1 GCA_021847945.1 Actinomycetes bacterium | reverse complement strand
GTCAGCCCCGTTCGTGGCGAGCCACAGAAGGTGCGAGCTGATCCGGTTGAGCTCGCACATGAGCATCCGGATCCAAACGGCACGCGGTGGGATCTCGATGTCGAGGAGCTTCTCGACGCTCAGGCAGAACCCGAGCTCGTTGAAGAACGGGGACAGGTAGTCCATCCGGGTGACGTTCGTGCAGCCCTGATGGAACATCAGCTCCTCGGCGGTCTTCTCCATCCCGGTGTGCAGATATCCGATCACCGGCTTGGTGCGAAGCACGGTCTCGCCGTCTATCTCCACCATCACCCTGAGCACCCCGTGCGTGGAAGGGTGCGACGGTCCGAGGTTCAAGATCATGCTCTCGTCCTCGGGGACCTCCACGTCGAGGTCTCCTCGGTCGAGGCTGACCCCTTCGGCTAGGGCTAGGCGTGAACCGGTCTCGATCTCGTACTGGGTCAGGCTGCTCGCGTGGCGCGGCTCGAGCTCCTGGCTACCCTCGCCGGTTTTGGCTTGGAGCATCACGTCCATGGCCGTGCTCGAAGCTGGTACCCGGCCGAGGAGCCTGTCGAGCAGGCTCGGCTTGGCGGCCTCCGGGGCGCTCGTCGTGTCGCCCGCATTAGCCTCCGCGCCGGGCGGCGGGTCGGTCACAATCCCTGGTTCGGTCATCTTCGTGCCTCTTTGAACTGGACCGGAATCTCGCCGGTCTCGTAGTCCTTTCGCAGCGGGTGGCCTTCCCAGTCCTCTGGCATCAAGATGCGGGACATGTCGGGATGACCTTCGAAGACCACTCCGAACATGTCGTAGGTCTCCCGCTCGTGCGCCTCGGTCCCCGGCCACAGCTCGAAAAGGCTCGGGATCGTCGGATCGGTTTCGGGCACCTGACAGCGCACCCGGATCCGCTTGTGCGCTGCCAAGGACAGTAGCTCCACGACCACCTCGAAACGCTCTGCCTCGATGCCGACGGGCAGGTCCCTTCCCGGGTGGGTCAGGTAGTCGACACCTGTCACGCCCACGGGCATCGCGTAACCGTCTTCACGAAGGTTAGAGCACAGTTCGTAGTACGAGTCCCGGTTGCAGTGCACCACGTAGGACCCGGCCGATTCCACAAGCGGGCACCCGTGCAGCAGGCGAGGCTCGGCGCTTACCAGCTCCTCGGCCATCAAACCTTGACCCGCAGCGCACGACGGCTGTCAGGTTCGCCCAGGTGAACTCCCGCTCCAGGCTCGGCGGAGGAGCGGCGGGTTATCTCGCCGGTTCGGATCTTCTGGTGCAACGTCAAAATGGAGTGTATGAGGGTCTCCGGGCCGGGGGGACAGCCCGGAGCGTAGACGTCCACCGGCACAATCTGGTCCACGCCTTGGACGATCGCGTAGTTGTTGAACATCCCGCCGGTGCTTGCGCAGACGCCCATCGAGATGACCCACTTGGGTTCGACCATCTGGTCGTAGACCTGTCGCAGCACCGGTGCCATCTTCTGGCTGACTCGACCGGCGACGATCATCACGTCAGCCTGGCGCGGGGAGGCACGAAAGACTTCCATGCCGAAGCGGGCAAGGTCGAAGTTGGCTGCGCCGCTGGCCATCATTTCGATTGCGCAGCACGCCAAGCCGAAGTTGGCGCCCCACGAGCTCGAAGCGCGGGCCCATTTGACCATGCCTTCGAGCGTCCCGGTGAGGAAGTTGTGTTGGAGGTTCTCCAGTCCCATAGCTTCTCTAGCTTCTCCTCAGGCGGTTCTTGCAGGCTCGGACACGCGGACCCCGGGACGCTCGGAGGCGCCGCCGACGGTCGAGTCGACAGGACGTGGCTGCGCTCCTTGGGCGAGCTCGGCTGGACGTGGGACCCTTCGGACGGTCGAGGTGGTACTGCGCGACAGGGACAGGGGGGCACGTCCCCCGCGCTTGACACCCGGACCCCAGTCGAGAGCTCCGTGGGAGACCAAGTATGCGAAGGCGACGAAGACGACCGCAGCAAAAGTACCCATCTCCGCCAGCCCGAAAGTCGACAGCTGGTGGTACATGACCGCCCACGGGTACAAGAAGATCACTTCTATGTCGAAGATGATGAAGATCATCGCCACCATGTAGAAGCGGACCGAGAAACGCGAAGCGGCCCTGTAGCGGGGCGCTATGCCGGACTCATAAGCGCCCGCTTTAGCCGCAGTGGGCCGCCTCTTCGGGCCGAGAACCCGAGAAGCCGCCGCCGACCCGATAGAGAACAGGGCCACCAAGACGAGCAACAACAAGATGGGAAGGTACTGCTCCACTCCTTCGATGCTAGTGCCTCCGGGTACTAAGCCCGCCAATCCGGCCTGCGGGGCCCGCCAATCCGGCCTGCGGGTGGCATATCCCAGGCGGTCCGGTAGCGTGTCGGGGGTGAGCGAAGCTGGCGAAGTGTCCTCGCGTGACTGCGACGTCTTGGTGGTAGGGGGCGGACCGTCGGGCGCTGCGTGCGCTTACTGGCTGGCGAGTGCCGGCCACGACGTGGTGCTCGTAGAACGCAAGACGTACCCTCGGGAGAAGACTTGCGGGGACGGCTTGACGCCCCGCTCGGTGCGTCAGCTGGAGGACATGGGACTGCGAGACGAGCTTGCAGCCGCTGGGCACCGCTACAGCGGTCTTCGTTCGCACGGTTTCGGCCACACATTGGAGTTGTCGTGGCCGTCGCACCCCGAGCTACCCGGCTACGGCTACGTGATCACACGCAAGGACCTCGACGCTCTCGTCGCTTCGAGAGCAGCTAAGGCCGGCGCCGTGATCTGGGACGGCACCGAGGCGGTCGAGCCGATCTTGGAGAGGGGCATCCTGCGCGGCGCGCAGGTTCGTTCCAAGGCGAGCGGCCCGGGAGCTGACCTGGTGGCGATCCGATCCCGCTACACGGTAGTAGCCGACGGGGCGAACTCCCGTTTCGGGCGCAGCCTCGGGACTTCACGTAACCGCTCCTACCCCCTCGGAATGGCCATACGCGGCTACTGGTACTCGCCCCGCCACGACGAGGCGTGGATCGACAGCTGGCTGGACATCAGGGACAAAGCGGGGAACGTGCTTCCCGGTTACGGCTGGATCTTCCCCGTCGGCGACGGACGGATAAATGTCGGCGTCGGCCTTCTTTCGACTTTCAACCAGTGGAAAGCGGTGAACACGTCTCACCTTCTGGCAAGCTTCGCCGAGTACGCCCCGCCGTCGTGGGATATCCGCCCTGAGACGGCCTGCGGTCCGGCCACGGGGGGCAGGCTGCCGATGGGCCTGTCGGTAGGGCCCCGCAGCGGCCCTACCTGGCTGGTCACAGGAGACGCCGGAGGGACCATCAACCCTTTCAACGGCGAGGGAATCGCGTACGCCTACGAGTCCGGCCGCTACGCTGCGGATGCCGTAGCTTGCGCGCTGGACTCCGGTGACGGGATGGCCCTGCGCGGCTACGAGCAGAGGCTGCACGACGAGTTCGACTTGTACTACAGGGTGGCGCGGGCGTTCGTGCACGTCATCGGCCACCCCGAGATCATGAAAGTCCTAGTAGGCACCGGCATGCACAGCCGCAGCTTGATGGAATGGGTCCTTCGGATCATGGCCAACATTCTGCGTCCCGACGAGCTCGGACCGGCCGAGGCGGCCTACAAGGCCCTGGCGGGGCTCGCCCGCCTGGTGCCCGCCGCCTGAAGTCGATCTGCATTGCCCTCGACCCGTCTCTCGCGTCGACCCGTCTCTCGCGTCGACCCGTCTCTCGCGTCGACTCGACCGGGCGTGCGCTAGGGCACGTGGCGGCTTTGAGAGGTGACAGCAGCGAACGCTTCTACGGCACGCTCGTAGTCGTCTTCACTGTGAGCCAGGCTGGGAAACATCACCTCGTACGCCCCGGGGGCTATGGCGACACCCCGGTCGAGCAGGCCGTGCATCAAGGACGGGTAGCGGCCGGTCGACGCTGAGGTCGTCGCCCCGGTGAAGTCGACCACGGGCTTCTCCCCGAAGAAGACTCCTACCAGGCTTCTATACGCCGGCACCTGCACGCTGGGTCCGGCTGCGTCCGCGACCATCCGAGCGAACCGACCTACCCGCCGGGCGAGCTCGTCGTAGGCGTCACGTTCGAGCGCTGCGAGCACCGCAAGGCCGGCTGCGGTGGCGAGAGGGTTACCTGACAGCGTTCCCGCCTGGTATACCGGTCCGACCGGCGCCAAGTACTCCATCAGGTCGCGGCTGCCGGCGAAAGCCGCCAGCGGCAACCCGCCGCCGATCACCTTGCCGAAGCACCACATGTCCGGGGCTACCCCAGTGACCTCGGCCGCCCCGCCGTATGAGAGCCGGAAGCCCGTGATCACCTCGTCGA
>JAJZNG010000170.1:7514-25646 GCA_021847945.1 Actinomycetes bacterium | reverse complement strand
GCCGGAAGTGCCTCTCCCCCAGCCCGCCGCTCGTAGAACCATAAGTGCCGCAGGCTCTCCTTGATCGGCCAAGCCCTCAAAGAGTTCAACGACAGTTTCGGCCACAGGGGAGTGGCCCGGGGGGCGGAACCTGTCAAGGGGTTGTTGCCGGTGTCGTCGCCGACTTCGGCGAAGTGCTCCTCCTTGCCGACATCGAGTCCGACCCACCCTGTCACCTGCCCGGGCGTTGCCACCTTCGTTGCGCTCCTTCCCTTGTCGTTCACGGGTGCTGCCCGGGAAGGCCGTCCATGGTGCGCTCGCCGTCATCGGTCTTACGAACCAGCGATCAAGCCGCGTGTCCCCCCACAGGTTCACGCACCGACCATGCCGGCTGCAACACCCCCCCCGGGCATCAACAACTGCAGGGAGTAATAAGCCATACCGGCACCGCCGGACTTCCCAGGCCCAGATCTTGCTCGCTCAGGCCTGCTGAAGATGGTAAGGGGGCGGCACCAGCCGCCCAGGGCCTTGAACCCGCCAACCACGCCTGGCTCGCAGGCCACCCCCACCGCACACCCGCCTGACAGCAGTCAGAGCCACTGTCAGCCGCTGCCGGGCGGTGGGCTACACCCGCCGCCCACCAAGGCCACCTTGGCGCGCTCCGACCGGCGTGATCAGCCAGCGCTCGTGTCCTTCAGCACCGACGGCACTTCCCGCAGAGCTCTTCACCGCAACCGTGCCAGCCCACGACCCCGGCAAGGAAAGTCGTCTCAGCAGGATCTGTCGCTAGGATCAGCCGCCTCGGGAAGAGCAGCTGCCGTGGCAGCGCATGCTGGCGCGTTCAGCGAAGCGGGAGGCTGTGGCCGGCCCGGTAGGCGACCTCGATGACGAACTGATCGAGGTGAGGGTCGTCGGGTGCGTGGGGGTAGGCGGTGAAGTAGGCGTCGACGACTTCTGTGGCGCTGCGGGAGCCTGTGTGCTCGGGCGCAGCCCCCGCCATGCGAGCAGCGACCCGCCGACGAGAACGACGACATGTTGTGTCCCGCCGGGCTCGAGCCGCTCGGACACTTCGCCGACGAGGTCGATGATCTCCGCGCCGGTGAGCAGTCGGACAGCGGTCATTCGGCCCGCCGCCACAAGCTGGCGGTGGGATGAGAATGTTCCGGCAGGCGAGTTGTGACGGGGTGGCGGCGCCGGCCGCCGCTCTCATGCGCGGCGTGGCGAACCCTTCCCAGGTGACGGCGAGCGGGGGTATCTTCTTCCTCCAAGCGGGTCGGGGCGTGCCACTGTCATCGGAGACCTTCTCGGCGATGCCGGCCAGCAGGGGGCCTCGCGCCGACGTTGAGCGGCCGAGTTCCAGCTCCTGGCCCAGCGCGCCCAGCAACTTGCGCAGCGTCCCTGTGGTCGGGTCGAGCTGGCCGTGCTCGATACGAAAGACCGTCGTGAAACACACGTCGGCTGCGGCGTGGACACCCCGAAACCGGGGTGTGACACGCCGACGGGTAGGGCACTGAGCCAGGCCCACCACCTTCGAGCAGAACACGCTGCCCGGGCGGCTCGGAGGCTGCTGCGGCTTTGCCTCGTGGCATGAATGGGCGGATGTAGCGCCCATCCTTGATCTGTCCGAAGACGGGTTCGATGAGCTGCTGGCGCCTCCGGTAGAGCGTGCGACCCGCCTTGTTCGAGACCTTGCGGTTCGTTCTCTCGGCGAGCGTCGCGTCCTTCCGGAGTCGCCCGCGTCGTGCGGTGCGCGGGGTCTGGTTCTTCCTCATGTTGCGCGTCGCGATGTAGGAGTCGGGATCCTCGTCGTCCAAAGAGGCGAGGTTCTCCTCCGAGTAGTAGCCCGCGTCGGCCAAGAGCCGTCGGGTCGATCGTCGATGCCAGGCTCAGCAAGCGAGGTCGTCGTCGCTCCTCTTCGGCCCGACGTTCGGCGAGATGGGCCTCGTGGGCCCGGCGCTCGTCTTCGAGGTCTCTGTCGAGGAGCTCCTTGGCAGCCTTGAACCGACGCTTTCGGTAAGCTCGCCTGCGCAGGACAGCCGGCGGCTCGTCACCTCCGGCATCACCGAACCGGGCGATCGTCGTGTGGTCCTGCGTCTGGTTAGCCGCGACCACCCGGAAGGCGACGTCGACGTGGCAGGCGCGCTCGATACTGTCGGGAGCTGCGCACCTCCAGGCAGTAGGCGTAGACGAGCAGGGCGACCTAAAAGCTCAGCTCGGGGTTTGGGCGCTGACCGACTGTTCGAGTAGCTGAGCTACGTCCATTACCCTGACGGACTCGGGGACGGTTCCTTCGGCTTGGCGTGCTTTGGTGGCGTCGTCGAGCATTATCAGGCAGTAAGGGCAGGCGGTGGAGATCACGTCAGCGCCGGTGGCGAGCGCTTCGTCGGTGCGGTTCACGTTGATACGCGTCCCGATGTTCTCCTCAAGCCACATCCTCGACCCGCCAGCCCCGCAGCAGAAACCCTTGTTGCGGCAGCGGTGCATCTCCTCGACCTTCACCCCTGGGACGTGCCCGAGCACGCCTCGCGGCTCGTCGTAGACTTCGTTGTGACGCCCCAGATAGCACGGGTCGTGGTAGGTGACCTTCTGTTCCACCCGGTTGATCGGCTTGAGCGTCCCGGCTGACAGCAGCTTCTCAAGCAGTTGGGTGTGGTGGTAAACCTCGAAGTTGCCGCCGAGTGCCGGGTACTCGCGGGCGATGGAGTTAAAGCAGTGGGGACAGCTGGCGACGATCTTGCGGACGCCGGCCGCTTTGAGAGTTTCGATGTTGGTCTGGGCCTGGGTTTGGAACAGGTACTCGTTGCCAAGCCGGCGGGCCGGGTCTCCTGTGCAGGACTCTTTCGGGCCGAGCACGGCGAAGCTTATACCCGCCTGGTGTAGGAGTCTGGCTACCGCCTGGGTGGTCCGACGTGCCCGCTCGTCGAGGGCCCCTGCGCAGCCCACCCAGAACAGGTACTCGACGTCGTCAGGGATCGTCCCCGACACGACCGGCACGTCGAAGCCGAGGTCTTCGGTCCACGCGAGACGCTGGGACGATCCGAGACCCCAGGGGTCGCCGCGGTTCTCAACGTTGCGGAGCATCAGGTTCGCCTCTGTCGGGAACTCGGCTTCGATGAGCACCTGGTAGCGGCGCATGTCGACGATGGTGTCCACGTGCTCGATGTCCACCGGGCACTGCTCGACGCAAGCCCCGCACGTGGTGCACGACCACAGCACGTCGGGGGCGATCACGTCGGGTACCAGGGGCTTGGTCGCCACACCCACGCCGCCGCCGGCCGCATCCCCGGCCGGCCCGCCCGAGGCGGCAGCTTTCTTGGCCAGCAACTCCCCGGCCGAAGCGAACAGGTGCTCTCTCAGGTCCATGATCACCAGCTTCGGCGACAGTGGCTTGCCGGTAGCCCACGCAGGGCACTGGTCCTGGCAGCGGCCGCATTCGGTGCAGCTGATCAGGTCGAGGCGCTGCTTCCAGGTGAGATGGCTGACCTGGCCGGTGCCGAAGACGGTCTCTTCGGTCATGTTCTCCGGGTCCATGTCGGGAGTCGTGCCGAGAGGGCCGAGAGCTTTCGGTCTCCGGGAGAAAAGCACGTTCGGCTCCGACACGAAGATGTGCAGGTGCTTGGAGTTGAGCACGAACACGAAGAAGCCCCACAAGATCACGATCTGCGCCAGGATGAAAGCCGTCTCCAAGTCCAGGTTCGCGCCTTTCGACAGCCCTGAGAAAGCCCCGCCGATCAGCCGCGACGCGAAAGGCCACCAACTCTTGCCGTAGGGGAAGTCGCCGGTGTCGACCTGGGCGCCCCGGTACAACAACAGCGTAGCTATGACGCCGAAGATCATCGCCAGCGTGTACCACGCCGCCCTGGTGTGCGAACCGTAAAAGCGGCTCTTGCGGTCGTTGCGCGCCGGGCTGTTCTTGATCCGGATGATGCTGAAGGTGGCCAGAGCGACCATCACCGCTACAGCGAAGAAGTCCTCGATGAAGCCGAGACCGGCCCACGACGTGATCGCGAACGTCTTGGAGAACAGGTCCCCGTACGCTTCGATGATCGTGAGCGTGAGGACGATGAAACCCCAGAAGGTGAAGAAGTGAGCCAAGCCAGGCCCGGGCCGCTTGAGCAGCTTGCGTTGGCCGAACACGTCGGCTAGCTCTGCTTTGAGAGCTTCTTTAACATCCGACGCTCGTCCTGGGGCGGGAGCGCCGTCGGTGACGAGGCGGTAGAGGAAAAGGGCCCGTCGGGCCACTAACGCCATGCCGAGGACTGTCACGGCGAGGCCCAAGGCCAGGCGGATATCTTGGTTCACAGGTGGCTTCCTCCGGTGCGGGTCTGCGCTGGATCGGGTGCCCAGACCCTATATGCCAGCGGGTCGAATTGCCCAGACGGACCAGACAGAGGAGGCGGACTGTCCAGCTGGGATCAGTGTGACACGGCCTTGCGGTCGGCTTCACGCAGGCGGGCAGCCATCGAAGCGAGCAGCTTCCTGGCGACGGCGGGCACCTGGTCGAGCACGCCGACGAACTCCCTCTGGCCTATAACCAGTATCTCGCATTCTGCGTCAGCGACGACGGTAGCCGAACGGGGACCCCGGTCCAGCAGGGCGAGCTCGCCGAAGTAGTCCCCTTCGCCGAGCTGCGCCACTTTGCGACCAGCGCGCCGTACCGTAGCCGTTCCCTGCAGGAGCAGGTAGAACTCGTGGCCGAAATCGCCCTCGCGCACTATCTCGGTGCCTGGCGCGACGCTGACCACGTCCGAAGCGCGGGCGACCATCGCCAGTTCCTTCTTGTTGAGCGAGGAGAACATCCCCACCTGAGCGAGATGCTCCAACTTACGGTCGGCTGCCATGAAAACAACTCTAGCTGCTTTGCTCGCAGCGCGCCCGAACGCAGCGGGCCGCCCTCAGTGCGATTTGTTAACACTGCCGCAACACTGCCGTGAACTCGGCGAAACACTGCCTTTCTAGCCTCGTGGTCGTCCAACCGGACTTCCGACCGGCGCCTAACAGGTGCCCCGACCCACCTAGGAGGGGTCTTTGTCATTGATGATGACCGCCCTCGTTCAAGCCAGCAACGCTGCAACAGTGTGTGGCAAGAACGCGGCATACGTCGGCAACACCCTTGCCAAACCGATCAGCTGTTCCGACCCCAGCTACATCAACACCGGCGACACGGCTTGGCAGCTCACGGCGGCAACGTTCGTGGGGCTGATGAGCCTGCCTGGCCTGGCCGTCCTCTACGCCGGCCTTGTCCCCAAGAGATGGGCTGTGAACACGATGTTCATGGCGTTCACCGGGTTTTCGACGGTGATGGTCGTCTGGGTCCTGTGGGGGTACAAGATGGGTTTCGGTTCCCCGATCGGCGGCGGCACCGCCAACACCTACACGTACCATTACACGGGGAATTTCTTCGCGAACTTCTTCAACAACTTCATAGGTCACCCCGAGACGATCAACGCTGGTCACGCTCAGATCGGCCAAGCGGCCCTGCCGATAGGCACAGCAGTGCCGTTGCAGATGCCGACGACCGCTCTGGCGTACTTCCAGTTCGTCTTCGCCGGTATTACACCGCTGCTGTTCCTGGGTAGCGTGCTCGGGCGGATCAAGCCGGTCGTCTGGTTGATCTTCGTGCCGGCGTGGTGCACGTTCGTGTACTGCGTCAACGCCATGCTCATCTGGGGTGGCGGTTACTGGGCCCACGAAGGGGCGCTCGACTACTCCGGTGGCTACGTCATCCACCTCGCCGCGGGAGTGTCGGGCTTCGTCGCTGCCTGGGTGATCGGCCCACGACTAGCGAGGGACCGGGCCAAGTGGGTGCCTCACAGCCTCACGATGGTTTCGGTAGGAGCAGGCATCGTATGGCTGGGCTGGAACGGCTTCAACGGTGGCGACCCGTACTTCGCCAGCACCGACGCCGCCGCAGCGGTGATCAACACCAACGTCGCGACAGCCGCGGCTCTGCTCACCTGGGTTGTGTGGGACATGGTCCTCTCCAAGCAGCGCAAGCCAACGTTCCTCGGTGCGGTCAACGGGATGATCTGTGGCCTGGTCGGCATCACCCCCGCTGCCGGATACGTGAGCGGCTCAGGTGCGCTGTGGATCGGCATCATCGAGTCGACCGTGGTCTGGTTCGCCTGGACCTACCTGCAGCCGATCACCCTCCGCAAGGTTGACGACGCCTCAGGGGTCGCCTACACCCACGGGATAGCCGGGCTGATGGGAGGTCTCCTAGTGGGGGTGTTCGCGGACCCGTCGATGATCGTCTACGCCAGCAGCGGCGGAAGCCCGGTCACCACGGCTGGCCTGCTGTACGGTAACCCCAAGCAGCTGTGGATACAGTTCCTCGCAGCGTTGACTATCATCGTGTGGGACGGCTTGGTCACCTTCTTGTTGCTCAAGATCATAGGCTTCTTCACCCGGGGCCTGAGAATGAGCGACGAGCAACTAGAAGCGGGCGACGTCGGCATACACGACGAGGAGGCCTACCCAATCGACGACGGCTTCACCAGGATCGGCGAGATGGCCTCCATAGGCGCCTCCCCGAGCTTGAAAGGCGCTTTCGCCCAAGCGGGATTGGGGCCGAGCGGGGGTAACCCTGCGGTGGTCATAGGCGACACCCCGCCGGCGAACCTAACAGGAAAGTCAGGTGATCTGTGATGATGCTCGTAACAGCGGTGATAAAACCGTTCAGGTTGGACGCTGTGCGCGAAGCCCTGGAAGCTGCTGGTGCCAAAGGCGTCACCGTCAGCGAAGCCCAAGGCTACGGGCGCCAGAAGGGACACACTGAGGTGTACCGGGGAGCGGAGTACCAGGTGGCCTTCACCCCCAAGATCAAAGTGGAGGTCCTCGTCGACACTGCTTCGGTCCCTGGTGTCATCGACGCAATCACCAAAGCGGCCCGCACCGACAAGATCGGCGACGGCAAGATCTGGGTGACCCAACTCGACACCGTCGTTAGGATCCGTACAGGCGAGACAGGTCCCGATGCCATCTAGCCCCGCGGCGCTCCGGCGGAGTAGCACAGGACGTTTCACACCACCGAAGCGTTCCCTCCAACCCGCCGCTCCCCTCGGTCTGAAAGGACGTATCGTGGGAGCCATGAGCGGGGAACGCTGGGATGTGAGCCAGTCCCGGTCGGTGCGATCAGGCTGGGTGTGGCGGGGGATCATGGTGCTATCCCTGATGGCGCTCGGCGTGGCTATCATCCTCGCAGGGAACCACCAGAGCCTTCTCGCAGTCTTCTGGGTTGTGATAGCCGCCGGCTGGTTCTCAGTGTCGATTTGGGTGTGGCGGATGCACGCTCGCTACGTGCGGGGAGGCTGAAGCGAACCCAGTATCGCATCCTCGATGCTTCGAAGGCGGGCCGGGTCGTCGATCCGGCCCGCCTTCGCGTCGTGCACGTAGAACACGTCTATGGCCTCGGCGCCGAGCGTGCTCACCAGGGCGCAGGTGATCGACGCACCGGCGCTGGCGATCGCCCGGGCGACCTTGTAGAGCACCGGTCCCCTGTCGGGGGCTCGCACCTCGACGATGGTCGAAGCCGACGAAGAGGCGTTGTCGAAGATCACCGCCACGTCGGGCAGCCGGGCGGCGATATTGACCTGGAAGCGCCGGTAGCGCGATTCGCGCTCGTCGAGCCGGCGCTCAAGGTCGGCGTCGCCGGCGAGAGCGCTGCGCAGGTCCGCGGCGAAGCGTTCCCAGTCCGGCAGGCGGTCGAAGGCGGGAGCCACCTCGAAACGCAGAAGGGCCATTCCTATCGTCTCGTCGGAGATCGTGGTAGCGGAGCGCACGTTCACTCCCGACAGGGTTAGCACCCCCGCCACGACGCCTAAAAGGCCGGTCTGGTCTGGTGCCGCGACCCGTAGCGAGGTCCCCTCGGCGAGCACTTTCAGGTCTCGGCCGGCAAGGAGCGCCGCCTCGTCGGCGCTCAGAGCGGCCCGGCCCGCTTCGGGGGGTGGTCTGCCGTCCAACACGGCTGCGGTCTGCGCCACGAGGCGGGTGACCAGACCGGCCTTCCAGGTCCCCCATGCGGCCGGTCCGGTGGCGAGGCTGTCGGCTTCGGTGAGCACGGCGAGTAACTCCAAGGTGTCCTGATCCCCGACGGCGCCGGCGACGCTTTGCGCTGTTGCGGGGTCGTCGAGATCCCTTCTCGTGGCGACGTCGGGCAGAAGAAGGTGATGGCGGACCAGCGAGACGAGCAGGTCCCGGTCGGAGTCGGATAGGCCTATACGGGCCGCAAGGGAGGTGACGATGTCGATCCCGACGGTGGTGTGGTCCCCACCTCGACCCTTGCCGATGTCGTGGAGCAAAGCGCCGAGGAGGAGCATGTCCGGTCTGTGGACAGCGCTTTGATGGGCTGCGGCGTTCGCGACTGTCTCTAGAAGGTGCCGGTCGACGGTGAAACGGTGGTAGGCGTTGCGCTGCGGACGGTTGCGGACTGCAGCCCATTCGGGGAGGTATCGAAGCCAGACCCCTCGCTGGTCCAGCGACTCTATGGCGGCCACGGCCGGGCGGCCGGCTCCCAGCAGTCGCAGCAGGGCTTGCAGGGTTGCCGGCGACCAGGTGCCCTCGGGAGCCAGGACACGCTTGGATAGGCGGTCCAATGCGGTGGCTGCCATCGGCAGGTCCTGCTCGGCCGACGCGGCGGCGAGACGTAACGCCAGCGACGGGTCGACGGCTGGGTCCGCGGCTCTTAGAAGCGCTACCTCGCCGTCCCTGACGACGATCCCCGGTTCGAGCCCAACCGTCTGCGGGCGTTTCTTCGGCCCAGCCAGCTCCGCGTTGATCCGCCGCCACGCGTCGTCGGAAGCCCACGCTACGGTCCTCGCAGCCCCCGCGACCGCCGCCATCAGCGCGTCGGCGTCGGGCTGCCCAAGCGTGTCGAAAAGACCCCGACGCGCAGCGACGCGGTCTTGGTCTTGGAGGAGTAGGACGTTCGAGCTGTTGGCACCGCTGCGCTGCAACTCGACGCGTGTGGCGTTCAGGGTCTCCTCGGCTCGGGACAGTCCCCGTGCCGAGGAGATCGGCTCCAATGTGGGCTCGACCCGGGAGAGGCTTCGCAGCAGTTGGACGTCGCGGAGACCTCCCCTGGCTTCCTTCAGGTCTGGTTCGAGCAGGAAAGCCAAGTCTCCGAAACGCTCGTGACGGGACCTGACCGACTCCTCGGCTTCAGCCAGCCAGCGCTTCGAACGGTCCTGCCATGCTTGGGTGACACTGCGAAGTGAAGCCGCCCCGAGGTTCGTGTCCCCGGCTATCACCCGGGCGTCCAAGAGGCCCAACGCAACTTTGATGTCGGAGTCCATAGCGGAGCGCAGCTCTTTCAAGGTGCGCACGCTGTGGTCGAGGCTGATACCGCTGTCCCAGATCGGGTACCACAGCGCGTCGGCGAGCCGGCTGACGTCCCTGGCCCGTCCGTCGTGCACCACGAGCAGGTCCAGGTCGCTGCCCGGGGACATGCCACCCCTGCCGTATCCGCCGACGGCGATCAGCACGGCTGAGGCTTTGGGCGCCGCCGCTTTCGAAGCGTCGAAAAGTTCGGCGAGCCAAGCGTCGACTGCGGAGGCCCAGGCGGCGCACCAGTCGCTGCCGGTCAGCGTGGCGTCTTCTAGGAGGGCCACTCTTCGGGCTTTGAGCGACGTAGCGCCGCCGGCGGAGGGTGAAGACACAGATACGGTTC
The DNA here is from genome assembly GCA_021847945.1 of Actinomycetes bacterium. Classification (GTDB taxonomy): domain Bacteria; phylum Actinomycetota; class Acidimicrobiia; order Acidimicrobiales; family Palsa-688; genus JAJZAM01. The sequence goes on along the minus strand of JAJZNG010000170.1, from coordinate 16,000 downwards.
AGCTCCGCTCGCCCTGGCGTCTGACCGCTTCGGCGGCGGCCGCTATAGCTTCGGGATCTCCCAAGTCGCGGCGCGATAGCACTTCGAGGTTCCCGTCGAGCTCGTAGACGCGTGGCACCCCCGTAGGAATCTCCAGCGACGCGATCTCGGTGTCGCTTATGGATTCGAGGTGCTTTACCAGGGCGCGCAGGCTGTTCCCGTGGGCGACTACCAGCGTCGTCGAGCCTTCCAGCAGGCCCGGTGCGATCACGTCGTAGAAGTAGGGAAGCAGTCGGGCGACGACGTCTGCGAGGCACTCCGTGGCGGGCATCGCCCCGGCGGCGACGAGGCTGTAACGGCGGTCGGATCGAACGTCGAAGCGGTGACCGGCCTCCATCGGCGGCGGCGGCACGTCGTAGGATCGCCGCCAAGCCTTGAAGCGCTCCTCGCCGAAAGTATCTTTGGCTTCGACTTTGTCCATGCCGGTGAGCGAGCCGTAGTGGCGTTCGTTGAGACGCCAGTGCCTGCGAACAGGAACCCAGCTCTGGCCCATCGCTTCGACGACCAGCTCGGCGGTGTTGACCGCCCTGGTGAGCACCGAGGTGAACAGCTCGTCCACTTCTATGCCCTCGCCGGCGAGGAGGGAACCGGCCGAGCGGGCCTCCTGCCTACCCTGTTCCGACAGGGGGACGTCCCACCATCCGGTGAAGCGGTTCTCCAAGTTCCATTGGCTCTGCCCGTGCCTTAACAAAACGAGTTTTCCCATGCCGGCGAGCGTAGCTTCGCCCGGTCGATCAGTGAGCTACCGCTGCTACGACCGGCCCCGCCGGGGCTGGGACGAAGTCCCGAGAGCGGATCAACGCCAGTGCCAGACCGGCTGAAGCGAAGCTGATGACTGCAGCCACCAGGGCGATCTCATTCAAAGAGGAGGTGAAGCTGGAGCGCATCACCGTGGCGAGCAGCGCTCTCTGCGATCCTGGCACCGAGGCGAGCAGCGTTGGGACGTTCCCCGACTCCAAACCACCGGAGATCGCAGCCGCATGAGTGGCGAGGGGAGTTCCCCTGGTGAGCGCCGCTACCGAGCTGACAAGGTGGTTTGCGAACAGAGTCCCGAGCAAGGCGATGCCGGTTGCGATGCCCACCTGGCGAAACGTCGAGTTGATACCCGAGGCCATCCCCGAGCGTTGCGGTGTGACCACGCCGACGGCGGTCGAAGCCAGCGGCGGGTTGATGAACCCCACCCCCACCCCGGCGATCAGCAGGCCAGGGACTAAATGCGTCCAGCTCGAAGAGGCGTTGAGGCCGCGCATGGCCAAAAGGCCGATACCGGTCAGCGCCAAGCCGGGCCCGATCAAAAACCGGACCGGGACCTTGGACGACAACCTGCCCGCTATGCCGCTCACTGCGAGGATCCCCCCGGACAGCACGAGAAGGCGCAGCCCGGTCTGCAAGGCGCTGTAGCCGAGGACGTCTTGGAGGTAAAGGACGAGGTAGAGAAGGATTGAGAACGTGCCGGCGGAAACGCCGAAAGCGGCGATGGAACCGCCGGAGAAAGTGGGAAGCCGAAAAAGCGAAAGATCGAACATCGGTTCCGCAATCTTCCACTCGACGGCGACGAAAGCGGCGAGGAGGAGCCCAGCGGCGACGAACGCTCCGATCACGGTGCTCGACCCGAACCCGGATATGCCCGACTCGATCAGCGCGTAGACGAGGCTCGCCAAGCTAAGACTAAACAGCACCAGGCCCGCCAGGTCCGGCTTGCGGGCGTGCTCGTTTCGTGATTCGACGACCTTGGTGACGCTCAGGGCGACAGCGACCAACCCGAACGGAACGTTCACGAAAAAGATGTAGCGCCACGACAGGCCGGTGACGAGAGCGCCGCCGACGATCGGGCCGATCGCCACCGCCAGTCCGGTGATCGCCCCCCAAACCGAGAAGGCCACGCCGCGCTCCTTGCCGGTGAAGGCGTTGGCGAGCAGGGCCAGGGAAACCGAGAACATTACCGCCCCGCCGATACCCTGAAGGCCCCGGGAGAGCTCGAGCATGAGCGGGCTCTGCGCAGCGCCACACAGCGCTGACGCCGCAGTGAAGACGACCAGGCCGCCGACCCATAGCCGGCGTCGCCCGAAGATGTCCGCAAGGGATCCAGCTGTCAGGAGCAGAGCCGCCAGGGTCAAAGCGTAAGCGTCGACGACCCACTGCAGATCGGCGAAGCTCGACTTGAGGGCGCCTTGGATAGCCGGCAGGGCGACGTTCACGATGGTGATGTCGAGGAGGAGCATGAAGGTGCCGATGCACACGGCGGTCAGGGTCCACCACTTGGGGTCCCTGCTGGTGCGCCCCGGGCCCGCGAACGCCTGCGGTGTCTCTGTCGCCATGCCCTAAGCCTATGGAAGCCGCCAAGATAGTGGATATCGAAAATAATCAAGATTCTTTAGTCAACTCGACTTAGGTTAGCTATACTACTTGTTAGACATCTACTAGACCATCGGAGGCAAGCCATGCCCAAGGCCGTCGGTATCGACCTCGGCACCACCAACTCAGTCGTCAGCGTCCTCGAGGCTGGCGAACCGGTTGTTATCCCCAACGCGGAGGGGGCCCGCACGACCCCTTCGGTAGTCGGCTTTTCCAAGTCGGGCGAAGTGCTCGTAGGCGAAGTGGCGAAGCGTCAGGCAATCACCAACCCGGATCGGACGATCCGCTCCGTCAAGCGTCACATGGGTGACAACTCCTGGAAGATCTCGATCGACTCGAAGAACTACAACGCCCAGGAGATCTCGGCGAGGATCCTGCAGAAGCTGAAGAGGGACGCCGAGAGCTACCTCGGTGACACCGTCAACCAGGCTGTCATCACCGTCCCCGCCTACTTCGACGACGCCCAGCGCACCGCCACCAAGGAAGCCGGCCAGATCGCTGGCCTAGAGGTGCTCAGGATAATCAACGAGCCTACGGCTGCGGCGTTGGCCTACGGGCTCGACAAAGACTCAGATCAGACCGTCCTGGTCTTCGACCTCGGTGGAGGCACTTTCGACGTGTCCGTCCTGGAGATCTCCGAAGGTATCTTCCAGGTTAAGTCGACCAGCGGTAACACCCACCTCGGCGGCGACGACTGGGACCAGAGGGTCATCGACTGGCTCGTCAAGTCCTTCAAGGACACCGAAGGCGTCGACCTCGCCAACGACAAGATGGCGATACAGCGCCTCAAAGAGGCGGCGGAGAAGGCCAAGATCGAACTGTCGGCCGTGCAGGAGACGACGATCAACCTTCCGTTCATCACCGCTACCGATACGGGTCCCAAGCACTTGGACCTCAAACTTACGAGGGCGAAGTTCCAAGAGCTGACCGCCGACCTGGTGGAAGCCTGCCGGGGCCCCTTCGAGCAGGCGATCACCGACGCCGGTCTCACCAAGGACAAGATCGACCACGTCGTGCTAGTTGGGGGCTCCACCAGGATGCCTGCCATCCAGGATCTCGTCCAGTCCATGACGGGTAGCGAGCCCCACAAAGGCGTGAACCCCGACGAGGTTGTCGCCGTCGGCGCCGCTATCCAGGCTGGTGTTCTCAAAGGCGAGGTCAAAGACGTCCTGCTCCTCGACGTCACTCCGTTGTCTCTAGGTATCGAGACCAAGGGTGGCGTCATGACCAAGCTGATCGAACGCAACACCACGATCCCCACGAAACGTTCGGAGGTGTTCACCACGGCAGAGGACGGACAGCCATCCGTAGAGATCCACGTCCTGCAGGGTGAGCGGGAGATGGCGATGTACAACAAGACCCTCGGCAAGTTCCAACTTGTCGACCTGCCTCCCGCGCCTCGGGGCATCCCCCAGATCGAGGTGACCTTCGACATCGACGCCAACGGCATCGTGCACGTCTCGGCTAAGGACCGCGCCACCGGCAAGGAGCAGTCGATGACCATCACCGGCCAGTCGTCGCTGTCCAGGGATGACATCGACCGCATGGTCAAAGACGCCGAAGCTCACGCCGCTGACGACAAGCGCCGCCGCGAGGAAGCGGAGATCCGTAACCAGGCGGACAGCCTCGTGTACCAGACCGAGAAGATGCTCAAAGATCAGGCTGGCTCTTTCAGCGGCGATCAGAAGTCCACGGTCGAGGCCGACTTGGCGTCCCTCAAGACGGCTCTGTCGGGCACCGACCTCGAGGTGATCAAGACCGCCACCGAGAAGCTGGCCGTCGGCGTGCAGGAGCTGGGCAAGCAGCTCTACGAGCAGGCTGCAGCGTCTAACGCTACCGGCGACGGCTCTGGATCCGGCTCCGCCAGCGCTGGGGCTGGTGCCACTTCGAGCTCCGACGACGAGGTCGTCGACGCTGAGATCGTCGACGAGGGCCACGCCTCATGAGCGAGCACGAGCGTCCGGACGGCCCGGACAGCACAGCGGGTCGGGGGCCGGGCGATAACCCGCCACCCGGCCCTGGCGGTGACGCCAGTCCGCTAGGTCCTGACAGTGACAGTGCCGAGGCCGACCTCGCCGCTGTCGAAGCGGCAGTCGAGCAGGCAGGCGAGGTCGTCGAAGCGGACATCTTCACAGTGGTGGCCGAGCGCGACGAGTACCGCGACACACTGATACGCCTCCAAGCGGACTTCGAGAACTACAAGAAGCGAGTAGCGAAGCAGTCCGATGATCTGCGCGAACGCGCAGCGGAGACACTGGTGGGCAAGCTCCTGCCGGTCCTCGACACTGCCGAGCTAGCGATAGCCCATGGAGGAGGCGAGGACGTAGCACAGCTTTGCTCTGCACTCTTCGCAGCCTTGGAGAAGGAAGGCCTGGAGCGTATCGACAAGCCAGGCGAGCCTTTCGACCCGAACTGCCACGACGCCGTTGCGCACGAACCCGGCGACGGCGCCCAGGAAGTAGCGGAAGTGATGCGCTCCGGTTACCGCTGGAGGGGAAGGGTTCTCCGTCCCGCAATGGTGAAAGTGAGGGGGTGACAAGCGTTGGCACCCCAGCGTGAGTGGTTCGACAAGGACTACTACAAGGTGTTGGGGGTAGCCGACAACGCCGCTCCCAAGGACATATCCAAGGCTTACCGAAAGCTCGCCAAGCAGTACCACCCAGACGCTAATCCGGGCTCGGAAGAGCGTTTCAAGGAGATCTCGGCTGCGTACGACGTCCTCGGGGACGAAACCAAACGCAAGGAGTACGACGAGGTGCGCCGTCTCGGCGCTGCCGGAAACCCTTTCGCCGGGATGGGAGGAGCCGGGCGGCCGAACGGGGGCTTCACCGGCAACTTCAAAGTCGACGACCTCGGCGACCTGCTCGGCAACATCTTCGGCAGGACCGGCCGTACCGGTGGGCGCACCGGCGCAGGAGGGTCGGGAACCTCGTCCCGAAGCGCAAACGTGCGACACGGGGACGACCTGGAGACGAGCCTGCACCTCAGCTTCCTCGAAGCTGTCAACGGCCTGACCACGACCGTCAACGTAACCTCCGAGGTTGCCTGCCACACGTGCTCGGGGAGTGGCGCCGCACCGGGTACCGCCCCGACGGTCTGCGCGGTCTGCGGGGGAAGGGGAGTAATTCAGGACAACCAGGGTCTCTTCTCGTTCAGCCAGCCCTGCCAGGCGTGCGCTGGGACCGGCTTCAAGATCGAGAAGCCCTGCCCGACCTGTCACGGCACCGGCGTGGAGTACGCCGCCCGGCAGGTTAAAGTCCGCATCCCCCCCGGAGTCGAGGACGGCCAGCGGATCAGGGTCAAAGGCCGCGGCGGAGCCGGAAGGGGTGGCGCCCCCCCCGGGAACCTCTACGTGGTCGTCCACGTGGAACCACATCCGCTCTTCGCCCGTCGGGGAAGGGACCTGACCATCAGCGTGCCCGTTACCTTCGCGGAGGCGGCCCTGGGCGCCACTGTGAGCGTACCCACGCTCGACAAGCCTGTGAGCCTCAAGATCCCGGCGGGAACACCGTCAGGACGGACGTTCAGAGTGCGAGGCAAAGGTGTCCCGGCTGCGTCCGCTTCGCACGCCGCCGGCGATCTTCTCGTGACTGTCGAGGTGGCCGTTCCCCAGCAACTCAGCGAAGCGCAGCGAAAAGCCCTCGGGGCACTCGGCGAGACGATGGACGGGGAGAGGCTGCGAGCCGGAGCGTTCGGCGAGCAAGGAAAGGCCAAGTGATGAGCTCTGCGGAGCGTTCAGCTCGTGCCGTGTACGTGATATCGGTTGCAGCCCAGCTTGCCGGCATGCACCCCCAGACGCTGCGGGTCTACGAGCGCAAAGGGCTCGTAGACCCGGCGAGGACCGAAGGCGGAAGCCGCCGCTACAGCGAAGCTGACATAGCCCAGTTGCAGAGAATCCAGGATCTGACAAGTGCAGGTGTCAACATTGAGGGCGTCCGGCGGATCATCAACTTGGAGTCGGAAGTTGAGCTTTTGCGCTCCCAGCTCGCCGAAGCCAAGGCGGAGTTGGAATCTCTACGCCGGGAGGCCTCCCAGGAGTTGGAATCGGCACGCCGCCAGGCCGTCGAGGAGGTCCAGCGCACCCACCGCCAGTACAGGCGGGACCTAGTTCCGGTCCGCAACCTTCCAGATCTTTACAACCGCGCGCCCAACAGGAGGAACCATGGCGCTTGACCCGAACCGCTGGACACAGAAAACCCAAGAAGCGTTGCGCTCCGCTGCTGATCTCGCCGCGCAGCGCAACCACGCTGAGGTAACCCCCGAGCACCTCCTCGCGGCGATGCTCGGCCAAGAGGGGACGGTCACGCTGCCAGTTCTCGAAAAGGTGGGAGTGGCTCCCCTGAGCCTGCGGAACCGCAACGACGAGGCACTCGCGAAGCTTCCCCGCTCCTACGGAGGTGGTGGCGGATCTTCGAGGGAGCCGGGCCTCGGCCGCTCCGCTGCGTCGGTGTTCGAAAAAGCTGACTCTGAGCGCAACGCGCTCGGCGACGAGTACCTGTCAGTCGAGCACCTGCTTCTCGCAATGGCCGACCAAGTCGGGGTGTCCCGGGAAGACCTTCTCGGGGCGTTGCGAAACGTGCGGGGTTCGCACCGGGTCACCTCCCAGAATCCCGAGGAGTCCTACCAGGCGCTCGAGAAGTACGGTCGTGACCTCACAGCAGACGCACGCTCCGGGCGTCTCGATCCGGTGATCGGCCGGGACGAGGAGATACGCAGGGTCATCCAGGTCCTGTCGAGGCGCACGAAGAACAACCCGGTGCTCATCGGCGAGCCCGGCGTCGGCAAGACGGCGATCGTGGAAGGACTCGCGAACCGTATAGTCGACGACGACGTCCCAGACAGTCTCAAGCACAAGCGCCTGATTGCGCTGGACCTTTCCTCGATGGTGGCGGGATCGAAGTATCGCGGTGAGTTCGAGGAACGGCTGAAGGCCGTCCTCAAGGAGATAACCGACTCCGAAGGCGAGGTGATCACTTTCGTCGACGAGTTGCACACCATCGTCGGGGCGGGAGCCGCCGAAGGGTCGATGGACGCTGGCAACATGATCAAACCGATGCTTGCACGGGGCGAACTGCGCCTCATAGGTGCGACGACACTCGACGAGTACCGCAAGCACATCGAAAAGGACGCCGCCTTGGAGCGACGCTTCCAGCCGGTGATCGTCGGGGAGCCGACCGTCGAGGACACCATAGCGATCCTGCGGGGCCTGAAGGAGCGCTACCAGAACCATCACGGGGTCAGGATCGCCGACTCGGCGCTAGTAGCAGCGGCCGTGCTGTCTAACCGCTACATCACCGCTAGGTTCCTTCCCGACAAGGCCATCGACCTGATCGACGAGGCAGCGAGCCGTCTACGCATCGAGAAGGAATCCAAACCGACCGAGATAGACGTCGTCGAGCGTCGGATCGCCCAGCTGCAGATCGAGAAGCTCGCGTTGGAGAAAGAGACCGACGAGGCGTCCAAAGAGCGGCTTAGCCGTCTCGACGAGGAGCTGGCCAACCTTGGGGAGCGCTCCAACGCTCTCAACGCACAATGGCAGCTCGAAAAGCAGACCGCCGACTTGATCGCCTCAATCCAGCAGGAGCTCGAAGACGCCAAAGCCGACGCCGAACGCCGCACACGCGACGGCGACCTCGCCAAGGCGGCCGAGATCCAATACGGCCGGATACCCGAGCTGCGCCGCCGCCTCGACGAGGAGGTCGCACGCCAGTCATCCCAGCAGGGTGCCCAGAAGATGCTCAAACAGGAGGTCGACGAGCAGGACGTCGCCCTCGTCGTGTCCAAATGGACCGGGGTTCCCGTGTCGAGGATGCTCGAAGGGGAGGTCGCGAAGCTCGTGAAGATGGAGGAGCTGATCCACCGCCGTGTCGTCGGCCAGGACGAGGCCGTCGTCGCCGTGGCGAACGCCATCCGCCGATCTAGGAGTGGGCTGTCCGACCCGAACAGGCCGATCGGAAGCTTCCTGTTCCTAGGACCTACCGGGGTCGGCAAGACGGAACTAGCGCGGGCGCTGGCCGAGTTCGTCTTCGACGACGAGCGGGCTATGGTCCGCATAGACATGTCCGAGTACATGGAGAAGCACTCGGTGGCGA
>JAJZNG010000170.1:0-7504 GCA_021847945.1 Actinomycetes bacterium | reverse complement strand
GCTCGTCGGCGCCCCGCCGGGATACGTCGGCTACGACGAGGGCGGCCAGCTCACAGAAGCCGTGCGCCGGCGTCCTTACAGCGTGGTCCTGCTCGACGAGATCGAGAAGGCACATCCCGACGTGTTCAACATCTTGTTGCAGGTGCTAGACGACGGACGCCTGACCGACGGCCAGGGCCGGACCGTCGACTTCACGAACACCGTCGTGATCATGACCTCGAACCACAGGGGAGACCTTGCGGGCGTGTTCAAACCCGAGTTCATCAACCGCATAGACGAGATCGTCAGGTTCTCCGAGCTGACAGAACACGACCTGGAGGCGGTGGTGGACATCCAACTCCGAGGCTTGGAGCGTCGCCTGGCCGAGCGTCGCCTGACGTTGGCCGTGACAGAGCAGGCGAAGGCGTGGTTGGCAAAGACCGGCTACGACCCGGCTTTCGGGGCGAGGCCTCTGAAGCGCCTGATACAGCGCGAGATCGCCGATCCTCTGGCTCTAGCGTTGCTAGAAGGTCGCTTCTCCGACGGGGACACGGTGACGGTCGACAGTCCTGCCACCGACGGTGGCGGTCTGGTCCTCTCCTGAGATGATCTTGTCCTATTAGCAACGAGGCTTCGTTACCCTAAGTAGGTTCGTGTCGCCGAGTCGGAACCTGCCGCTAGGAGTGCATAGTTGACAGAGATACGCCGTAGGCGGGAGCTAAGGGCCAGCCCGCGCCGGCCAGCCTCGCCTGAGTCCGGCCGGAGGAGTCGTTCCCGGCTCAGCCGGGGCGCTAAAACCGTTGCTGCTCTGGGAGTGCTGTGGCTCATCTTTGGCCTGGCGGGAGGCTCGTTCCAAGGAAAGCTTGCTTCGGTCCAGAAGAACTCCAACACTGCTTTCCTGCCCGCGTCGGCGCCGTCCACGAAAGTCAACGACCTGGCCCAGAAGTTCCAGTCGGTGCAGGCGGTTCCAGGTTTCGTCGTCTACCAACGCCAAGGCGGTCTCAGCGTTGCCGACCGCTCGGCTATCGAAGCTGAGGTCGCTCGCTTCAAGGCGCTGCCCGGTGTCGACGCGGCGCAGGTAGGTTCGGCTGAGTTCGCATCGGACGGCGCTACCGCGAGCGTGTCGGTGCCGCTCGTAGGCCAGAACGGCTCGGTCAGCGTTAGCGGGACGACGCTGGCTTCGGTGGAGAAGAGCGTGCTCGCCCTGGCACGCGCCGGAGTTCCTCGGGGAGTCGTCGTGCACAGCGCAGGCCCGGGAGGTCTGCTGGTGGCGTTGATCGACTCCTTTAGCGGCATCGACGGAGCTCTGCTCGCTGCGGCCGGGTTGGTCGTGATCCTAATCTTGCTGGTCGTCTATCGAAGCCCGGTGCTGTGGTTCTTTCCGCTTTTTAGCGCTGTCCTGGCACTAGGAGCGGCGAGCTTGGTCGTCTACGAGCTCGCCTACCACAACCTGATCACGCTCAACGGCGAGAGCCAGGGGATTCTGTCGGTCCTCGTGCTAGGTGCGGGAACAGACTATGCGCTGCTCATAGTCAGCCGGTACCGGGAGGAGCTCCACAACTACGACAGCAGGCTGGAGGCGATGACCAAAGCCTGGAAGCGGGCCTCGGCGCCGATAGCAGCGTCGGCCACGACGGTGATACTGGGGCTGCTTTGCCTCGAATTCGGCGAGCTCAACTCCGATCGCAGCCTGGGACCTGTCTGCGCCATAGGTATTGCCTGCACCTTGGCGGTGATGCTCACCTTCTTGCCGCTGGCTCTTACGGTAGTGCCCCGCGGGGTGTTCTGGCCGCGAGTTCCCCGAGTCGACCACGAAGGCGACCCGGTGACCCACGGGGCATGGAGCCGGTTCGCCAAGACCGTCGTCGCTCACGACCGCCCGACGTGGATCGTGACGGCCGTAGTCCTAGCCGGGCTGGCCACCGCTGTCGTGTCGCTCAACCCGGGCATGCTGTCCACGTCGCAGACTTTCACGAACAAACCCGACGCCGTCGTAGGCCAGCAGATCTACGACGCGCACTTTCCTCAGGGTGCCGGAGCCCCGGTGCAGATAGTTGCCGACACCGCCGCCGTGCCGTCGGTGATCTCAGAGGTCTCGCGAATCCCCGGGGTCGCGACTGCGCCCGGGTCGGTTTGTGTCGAAGCGGACTACGCCCGCCTGGCAGCATCGTTCTCCGGCGCTTCGGCTGGGGGCGCTTCGGCTGGGGGCGCTTCGGCGTCGCAGGTAGCGCCAGCCGGCTCCGGTGGCTGCGTGCCGCCCCGCTTTCAGGTGTCGCCGGTGGACGGGAAGCTTCTCGTAGACGCGACGCTTAAAGCGGTGTACACCTCCCCGCAAGCCACCGCCACGATGCTGCGTATTCGGGCGGCGGTCGCTGCTATACCAGGGGCGCACGCCCTGGTGGGAGGTGAGACAGCCGTGAACTACGACACTGCGCAGGCAGTACGCCACGACAGGAACCTGATAATCCCGGTCGTGCTGGTGGTGATACTTGCGGTGCTGATGGCCCTTCTGCGGTCGGTCCTCGGACCTGTGCTCCTCGTGGCGACCGTGATCTTGTCGTACCTGGCGACCTTGGGCGTCTCCGCGTTGGTGTTCTCGCATCTGTTCGGCTTCGCCCACGCTGATCAGTCGTTACCGCTGTTCGCCTTCGTCTTCTTGGTCGCTCTGGGTGTCGACTACAACATCTTCCTGGTCACCCGCATCCGCGAGGAAGCTGCCAAACACGGCACCAGGCAAGGTGTCACCCGGGGTCTGGCCGTAACCGGCGGGGTCATCACCTCAGCCGGGGTGGTCCTCGCCGCTACGTTCGCCGTCCTCGGCGTTCTCCCGCTCGTGTTCCTCGCCGAGCTTGGCTTCTCCGTCGCTTTCGGCGTCCTGCTGGACACGATCGTAGTGAGGTCCGTCCTCGTGCCGGGCTTGGCCCACGACATCGGCCGGCGGTTCTGGTGGCCGTCGAAGCTCGCAAAAGGCTTGGAGTGAAACTCCGACGCTCCGGGCGCCACCAGGAGGTGCTGCGACTATGCTGTTGTGGTGAGCGCCACCGTCGTAGTCGGAACCCAGTGGGGGGACGAAGGCAAAGGTAAGCTAACCGACCTCCTAGCGGCCGACATGGACCTGGTGGTCCGCTACCAGGGTGGTCACAACGCCGGCCACACGATCGTCGTCGACGGGCGGCGTTTCGCCCTGCAGCTGTTGCCCAGCGGCATCCTTTACGACCACGTCGTCCCCGTCATAGGCAACGGAGTGGTCGTCGACCCCTCGGTGCTCCTCTCGGAGATCGACCAGCTCTCAGGGTCCGGCGTGGACTGCTCCCGGCTGGTCGTCTCGGGTAGCGCCCACCTGATCATGCCCTACCACCAAGAGCTCGACGCACTGACCGAACGTCACTTGGGACGGAACAGGCTCGGCACCACCAAGCGGGGAATCGGACCCGCGTACGCCGACAAAGCGGCTCGGGTCGGGCTTCGGGTCCAAGACCTGCTGGACCCGAAGATCTTCCGTCAGAAACTCGACGTGGTGCTCAAAGAGAAGAACCTGATCCTCGCGAAGGTCTACAACCGTCTTGCCCTCTCGTCGTCGGACATCTGCGACCGCTACCTCGGGGAGTACGCGCCTCGTCTAGCTCCGATGATCGGGGACTCCGTCGGTGTGATACACGACGCTCTCGAAGGGGGACGCAGAGTCCTCCTCGAAGGGGCGCAGGCTACCTTCTTGGATCTCGACCACGGAACTTACCCTTTTGTCACCTCCTCCAATCCCGTGGCGGGAGGGGCTTGCGTCGGTGCTGGCATCGGCCCCCGTGACATCACCTCCGTGCTTGGGATAGCCAAGGCGTACCTGACTAGAGTCGGCTCAGGCCCGTTCCCGACTGAGCTGGCAGACGACGTCGGCGACCTTTTGGTAGAGCGCGGCGGGGAGTTCGGTACCAACACGGGCCGGCGACGGCGGACCGGCTGGTTCGACGCTGTCATGGTACGCCACGCCGCCCGGCTCAACTCGCTGAGCGAGATCGCCCTGACGAAACTCGACGTGTTGGACACGCTGTCGCAGATCAACGTGTGTGTCGCCTACCGTTGCGCCGGGAAGCTCCACGAGCACATGCCCTACCACCAAAGCGAGCTCCACGACGCGGTACCCGTCTACGAGGTGCTGCCCGGCTGGCAGGAGGACACGACAGGCGTCACGAAGATCTCCGAGCTGCCCTCCGCGGCTCGGGAGTACGTCAAGTTCTTATCCGCGCGCTGCGGGGTCCCTGTCACCCGCGTCGGGGTGGGCCCCGGACGCGAACAGTTCGTCGAGATCCCCCGGGAAGGCTGAATGGCGGTCGCGTCGACTCCGACGGTGTGCGTCGTGGGTTCCGGCGGGCGCGAGCACGCCCTCGCCGTCGCCCTGTCGCGCGGCGCGGAGGTGGTGGTATGCCCGGGAAATCCAGGGATGCAAGCGCTCGGGGTCACCTGCGTCGAAGGCCCTGCGGAAGCGCTGGACGTGGACCTGTTCGTGATCGGCCCAGAAGTCCCGCTCGTAGAAGGACTAGCCGACCGGCTCAGGGCGCGCGGTCGCACAGTGTTCGGCCCGGGTGCCGACGGTGCAAGACTTGAGGGATCGAAAGCCTGGATGAAGCAGGTCCTAGCAGACGCCGGTGTTCCGACGGCGGCCTACGAGGTGTTCGACTCTCCGGGTCCGGCGGTCGAGTTCCTGCGGTCCCTTCCCGGCCCTTGGGTCGTAAAGACCGACGGGCTGGCCGCTGGGAAGGGGGTTCTCGTCACCGGGGACCTCAACCAGGCCGAGGCGGATGTCCTGGCAAAGCTAGCCGGAGCGTCGTTCGGCGACGCCGGGCGCCGTGTTGTCATCGAAGAAGCCCTGATCGGCCCTGAGCTGTCGGTTATGGCCGTATGCGACGGGAGAACCGCAGTAGCCCTCGCCCCTGCCAGGGATCACAAGCGAGCCTTCGACGGGGACCTCGGCCCGAACACGGGCGGGATGGGCGCCTTCTCGCCGGTGCCCGATGCAGACGGCGAACTCGTCGACGAGGTGATGAGGACGGCCGTAGAACCCACCCTGGAAGCCCTGTCCTCCCGAGGCATCGACTACCGGGGGGTTCTCTACGCCGGGTTGATCCTGACCTCCGACGGCCCCAAGGTGCTGGAGTTCAACGTGCGTTTCGGAGACCCGGAGACCCAGGCGGTGCTGGCCCGCTTACAAGGGGACCTCGCAGGCCTCCTCGCCGCTGCGGCCGCCGGGCGTCTCGGCGACGCCGAAGCCCCGCTTTTTGGGCCGGACGTGTCCGTGTGCGTCGTGATGGCCGCCCCGGGGTATCCCGATGCGCCGAGGGTGGGCGGGGTGATCAGCGGTCTCGGATCGAACCTTCCCGGCGGAGCGGAGGTCTTCTGCGCCGGGATAGCGTCGACGCCCCAAAGGCACGGCGGCGGTCACCACGACAGCGACCCGGCGGGATCGGGGACTTTGATAACTGCTGGTGGGAGGGTGCTATCAGTGGCAGGAACCGGACCCTCGCTGAGTGAAGCCAGAGCGGTCGCCTACCAAGGTGTTCGGTCGATCCGCTGGCCGGGAGCCTGGTGGCGAAACGACATCGGCCTGAGCGCAACGCAGGCTGTGGGACTAGCCGGCGCCGGGGGCGTGAAGTGACAGCTGGGCCGTCCAATGCGCCTGCTGAGATCGGTCTCGTCCACGTGGCGTCGGGCAAGGTGCGCGACGTGTACGAGATCGACGCCGAGCACCTACTGTTCGTGGCGTCTGACCGGGTCTCAGCCTTCGACGTGGTCATGGCGGAGCCGATACCGGACAAGGGAAGGGTTCTGACAGCCCTGACCTGCTTCTGGCTGGATCGTCTGGCAGATGTAGCGCCCAACCATCTGGTGTCCGCCGACGTGCCCGACGTCGTCTCCCCAGACGCCCGGAGCTCTCTGGCCGGCCGGGTGATGGTGGTGCGCAAAGCCGAGATGCTCCCGGTCGAGTGCATCGTGCGGGGTTATCTCGCCGGCTCCGCCTGGTTGGAGTACGCCGAGACGTCTACCGTGCACCAAGTACCGCTCCAAGCGGGACTGCAGCGTTCGTCGGCTCTTCCCGAGGCGCTCTTTACGCCTTCCACCAAGGCGGAGACGGGCCACGACGTGAACATATCCTTCGACGAGGCTGCACACATCCTGGGTGAACGGGTCGCCGCCGAAGCACGCGACATCTGCCTCGCCGCCTATGACACAGCGGTGAGGCTAGGAGCGCAGAAGGGGATTATCGTCGCCGACACCAAGTTCGAACTGGGATTCATAGACGGCAAGCTCTCGATCTGCGACGAGGTGATCACCCCGGACTCGTCCAGGTTCTGGCCGGCGGAGCGCTGGTCGCCTGGATCTACACCTCCGTCGTTCGACAAGCAGCCTCTCAGAGACTGGTTGGAAGCTACCGGTTGGGACAAAACACCACCGCCGCCGAAGCTGACAGAGCAAGTCGTGGCCGCTACCCGAGCCCGGTACGTCGAAGCCTACGAACGTCTGAGCGGCCTGTCCTTCGACGACTGGCCCGGAGTGCGACAAGCGGACAGCGAACAAGGGAGCTGGCAGTGATATTCGAAGTTCTGGTAGAAGTCCGCCTCCGTCGGGGCATAGCCGACCCGCAGGGAGCGACTATAGAAAAGGCGCTCGGAACCCTCGGCTTCTCAGGTGTCCGCAACGTGCGGGCCGGGAAGTCCTACCGCTTCGAAGTGCAGGCCTCCGACGTTCAAGAGGCCCGCCGGAGCGCCGAGGATCTGTGCAGTCGCCTCCTGACGAACCCGGTCATCGAAGAGTCGGTGATCACCGTCGAGGATTCCGCTCAGCTCGCGGAGCCCCTGGGTGGGGCTCCGACGGGCGCCGGGGCCGGGCTGGTCAGCGGATCGTGAGCGTCGTCGTAGCAGTTGTGGTGTTCCCCGGGTCGAACTGCGAACACGACGTGGCTGAAGCATTGGAGGCGGCCGGTGCCACCCCGAGGCTGTTGTGGCACACAGAAACGTCACTTCAAGGTGTCGACGCTGTGGTCCTTCCTGGTGGGTTCGCTCATGGCGACTACCTGCGACCAGGAGCGCTCGCAAGGTTCTCGCCGATCATGAACGCGGTGGGATCCTTCGCAGCTGGAGGAGGCCCGGTCGTCGGCATATGCAACGGCTTCCAGGTTCTCACCGAGGCCCGACTGCTGCCCGGAGCTTTGCAGAAGAACAGCGG
Source organism: Actinomycetes bacterium (assembly GCA_021847945.1). Classification (GTDB taxonomy): domain Bacteria; phylum Actinomycetota; class Acidimicrobiia; order Acidimicrobiales; family Palsa-688; genus JAJZAM01. The sequence continues at coordinate 310 of JAJZNG010000170.1, read as the reverse complement.
CCTGACATTCGTCTGCGACGATGCCGAGATACAGATCGAAAGCGAACGGTGCGTACTGAGCGCTGGTATACCGGCCGGGACTCGACTGCGGATACCAATAAACCATTTCGAGGGTAACTACATTTGCGACGAGCGCACCCTCGCAGAGCTCGAGTCTGAGGGTCGGATCGTCGCACGCTATGTGGTTAATCCGAACGGTTCTGTTGCGTCAATCGCTGGCGTATCCAATGCCGAAGGCAACGTGGTCGGGCTGATGCCGCACCCGGAGAGGGCAGTCGACCCACTTAGCGGTTCGACTGACGGTTTAACG
>JAJZNG010000108.1 GCA_021847945.1 Actinomycetes bacterium | reverse complement strand
GATTGAGCAGCGCTTCGGCCGGGTGCACCGGATCGGTCAGACCGAGGTCTGCCACCTGTGGAACCTGGTCGCCGAGGACACCCGGGAGGGCCAGGTCTTCCAGCGCCTGTTCGAAAAGCTCGAAGAGCAGCGTCTGGCGCTCGGGGACCAGGTCTTCGACGTCCTGGGCGAGTCGTTCCGGGGCAAGAGCCTGCGGGACCTGCTCATCGAAGCCGTCCGCTACGGCGAGGAGCCAGGGGTCAAGGCCAAGCTGCACGAGGTCGTCGACTCGACGGTCGGCGAGAGCTTGCGCAGGGTGGTCCACGAGCGGGCCCTGGTGCACGACGTGATGACCGCCGCCGACGTCGAGCGCATCCGCGACGAGATGGAGCGGGCCGAGGCACGCAAGCTCCAGCCTCACTTCGTCCGGGCCTTCTTCTTGGAGGCCTTCGCGCTGCTCGGGGGCTCGGTCCGAGAACGAGAGCCTGGCCGCTTCGAGATCACCCACGTCCCCGCTGAGCTGCGCCGGCGGGACCGCCAGATCGGGCTGGGGGCCCCGCTGTTGCGCCGCTACGAGCGGGCGACGTTCGAAAAGCACCTGGTCGCTGTGGAGGGCCGGCCTCTCGCCGAGTACCTGGCGCCCGGCCACCCGCTGTTGGACGGGACCATCGACCTGGTCATCGAGCGCCACGACTCGGCTCTGCGCCAAGGTGCGGTCCTGGTCGACGACAGCGACAGCAGCGAGACGCCCCGGGTGCTGGTCTACTTGCAGCACGCCATCGTCGATGGCCGGACGACCGCCGCAGGTGCTCGTCGGGTGGTGTCCAAGCGCTTCGAGTTCGTGAACGTCGACCCGCACGGGGTTGCATCATCTGCTGGGTGGGCGCCGTACCTCGACTACCGCTCGGCTGACGAGGCCGAGCGAGCACTGCTCGCCCCCGTCATCGAGGGCGGCTGGGTGCGCGAGGACCTGGAGCGCCACGCCCTCGACTACGGCGTCGGGCTGGCCCGGGCGCACCTCGAAGAGGTCCGCCGGCGCACCGTGGACCGGGTGGAGCGCACCACGGCAGCTGTGAAGGAGCGCCTGCAATCGGAGATCAGGCATTGGGACCACCGCGCCAACCAGCTCAAAGAACGCGAGTTGGCCGGGAAGCTGCCCGCCAGCGGCATGAACTCCGGGCGGGCTCGCCAGCGCGCCGACGAACTGGAGGCGCGTCTCAAGCAGCGCCTGGAGGCTCTCGACGCCGAGCGCCAGCTCGCCCCCATGCCGCCTGTCGTTGCCGGCGGCGCACTGGTCGTGCCCGCAGGGCTGCTGGCCAAGCTCCGAGGGGAGGCCATCGGCGACCTCTCTCGGGACGCCGGAGAGCGGTCGGTCACCGAGCGAGCGGCCGTCGATGCCGTCATGGCAGCAGAGCGTGCGTACGGGCGTCACCCGGTCGAGATGCCACCGAACAACAAGGGCTATGACATCGAGTCGAAGGACCGGGACGGGACAATCTGGTTCATCGAGGTAAAAGGCCGGGAGGCCGGCGCCGAGACCTTTACGGTCACCCGCAGCGAGGTCGGCGTCGGCCGCAACAAGGCCGACCAGCACATCTTGGCCCTCGTGGAGGTCGGGGACGGTAAGGCCACCGAAGTGCGCTATGTGCGGCGGGCGTTCGAGGACGTGGGCGAACTGCCGTTCAACACCATCAGCGTGAACCTGGAATGGGGCGCTTACCTGAAAAGAGGCGAGGAACCGGGATGACCGGCAAGAAGAAGCTCATTGAAGTCGCACTGCCGTTGGAGGCGATCAATATCGCCTGCAAGGCTGACAAGGACCGCAAGACCGGCACAATCCGTAACCTGCACAAATGGTTTGCGCCTATGCCTCCACCGGCGTGGCGTGCGTTGCTAGCAGCCGCGCTGCTCGATGACCCGGGTGAACCCACAAGAAGGCAAGAGCTGTTTGGGCTTATCGAGGCTCTGTTAGGTGTCGACGCCCGTCCGCCGTCACGCGAGGTTGTCGCAGAGCTTCAGCGGTTGCTCACCGAGCAAGGGATCGAATTGCCAATTGTCTTCGACCCCTTTTGTGGCGGTGGCTCCACGCTTGTCGAGGCGCAACACCTGGGTTTACCTACAGTCGGTAGCGACCTGAACCCGATCCCCGTCCTGATTACGCGCACTCTCACGTCCTACGCGCCGACGGTCGCGGGCCACAAGCCCATCACCGGGACGTCTCAGGAGCTACTGACCCCGGCCCCTGGATCGCTTAGCGGGTTTGCGCAGGATGTGTCGCACTACGCCCATCTAATTTATCGGGAATGCGCAAGGAAGCTCAGTGCCTTCTACCCGCCTGGCCCGAATGGGGACCCAATTATCGCCTGGTGGTGGGCCAGAACCATCCAGAGCCCCGACCCTCGTTTTCAAGGAGCGTATACGCCGCTCGTCAACGACTGGTGGCTGAGCAAGCGCAAAGGTCTCGCCGCTTTCGTGCGCCCGCTTGTCGATCGTGAGGGTAAATCTGTCCAGTTCGAGATAGTTAACGCGAGTTCGGGCGCGCCTCACGCTTCAAAGAGCGAGTGTCTTTTTTCGGGCGCACCGATCGACTTCAGCTACATAAAGGAGGAGGGCTTACATCAGCGGCTTGGCTCGACTCTGATGGCTGTTATCACCAATGGCACCCACGGGCGGTGTCACTTCGCCGGACGGGCCTCCGACGTGGAAGTCGCGGAGTCGGCTCAACCACTCGACCCGCCGCGGCTCGCGTTGCCGCCAAAGGCGCTTGGTTTCACGGTCCAGCAGTACGGCATCGAACAGTGGAGCCAGCTCTTCACTGGCCGGCAGATGAGAACGCTTGAGGTGTTCGCGGACACGGTTGCCGCAGTACACGATTGGGCAATCGTAGACGGAGCCGAGGAGGAATACGCAACAGCGATCTGTACATTCCTTGGGCTCTGCGTCGGGAAGCTCGCTCAGTCCTGCTCTATGCAGGTCAGGTGGCGAACGCGCAACGGTTCTGCCAAAGCCGAGCAGGCTTTCAGCCAACCAACGATCTCGCCGCTCTGGGACTTCGCCGAAGTGAATCCGTTCGGCGGGTCGGTTGGTGACTGGCTCCAGGTCGTGGAGACGGCACTGCGGGCTATGGAGTTCACCGCTAGCAGGGCGGTTCCGGCCAAGGTCGTCCAGCGAGATGCACGGTTTGCCTCCGACCTTGTGGGCCGTGGCGCGGCCCTGGTGGCAACAGACCCACCCTACTTCAGCAACTTCGGTTATGCCGATCCGAGCAACTACTTCTACATCTGGCTCCGACGGGCACTCAAGGGGATCCATCCTGACCTGTTCAGCACCCTAGGAGCACCTACGTCGGGCGAACTTATCTCCGATCCGACTCGCCACGGCGATGACAAGGATGCTGCGAAGGACTACTTCATCGACGGGCTGCGCTCGACTTTCGAGGGACTGGCGGTCAGCTCACGACACGACCTGCCCATCTTGGTGGTGTACGCCTTCAAGCAGCAGGAGGCGGAGACGGACGGGGTCGTCTCCACGGGATGGCAAGCGGTTCTTGAATCCCTGATTACAGCCGGGCTGTCGATCGTCGGTACCTGGCCCATTCACGGCACTGGAAGTGCCCGCGCTCGCGGCCTATCGAGCAACGCCCTGGCTACCTACGTGCTTCTCGTATGTCGACCGCGTCCAGACTCAGCCCCGATTGGAACGTTCGGGGAGTTTCGAGCTTTGCTGAAGTCGCGATTGGCTGAAGCCGTCACGGCCCTACGCGAAGCCTCGTTGGCGCCAGTGGATTTGGCCCAGGCGGTGATGGGTCCTGGTATGGAGGTGTTCTCTGGCTTTTGCAAGGTCGTGCAGGCCGATGGCAGCAGCATGTCGGTACGCGAGGCCCTGATTGTTATCAACACCATGCTGGACGAGGTCCTGGAGGATCAGGAGTCCGCGTTTGACCCAAGCACCAGGTGGGCAATTGCTTGGTTTGAGCAGTTCGGCTTTAGTGAAGGCCCCTTCGGCGTGGCTGATAGTCTTGCCCGGGCAAAGAACACCGCGGTGAACAGTCTCGCTCATGCCGGTCTTGCATCCGCTAAGTCCGGAGTAGTGCGGCTCCTTAGACCCGATGAGCTGGCTCCCAAGTGGGACCCGATCGCGGTTGAGCGCTTGACAGTCTGGGAGGCGACGCACCATCTCGTTGGGCAGCTCACTGAGAAGGGCGAATCTGGAGCAGCGGAGTTGCTCCGTGTACTGGGCGGTTTCGGGGAAGTTGGCCGCGAGCTTGCTTATAGGTTGCACTCCATATGTGACAGGAAGAAGTGGTCTGAGGAGGCGCGTCTGTACAACGGCCTGGTTGTGTCCTGGCCGGAGATTTCGAGGTTAGCCAGGAGTGGATCGTTGATGCCGTCTCATCTCTTCGATACGGACGGGGGTGCCTGATGGCTATCACGAACCATGAGCGGATTGGCAAGGCACTCGCAC
>JAJZNG010000163.1 GCA_021847945.1 Actinomycetes bacterium | reverse complement strand
TACACCGCGGTCACTCGCGCGTCGAAACGGGTGACCGTCTTAGCCTCCGAGGAGGCCCTGCGCCGTGCCGTGTCGACCCCCGTCTCACGCTCAAGCGGCCTGGGGGAGCGCCTCTGGGGGTCGCGGCCTGCGGGTAGCATCCGGTGAAAGTCAGGGTCACGTCACACCATCACATGTATACTAACATTGTATTTCTTTAACTTCTGTTGTTGGGAGGTGTGACCATTCCGAAGATCCTGCACTGCGCTGACATCCACCTCGACAGCCCGATGCGCGGCCTGGCCCGCTACGAGGGCGCCCCTGTAGGGCAGCTGCGCGGAGCGACCCGCCAAGCCTTCGAGCGCCTGGTCCGCCTGGCGATAGACGAGGACGTGTCAGTGGTGGTGATCGCAGGGGACCTCTACGACGGCGACCGGGACGACTATCACACGGCGATGTTCCTTCAGCGTCAGCTGCGCGTCCTGGCCGAAGCGGGGATCCCCGTAGCGGTCGTCTACGGAAACCACGACGCCGCGAACGAGATCACCAAGCGCCTGGCGTTGCCGGCGAACACCCACGCGTTCCCGTCCGACTCGGCCTCCAGCCACGTCCTCGAAGACCGGGGCGTGGCCTTGCACGGCCGCAGCTACCCGACCCGGGCTGTCAGCGAGGACATTTCCGCCGGCTACCCGCGGGCCGTGCCCGGCCTGCTCAACGTCGGGGTTCTGCACACCTCCATAGACGGCCGGCCTGGCCACGACCCGTACGCCCCGTGCAGCCTGGAAGGTCTCGCGAACCACGGCTACCAGTACTGGGCGCTCGGGCACGTCCACAAGCGTGAGAGCTACCACAGAGACGGCGTGCACATCGTCTTCCCCGGCAACCTTCAAGGCCGCGACGTCGGCGAGGGCGGCTCTAAAGGTGCCACGCTGGTCGAATACGACGAGTCCGGGGTTCGCTCAGTCGCCCACCGCGACCTGCACTCGGTCCGCTGGGACCGCCTCGAAATCGACGCCAGCGGGATCGGCGATCCCGACGCGGCCGTAGAAGCTGTCGCAGCACGCCTCGGGGTGTTACAGGCGGACTTCGAAGCGGACCTGCACGCCGTGAGGGTGGTCCTGGCCGCTGGCCCTGAGCTGACGCGCAGCTGGCTGCGTGACGCTGAACGCTTCGAAGCTCAGATGCGCGCGGACTGCACCGCTGGAAGCGACAAGCTGTGGTTGGAGCGCATAGAGCTCCGCCCGACGGCAGCCTCAAACCAGGAGATCCCCGACGAGGCCGTAGCAGCGGTCAGCGAGGCGCTGGCATCTATCCGCTCCAATCCCGACCGCCAGGAGCGGGCGGACATAGCCGAGCTGGTCGAAGGGGTGCGGAGCCGTTTCGGGCCCGACGCCGGCCAGGTAGTCCGCCTCGGAGGCGAGATCCTCGACAAGGAGAACCTCGATCGGCTCTTGGACGAGGTGGAATCGCTGCTCATCGCAGAACTGACCGGCGGCGCCTGATGAGAGTCGAACGCCTCGACCTTTACGCCTACGGCCACTACCGGGACGTGTCCTTGGACCTCGCAGCGCCCGAGCGCGGGCTGACAGTCGTCTACGGTCCGAACGAGGCGGGCAAGTCGACAGCCCGCCGGGCGCTCATCGCGGCGCTTTTCGGAGTGCCCAACAACACCGCCGACGACTTCGTTCACGGCCGCAGGGGACTTCGGGTGGGGTTGGGCTTAACGTCTGAGGCCAGGGGCCGGCTCGACCTGGTACGCCAAGGTTCCGCCAACCCGACCGACCCGGCCGGCGCTCCCATCTCCGCGGCGGTCCTCACCGGCTTCCTCGGAGGGGTCGGCCGGGACCTGTACCTGAGGTTGTTCTCCGTCGGCCACGACGAACTGCGGGCCGGCTCAGAGGACCTGCTCGACGCTGACGGCGAGATCGGCCGTCTAGTGTTCGCTGCGAGCCTCGGGGCGGGCTCGTTGACGGCCGTGCTGCGCCGCCTAGACGCCCGGGCTGACAGGCTCTACAAGGACAGAGGACGCAACCAGCTTGTTCCGGTGGCTATCAAAGCCCATCGGGACAAGATGGACGAGGCCCGCAGCAAACGTGTCCGGGCTCGCGACTGGGAGGCCAAACGCAAAGCAGCGGCCGACGCCGCAGACCAGGTGGCGGTCATCCGAGCCGGGCTGCTCCAAGCCCGGGCATCGCACAGCCGCCTTAGGAGGATCTGCTCCGCTTTGCCGCGCGTAGCCCAGCGAGCGGACCTGGCCCGGCGTGCCGGGACGCTCGAAGAGCAAGGTCAGGTCGCCTCCCGGGACTGGGCGGAGCGCGCCAAGGCAGCCCAGCAGCGTCTCGACTCTGCCCGACGCGACCAGGAAGGCGCGCTTAAAAGAGTCACCGCCCTCGACGAGGACGTCCGGGCGGTGGTCGTGTCCGAGGAGGTCATCGCCCGGGCGGCTGTCATCGACAGGCTGGTTCAAGGTGTCGACCGTTACGAAAAGGACAGCAAAGACCTCCTCGAACGGCGAGGTCAGCTTGACGCTGCCGTCGAGCGGCTGTCGCTGCTTTTGGCTCAGCTTGGACTGCGACGAGACGACGACCGGGTAGTAGACGAGATCCAACTGACCAACGTCGAGGAGCTCGCGCAGCGCCACGCCGCACTGCAAGCCGAGATGAAAGCCGCGTCAGACGAGCTCGCCAAGATCAAAGAGATGGGGCGGGCGCTGAGATCGCGCTTGGAGGATCTGCCGGCGCCACCCGACGTCGCAGCGTTGAGCCGGGCGGAGACCCTGGCCGTCCCGATGCAAGCCAGGCAGGAAGCTCTCGCCGCTTCGCTGCAAACGCTAGCGACGCTAGAAAGCGACGCCTACAGCCGCGCCGGGCGTCTGGGCTTACAGGGACGGTCGCTTGCGGAGATCGAGGCGATCCCAGTCCCGTCAGGCGAAGACATCCACGACGAGCAGGCTCGCCGTCAGGGTCTAGCCGCGAGCATCGGCCGGCTCGACGAGGAACGCGAAAGCCTCCAAGACGAGCGAGCGAAGCTCGAAGCCCTGGTAGCCGGCATTCAGTCCAAGCCTGGTATCCCCGACCCGGACGCTCTGGCGGAGGCCCGCGCTCGGCGCGACGCCGGGTGGAGGATCGCCCGGGAAGCGATCGAAACCGGCCGCCTGGACGCCACCGCAGCGGCCGGGTGGGCGGCCGGGGCGGATTTCGCCGACGCCTACGAGGAAGCCGTCGCACGCTCGGACGCCGCGGCCGACGACCGGTTCGTGTTCGCAGCCGACCTGACCTCCCTCGGCCGGCACCGGGCACGTTTGGAGGAGCTCACGGTAGCTCTCGGCGAACTAGCCGCCCGGGGGGAAACCCTGCAAGAACAAGCCCGCGCAGCCGAGACGCTGTGGCGGCAGCGCTGGGAGCCGGTCGGAGTCGACGCCGGCGAGCCCAAGGCGATGATCGCATGGCGGGAACAACACCAGCAGCTTGTCGGACTGATCCGAGAAATATCCGCCAAACGGGCGTCCGCCAGCTCCGAAACCGAGGCGGTCGCCGTTCACGAACAAGCCGTACGCGCGGCGGTCTCAGCTGCCGGTCACGTTCCCGACCCGGGAGGTCTCCGCCACCTGGTCGCCCAAGCCGGCGAGATCATCGGCGACGCAAGAGCCAAGGCGCAGGCGCGCAGGGACGTCGAAGCGGAGCTGAGCAGAGCTGTCGAGTCCCTCCCGACCCGGGAAGCGGCCGTCGAAAGCCAAAAAACGGCTCTCGGGGCCTGGGAGTCGGCGTGGGCGGAGGCACTCCAAGCCCTGCGCCTGCCCCCGTCGACGCAGCCGGGCGCTGCCCTCGCGGCGGTACGCGCTTATAGGGCGCTTCCAGGAGCCCGCCAAGAGGTCGAAGGTTTCGATGCGCGCATACGAGGGATCGAACGCGACCTGCGGGACTTCGCCGCGCGCGTCGACGCCGCCGCTGGCGGTGTCACAGACCGCGCGGCGGGGGATCCCCTGGCCGCGGTCGCCGAGCTCAAAGCCATGCTCGCAGCGGCCCGGGAGGCGACCACCAGACGCGAAACTTTGAGCTCGAGCCTGGAGGAGGCGAGCCTTCTGCTGCGCCGTAGCGAGGACGACCTCGCCCAGGCCGCCGAAGAAATATCGAGGCTTCGCAAGGAGATCGGACTCGCCGGTGACGTCGAAGTGGGAACGGTCGTGGACCGCAGCTTCGAGTGGGCTGACCTAAAAGAGCGAATCTCCCGTATCGAGGCCGACCTCGTCTCGGACGGGTCCGGGCGGGCGCTCCAAGAGATCCTCGACGAAGTCGCCGAAGCAGGCACGGACGGCGATGAACTCGCAGCGGCGACAGCGCACATCGCCGAGGAGATCGAACGCCTAGAAGCCGACCTGGAACGAGCTAACGTGGCTTACGGTCAGAGAACCACCGAGCTAGAAGCTGTCAGCGAGGAAAGCACCGCCGCTGACCTTGAGCAAGAAGCCCAG
>JAJZNG010000145.1 GCA_021847945.1 Actinomycetes bacterium | reverse complement strand
GGCCTGGTCAAGTTCGCTGCGGACATCGTGGAGCCCCTAGTGGAGTTAGGCCCCAAGTTGTGGGACGTGGTCGACCGGCTTCCCCTGGTGGGACGAGTGTTCTTCGCTGCGCATCTGGCAATGCGGCGTCCTGACGACCCGCTCCTGTCGGCATGGCACGCCGTTAACTGCCTCCGGGAATGGAGAGGCGACACCCACTGGGCGCTGGTTGTCGCAGCAGGCCTCACCCACGCGGAGGCGTCGATCCTCCACAACGCCTGGCTGGGCTACGAAGACGACTGGCTGGCGCTATCGCGAGGAACCAGCACCGATGACATCGAGACCGGGTGGGCCGCGCTCGGGCACCGGGGACTGGCCGAGGGACGGGTCGTGACACCCGAGGGCATCGCGCTGCGCCAACACATCGAAGACGAAACCGACCGGCTCACCACGCTGCCGTGGGAACTTCTCGGCGAGCCACTGGCGGTCGAGTTCGCCGAACGGTTCGAGCCGCCGTGCGCATTGCTACTGAAACGGGTCGACGACACAGCGGGCACCAACTACCAACCAGCCTCGCGGGTGCGCTAACCCATCCCACCTCGGACTGCCGTGTCGCCCGAGCGGGCTGGCGGCACGGTTGCTACGAGCAACTGTCATCGGCTGGTGGATCGCGATCGGCGTTTACGCTGTCCGTCGTCGACTTTCTAGACCCTTAAGATCATGTTCGCGTCTCTTTTTCGCTTCGCTGTCCCCGACCGGACTTCTTTCGCAGGTACCGCTGGTAGGCCCTAGAACCCAAACGGCGCCGGAGGCCGACCGCTAAGAATCCCGCTGCCCCGAGCACTCCCATGCAAACCACTAGATACACCACGGCGGTCACATACGGCGAGGTGGGCATGCCGGGCATCGGCATCGGCACCGCCTCACGGCCCCCGATTGACGGGTCTGTGACCGGTAATGCCGAGATGGCCGGTGACAAGCGTCGCGGTGTCGGGGTTCGCCCTCCTTGTGAGCGCGGCCGTCGACGTCGACACCTCACTTCGAGCCGCTTCCACAGCGGCCACTATGTCGTGGCGTCGAAGTGTGAAAGGTATGCACGCCGCCACGAAAACCGCGCCCGGGATCGCTAGCACGACTCCGGGAGCGACCAACGCCACGAGCGCCCCCCAGCCGACGCCAGCCAAAGCCATCGCGCCAGTCGTGAGAGACAACTGCACACTAGCGACACGACCTCGCATCGATGGAAGCGAGACACCCTGATTGGCGGAATATATAGCCGCCATGAACACTGCCTGCGCGGCGCCCGCAACCCCCGACGACACTACAGCCACGTCAATCTGGTGTACCAGGCCCATACTCACCAGCGGCAGGCCGCTCGCCACACCTGAGAAGATCAAGGTAGCGACAACGGAGACCCTTCCCGCGACCCACATCATTATTAGCGGCCCGAGGAAAGAGCCGAAACCGAACGCCGCCAACAGCAGCCCGTAAGCGCCGGCGTTGCCACCTAGGTTGGACGTCGCTAGCGCCGGTAGAATCCCTATGCTGGCCATTGTAAGGCTGCAGTGAAGCCCCACCCACAATAGGAGCATTCCGATAGGAGCTTGGCGGCGCACGTAGGTTAGGCCCTCAGCGATCGGGGCGAACACTCCGATCCCCGAAGTCCGTCCGTTTGGGCTGCTGACGGCTGTTCGAAGATGCCAGAACATCGTCAGGCCCGAAAAGTAAAACGCTGCGCACAGCACGAAGGTTGCCCCCGGACCCGCAGTGGTCAAGACGATCGTCCCAATCGCAGGGCCTGTCAGCTCAGCTCCTTGCTGAGCTATTCGAGCCGTCATGCTCGCGTTCAGCAGGCGGTCGGGTCCCACGATCTCCGGGATCATCGCCTGCCAAGCCGGACCTTGGACCGAGTTGCCGACGCCGACGGCAGCACTGACGACCATCAGGCTAAGAAGATCTAGACCTCCCGTCGCCACCAAGACAGCCCCGACCAGACACGACGAAGCGTTGAGGAGCTGGCCGGCGGTGGCCATCACGGCCCGGTTGTGACGGTCGGCGGCGCTCCCTGCGAACAACCCGAAGAACATCGACGGAACAAGCAGCAGCAAGCTCACCATGCTCGGCCACAGCGACGAGTGGTGACCGAGACGGTAAGCCTCCCATCCAGCGACCAAGATCACAGCGAAACGCCCCGAGTTGCCGCTCAGTGCCCCCGCCCACACCCAGCGGAACTCCCTAACCTCGAACGCCGAGAACATCGAACCTCCCAAGCGGCCCGACACCTCTTTTAACGGCGCCTCCCTGCGCACCGTCTAACGGCCGCCTTCGAGGCAACCGTCACCGAGCGAACGCACTCTGCGGCGAATCCAAAGGATCACAGTCGCCGTGGCTTTGCCGGCTCTAAGCGGCAAAGCCGGCTGTCTATACACACCCCCGACGCTAGCATCCTGAGAGTTTCCCTGGGAATCCTCTCGGATCCCCCCGCTCCTTAAAGAAGTAGTCGACGGGTTGGAGGCGAAGCGGGCTGTCCCCGCTCGTACAAAGGAGATCTTCTCACTGCTCCGAGACTCGCTATTCCCAGTCCCCCGCCTGAGAAGCCCGGGCGGGTTGAGAGGTCTCCGTTGCCCGTCAACCCACCTGCGGGAGCGCCTGAAATCCGACACCGCCTTGTGGTCGGGCTCGGAGGCATCGAAGAACGCCAGAAGCGCAATGGTGTCCACGATCACGGGAGGCACCTTCAGCGCTCCCCGGAGCCGGCAAGTAACTCCTCGGCGTCGCCGGCGATCGGCCGCACTCTCGAATACAGCCCGCCACGAGGACGAGGGTGAACACCGCCAAACGACACACGATCGACTCGCGGATGACCTCCACCTCGGACACTCCACGCTGCACGCACGACGTCCTTCACCTAGATGTCTAGACAAGACTTTGCATGAAGTCGGGTATCGACACCTCGAAGCAGTCCTGGCAGAGCATGCCGAGCACTACAACGCTCCCAGCATCGACACCGGTCCCTCAGCTAACGACCGTCCGCTGATTCCGATCCGGCCCCTGCCAGCATCAGCGAAGTTGACGCCGCCAGACTACGAAGAGCCGATCGGCTAGGCGGCCTCATCCACGAGTACCGAATGGTCGCCTGAGCTGGCCGGATGGGGCTCTCGGCACCGACAAGCTGGACGTCGCCTCGCTGGAACGGGCCCGTAGTCGGGATCGGCAGAGTGGCACTGCGAGAAACCCTTTCACATATGCTCGTATGTGTTACCTTTATATGCATCGGACAGGTTGATCGGCTGTCGGTGACTATGCCTCCTGAAATCGGCGCGGCCGTACGGGAGGCCGCCGCTCGGCAAGGTACGAGCGTATCGACCTGGTTGGCATCAGCTGCGGCGCAGCGCCTGCGTAATGAGCTGCTAAGTGCCGCGCTCGATCGCTGGGAAGCGGAGGAGGGCCCGTTCAGCGACGAGGAGCTCGACGCTGCAGCTGCGGCCCTCGGTCGCCGCGGCAGGCGAGGTGCGGCGTGAACGCTGTCCTCGATGCCGGCGCGCTGGTAGCCGTCGACAAGCGAGACCGCATCATGGGCGCGATGCTGCGGGTCCTACAACGGGACGGAGTCCCGGTGGTCACGAGCGGAGGGGTCGTCGCCCAGGTATGGCGCGACGGGAGCCGACAGGCCAACCTGGCCCGGATCCTGTCCGGAGTGGACGTCGACGCCCTGGACGACGTGACAGCGAAAAGAGTTGGAGAGCTTCTTCGAGACAACCGGTCGGACGACCTCGTCGACGCTCACGTTGCGCTCCTGGTCGAGCCCGACGATCAAGTGTTTACCAGCGATGAGCCAGACATCAGAGTCTTGCTCCGCACCAGGAAGGTGCGTGCACGCATCATCCGCGTGTGACACCAGCCGGCGCGCCTCCTTTATCCGGCGTTTGAGGGCACCCGGTCGGAATCTTCGGGGCGGGCGTTCTGGGGCAGTTGATGGTGGATAAAGTGAAGCGCCGACGAGATCCTCGCTGTAGGCGGATCTGCTGGACACAACCCCAGGCCACGGTGCGGGCGGGACTTGTTGTAGTGACGCACGTAGCGGTCGAGGACACGTCGCGGGTGGCGTTCGTCCACAATAAGGAGAAGGTCGGTGCACTCTTCACGGACCGTCCTCACCCAGCGTTGAGCGATGGCGTTCGCCCGCGCTGTATCGCACTGGAGTGCGGATTGCCTCGATCCGGCCGGACCTGAACGCCTCGTCGAGCAACGCTGGGAACTTCGTGTTCCGATCGCGGTTGCGGAGGCGAAAGCGGAACCGGTGTCCGGCGTCTTCGAGATCGGAGGTGAAGTTGCGCGCCACCTGGACGACCCAGGCGATGTCCCGGGTTGGCCGTCACTCCGAGCACGTGCACGACGCGGCTGTCCACCTCGATGACGAAGCCGGCGTAGGAGCGCCGGCTGGCGTCCCCGAGTCAACACCGAAGAAGTCGGTCGCCGAGATC
>JAJZNG010000167.1 GCA_021847945.1 Actinomycetes bacterium | reverse complement strand
AGGCGGCGGTCCACTGCTCTAGGGGATTAGGCATTTGGGAGTGGGCGAGCAACGACGCTCCCCGCGAGCCCGACGTGGTCATGGGCTGCGCCGGCGACGTCCCCACCTTGGAGGTGCTGGCGGCGGTGGACATCCTGCGCCGCAACCTCCCAGAGCTCAAGGTGCGGGTCGTAAACGTGGTCGACCTCATGACCCTGCAACCCCAAAGCGAGCATCCCCACGGTGTCTCCGACGCCGAGTTCGACTCGCTGTTCACCGTCGACAAGCCGGTGATATTCGCCTACCACGGCTACCCGTGGCTGATCCACCGGCTCACTTACAGGCGAACGAACCACGCGAACATCCACGTCAGGGGTTACAAAGAGGAGGGGACGACCACCACACCGTTCGACATGACCGTGATGAACGAACTGGACCGCTTCCACTTGGTCATGGACGTCGTGGACCGCGTGCCGGGGCTCGGACAGAAAGCCGCCTACCTACGCCAGGACATGGCAGCCCGCCTGGTCGCCCAGTGGGATTACACCAAAACCCACGGGGAGGACCCCCCGGAGATAGCCGGCTGGACCTGGAATGGTTGACCGGTGCCGGCCGATCGAATCCTGGTGGTCAACTCCGGCTCGTCGAGCGTCAAGCTTCGCGTCGTGGAAACCGACGGCACCGTCAGCGCGAAGGAGGATCTAGGCCCGCCCGGCGAACACTTGGGCGACACCCTCGCGGATTTCCTCGCACGATCGGAACCGCCCGACGCGACCGCTCATCGAGTGGTGCACGGCGGCGGGCAGTTCAGCGCGGCGACGGTCATAGACGACGCAGCCCGTGCCGCGTTGGACAGGACCGCTCTTCTAGCACCTTTGCACAACCCGCCGGCTCTGATTGCGATCGACGCTTCCCGACGGCTCCTTGCGGGCAAGCCGTGTATAGCCTGCTTTGACACGGCCTTTCACGCCACCATCGGGCCTGCCGCTTCGACCTATGCCATACCGACGTCTTGGAGGGCAGGCTGGGGTGTCCGCCGTTACGGTTTCCACGGGCTGAGTTGCGCCTGGGCTAGCCGCCGTGCGCCTGAGGTTCTGTCCCCGGCCTCGCTGCGCCTAGCCTCGCAGGCGGGGCGGGGCTTGCGTATGGTCATCTGCCACCTTGGCTCGGGAGCGTCGGTTAGCGCCGTCGAGGACGGACGCTCTGTGGATACCACGATGGGTTTCAGCCCGCTGGAGGGTCTCGTCATGTCGAGCCGGCCGGGGGACCTGGACCCGGCGGTAGTGCTTTTGGCGTTGCGCCGGGGCCTGACCGCGGAGCAAGTCGACGACGCTTTGGAGCACCGCAGCGGGCTGCTCGGCCTTTCAGACGGCCGGTCGGCTGACATGCGCGACCTTCTCGAAGCACGCCGCCTCGGGGACGGACCTGCCGGTCTCGCCGTGTCGGTCTTCGTTCACAGGCTGAGAGCCAAGATAGCCGCCATGGCGGCAGCGACGTCGGGCACGGACGCCGTGGTGTTCACCGGCGGGATCGGGGAGAACTCCGCCGAAATCCGGGCCGAGGTGTGCGACGGTCTGGGGTGGATGGGCATCGACATAGACACCGAAGCCAACGAAGCGGCCTCCGGCTCCGACGGCGACATCACCGGGCGGAGCTCGACTGTCGGCGTCGCCGTGATCACCGCACGCGAGGAGCTGCAGATGGCCGCGGAAGCGCAGGGGGCGCTCCACGCGGACTAGAAAGTACAGCGTGATCCCCTACCGCCTCATCGACTCGGCTGAGAGGCTCAAGGACGTTCTCGACTCGGTGTTCCTGCTCGCCTCCGACCTCGCCCCCGACGCTCTTTTCGGCAACGTAGTCGCCTCAGCCACGAGGCTGGTGGACGCTCGATGCGGGGCGCTGGTGCTTTTGGACCCCGCCACGTCGGGAGCGTCGAAGGTCGTGCACGTCGGGTTGGACTCCGACGCCGTGGCGGACCTCGGAAGGCGACCCGAGCTGCCAGCGCTGCTCGACGTGATGGTCAAGGAACGCCGAGCGTTGCGCCTCGACTCGTGGAACGGCGACCCCGGCCAGCTCGGACTTCCCGGCCCTGCCGGCTCGGTGAGGAGCTTCCTCGGCCTGCCGATCCTGCTTGGCTCCAGGCTGTTCGCTCTGTTGTACCTGGTCGACAAAACATCCCGACAGCCCTCACCCGGACTCGGCGACGGGGCAACCCCGCCGAGCCCGGCGAGCCCGCCGGGTCAACCTGCGTGCTTCGACGACCAAGACGAGGCGGTCGTGGCAACCCTCGCCTTTGCGGCGGGCTTGGCTTTCGAGATCAACCGGCTTGAAAGCCAGGTCCGCGAGTTGACGCTGATATCGGACCGGGAACGTATCGCAATGGAACTGCACGACAAGGTGATCGGAAGGCTCTTCTCGCTCGGCCTGTCCCTGCAAGGAGCGGCGCGTACAGCTGCCGGCCCCCTAGCGGCGAAACTGCACGGGGCGGTCAACGAGCTCGACACGACCATCCGCGACATTCGAGACACTATCTTCTCGCTTGGCCCACCCGGTTCCCCGCAACCTGGCGCCGCCACGGTCGAGGGAATGACAGCTGAGGTGGAGCGGTGAACGCCGAGCCCGGCGCCAGCCCCTCGTGGGCTTCTTGCGACGCCGTCCTCGCAGACGGGGGAACGGTGCACATCAGGCCGATCACACCCTCCGACGCCACCCGCCTGGTCGAGCTGCACGGACGGCTCTCCGACGAGACGATTTACATGCGCTTTTTCTCTTTCCATCCCCGGCTGGGGGAAAAGGAGGTCGCGCACCTCACTACCGTCGACGGCGTCGACCGCATGGCGCTGGTTGCGACCCTTCGCGGTGACTTGATCGGCATCTCCCGCTATGACCGTTCCCGCGACGATCCCGAGGAGGCCGAAGCGGC
Source organism: Actinomycetes bacterium (assembly GCA_021847945.1). Taxonomy (GTDB): domain Bacteria; phylum Actinomycetota; class Acidimicrobiia; order Acidimicrobiales; family Palsa-688; genus JAJZAM01. The sequence goes on along the minus strand of JAJZNG010000167.1, from coordinate 1,574 downwards.
TTTCCTGGTCGAAGACGCTCATCAGGGTCGCGGTCTCGGCACCTTGCTGTTGGAGCACCTCGCCGTCTACGCGAGAGGCCAGGGCATAAGGCGATTCGTCGCTGACACCCTCCCGCAGAACACGGCCATGCAGGCGGTGTTCAGAAACGCCGGCTTCGTAGAAAAGGCGCGTTTCGACAATGGCGTCGTTAGAGTCGAGCTCGACATCGAACCGACGGCGACCACCACCGAGGCGATCGAGAGGCGCTGGGCGGACGCTGCCGCCGCGTCTATAGGAAGAGTGCTCAGGCCACGCTCGATAGCTGTGATAGGCGCAGGACGGGCCCGTGGCGGTGTCGGCCACGAGCTTCTTCGTAACATCCTCGCCGGAGGTTTCAACGGCCCCGTATACCCAGTAAACCCGTCCGCCCGTTCGGTGGCCAGCGTTCCGGCCTTCCCGAGCCTGTCCTCGATCGAAGCTGACGTCGACCTCGCAGTGATCTCCGTCCCGGCTGCTCAGGTCCCGGGGATCGTCGACGAGTGCGCTGCTAAGGGCGTCAAGGGTCTCGTCGTGGTCACCGCCGGTTTCGCCGAGCTCGGAGCGGGCGGGGCCGGCGTGCAGGCGGACCTGGTCCGCAAAGCCCGGGGTGCGGGGATGAGAATGGTCGGCCCTAACTGCATGGGCGTCGTCAACACCGACCCCGACGTGTCGATGAACGCCACATTCGCGTCCACGGCTCCTCTCGCCGGCAGGGTGGCCCTTTCGTCGCAGTCGGGTGGGCTGGGAATTGCCGTCCTCGAAGAGGCGCAGCGGCGGGGCCTTGGGCTGTCCAGTTTCGTGTCGGTCGGCAACAAAGCGGACATAAGCGGCAACGACCTGCTCAGGTACTGGCAGCGCGATGATTCCACCGATCTCATCCTCTTGTACCTGGAGTCGTTCGGCAATCCCCGCCGTTTCGCCCGAATCGCCCGCGAGGTGTCACGCACCAAGCCGATAGTCGCGGTCAAAGCTGGGCGCAGCCGGGCAGGCATCCGCGCTGCCGCTTCTCACACTGCGGCGCTCGCAAGCCCCGACGTGATGGTCGACGCACTGTTCCACCAGACCGGTGTCATCAGGGTCGACACATTGGAGGAGATGTTCGACGTAGCGGAAGTTCTCGCGTGCCAACCGGTCCCTGGCGGTCGACGGGTTGCGATAGTCGGCAACGCCGGCGGGCCGGGGATACTCGCCGCGGACGCCTGCGAGGCGGCGGGCCTGGTGGTGGGTGAGCTTTCCCCAGCCTCCCAGGCGGCCCTGCGGGACTTCCTGCCAGCCGAGGCAGGCGTGGCAAACCCGGTGGACATGGTCGCCTCCGCGACGGCCGCGTCCTACCGGCGGGCCCTCGAAGTCGTCCTGGCAGACGACAGCGTCGACGCCGTGCTGACCATCTTCGCCCCGACGCTGCTGGCCACCGCCGACGACGTCGCAACAGCGATCAACCAGGCAGCAGCGATCAACCAGGCAGCCGCCAAAAATGCTGCGGTCGCCACGGGCCAGACGGTGCGAGCCAAGCCTGTGGTCGCCACCTTTCTCGGACGATGGGACATCCCCGAAG
>JAJZNG010000181.1 GCA_021847945.1 Actinomycetes bacterium | reverse complement strand
ATGTGCGACTCCACCGCCGAACATCCATCCCGATGCCACGGGATATCAGGCGATCGCCGAAGCGTTCGTCAAGGTCCCCCCCGTGGCTGGCCTTATCAGCTGAGCCCGGGGGCGGAGAGCCACCCGTAAGAGCTGCTCCCGAGGTCGCGGCTGGAGGAAGACCCCTGCACCCCCTACCCGGGGTCGGGGCTGGGCCCCACCCAGCCGAAGTGCACAGCCCGGGATCCCATGGCCCCCCGGGCCGCGGGATCCCCCGGTGGCGGGGGTCGGTGGCTCAATGCCACCCCGACTTCCCGAGGTCGCGACTGGGCTTGTCCCAGCCGCGGCCCAGGGCAGGGGGCAGCAGAAGCCGGGACCGGCGACGGAATGCCACCCCGACTTCCCGAGGTCGCGACTGGGCTTGTCCCAGCCGAAGCGCACAGCCCGGGATCCCATGGCCCACCGGGCCGCGGGATCCCGGGTGCCCTAACCGGCGGGTCAGCCTGGCTGACCCGCGGGTTAGGGCAGGTTGCGGCGGGTGGGGGCAGCCCTTGGGGCCGATGCCCCGCCCGAAGGTCAGAGCCCCTTTTCCTTCTCGAAGGTCGCGCAAATCCTCGAAGAGCAGCTTTCCCCGCCACCCTTCTACCAGGCGGCACCCCGGGTCATCTCGGATAAAAGCCGCGACGTCCGCCCGGGTTGCCAACAGGCCGGGGTCGACCCTCTCTCGGCGGGCCACTTGGGCTATCCAGGCCATTATGAGCGCTACCGGTGCCCGCATCTCCTTGGGAACGTCCTCACTAGGAGGCGCGACGATCTCGTCGGCGGTCAGAGCCCGTCCGCGCTCGATCGCGGCGAGGACTTCCGCTGCCAGCGCCGGTCTGACCCCCCGGCCGTCGAGGCCGCGCATGGCGTTGAGGTCGTCGACCGTGGCGGGAGGCCGATGGGCGATCGCCTGGATCGTCAGGTCGGGGAGCACGTAACGGACGGGTTGGTCGACTTCAGCGGCCTTGCGTTCACGCCAAGCCGCAACCTCCTGGGCGACACCACGCGACGCACCTCTCAAGCTACGAGCGTCTCGGAGTTTCCACCACGACCGGGAAGCGTCGACCGGCTTAGAGCAACGTTGCAGTAAGAGCTGGCACTCCTGGTCGACCCAGGTGGTTCGCTTGGCCGCGCCGACGTCGGCTTTGATCTTATCGGCGAGATCCAGGAGGTGCTCGACGTCCGAGGCGGCGTAAGCCAACTGGGAGGAGCTGAGAGGCCTTGACTTCCAGTCGGTGAGCCGGTCGCCCTTGGCCAGGTCAAGACCGAGGTAGGACTTGACCAGGGAAGCAAGGCTAGCCGTGGTGTGCCCAGCGAAGCCCGCGGCTATCTGGGTGTCGAAGATGCGCCGAGGCATCGCTCCACAAACGTGGCGTAGGATCTCCAGGTCCTGATCGCATGCGTGCGCAACCATCAGAGCTGGCGAGTCGAGCAGACCGACAAGCGGCTTTACGTCGACACGAAGCGGATCGATCAGCGCCACTCTCACCCGTCCCGTGGCCGGCTCGCGCCACGCAATCTGCACCAGAGCGAGGACCGGCCAGTAGGTCTTCTCACGGTGGAATTCGGTGTCTAAAGCGTACCTCTCTAAACTTGCCAGGTCGGCGAGTAGTCTCCCGAGGCTTTCTGCGCTGTCGACGAACTCTACGGTGGATTCTCCGGTGGTCGACCGGTTCCGGGCGTTACCCGTCTGGTTCGCCCGATTCGGCTTGCGGGACCCGGAGGCGACCCCGACGTCAGCCACCGTAGCTCATCTTGGTGTCCTCCATGCGTAACACTTCGAGGTCCCCGGCCAGTTCGGTGGGGCCACACGCGACGACCTCCCCCACGAACATTGTGTGGCTCTTAAAGTCCGTCTCCTGATGAAGCCGGCAGTCCAACCAAGCGGCCGAGAGCTCCAGGATCGGCGACCCGGTAACCGCTTCTGTGACGACAAAACCCGCCAACTCCGCCCCGGAGCCTCCATCCTCGAGCGGCTTGACGAACTTCCTGACGACAGCCCTATCAGAACGGTGCAAGATGTTCAGGCAGAACGCTTCTCCCTGGCGGATCAACGTATTACTCAACGCGTCGCGCTCGACGCTGACAGCTATGAGTTTCGGCTCGCTGGACACCTGCGTAGCCCAGTTGAGCGTCATCAGGTTGCGTCGAGAGGTGCCCCGAGTACCAAGGACATAAAGGCCGCTCGGCATGCTCCACAGGATCCTGCGCCGCTGCCGGTCGTACGAGGCCGGATCCTGGCCGGGCGGGAACGGGCCTACCAGTCCAACTTTCATCGCTCATGCCTCCTAAGGCGGGTCATGGTTCGCGCACCGGGGTTGCAGCATCGGGCCCAGGGGCGGCGCCGAGGTCCGCTACGTGCTGGTTGCTGCGCCCACGACGCACGACAATCCAACGGCCGTGAAGGACGTCGGCTCCGTTGAGCGGCCGGTCCTCGCGGATCCTCTCGCCGTTCAGATAGATAGCCCCTTGGGCGATCTGGCGTCGAGCGTCCCCGCGCGACGATACGACACCGCAAGCCACGGCCAAGTCGACGACGCTCAGCCCCCGCTCCAGTTCAGCTCGGTCTACGAGGGTGCTTGGGACGTCGCCAACCAGCGCAGCCAGCGATGACGCGTCGAGGTCGCCCAACGAGGAAGTGAACAGGGCCCTAGCAGCAACAGCCGCGTTTCTAGCCTCCTCCTCCCCGTGCACCAGCCTTGTGACGGCGTCTGCCAGAACCCTCTGCGCCGCTCGGCGTTCGGGCGCTTCGGCCACCTGACTTTCGAGCGCAGCTACCTCATCCTCGTCGAGGTCGGTGAAACGCTTGAGGTATCTCACTACGTCACCGTCTGGGGTTCGCATCCAGAACTGGTGGAACTCGTAGGGGGACGTCCTAGCCGGGTCGAGCCAGACCGCTCCGCTCTCGGTCTTGCCGAACTTGGTCCCGTCGGATTTTGTCACCAGCGGCGACGTGACCCCATATGCCACAGCGCCGTCACGCATCCGGCGTATGAGCGACACTCCTTCGGTGATGTTGCCCCACTGGTCGCTCCCACCGAGCTGGAGCTCGCACCCGTAGCGGTCATAAAGCTGCACGAAATCCCACGCCTGGAGGAGCATGTAGCTGAACTCGGTGAAGGAGAGGCTCTCCCCTTGCCTTTCGAGGCGTGTACGGACCGAGTCCTTTCGGATCATCTCGTTTACGCTGAAAAGCTTTCCCACCTCCCTCAGGAAGTCGATGAGGGCCACCTGGCCGAGCCAGTCGAAGTTGTCCGCGAGGACGGCCGGGGCCGCGTCTGCAACCATCAGAAGGCGGGATATCTGGGCGGAAATGGCATCCCGGTTGGTTTGCAGAGCCTCCGGCGGAAGCAAGTTGCGCTCCTCGCTCTTACCGCTCGGGTCTCCGATCATCCCGGTTCCACCACCGACAAGAGCTATAGGACGGCTGCCGTGGCGGGCCAGCAGTCTGAGCAGGCACAGTTGCTGCAGATGGCCGACGTGGAGGCTCCCGGCGGTCGGGTCGAAGCCGATGTAGGCGACTATCGGCCCGGCTTCGAGACGTTCGGCGAGGCCGTCCCGGTCGGTGACTTGATGCACGAGGCCACGCCAGGTCAGCTCGTGGAGAAACGACGACATACATACAGTCTCCCACGCTGGGCACCTTCAGTCTCCCGCGCAGGGCAGCGGGAGCTTTTCCGGGTGCTGCGGCCGGGCAGCTTGCGGGGCTGGCCCAGTCGCCAGGCGGGTAACAATAGATGGGTGCGATGCGCCGGGATACTTCTCACTGGGGGCTCGAGTCGGCGGATGGGAACGGACAAGGCGACACTGCCGGTGGCGTCAGTGAGCGGAACGTCCTCGTCAACGCTTGCCCGCAGGACAGCTGAGGTCCTCACGTCGGTCACGGTCCTCGCCGTCGAAGTTGGGATCGGAGCGAGTGACCTGGCTTGCAGCGTCGAGAACCCTGCGGGAGGCGGACCCCTAGCCGGTTTGGTGCAAGGCGCCCGGCATCTTAGTGAGACCGGATGGGACGGCCCTGTCCTGGTCGTCGCCACGGATATGCCCCTCCTGGGCACCGAAGTGCTGCGTTGGCTAGTTGAATACCCTGGCTACCGGGGTGTGGTGCCCGTCGCTGGCGGCCAGCCGCAGCCACTGTGCGCCCGGTACTCGCCGGCCGAGGTGAGAGCCGCACGCGACGTTCTTGCCGGCGGGTCTCGCTCGATGCGCGACTTCCTCGCCGTTGGACGGCCCAGGCTCGTCGACCCGGGTACCAGCGGGGCACCGGCTGGATGGGAGTCCCTCCTCGCCGATGTTGACACCCCTGAGGACCTGGCAGGTCTACGCAGACCTGCTCAGCCGGAGCCCCCCCCGGCCTCCTTGCCCTACAGGGCACCGCCGGCCAACCCGACACCAGCCAGTCCAACCTCAGCTAAGCGCTCCGGCTCGGTAACCGCTCTCAGGGCCCTGAAGGTGCGGCCCGGACGGCGCGTTGAGCTACCCGACGACGTGGCGACAGAGGAACCCCTCCAGATAATGATCGCCGGCCCCGGCGAACGTGCAGCGCCTCTGGCGGTGACGATGCGAACCCCAGGCCACGACTTCGAGCTCGCGGCGGGATTCGTGTTCAGCGAAGGGGTCGCCGGTCGCAACGAGATCCGCTCGGTCGACTACTGCGAGGCAGCCGGTTCTGACCCGGCCGTCCGCTGGAACCACGTGGCTGTGCGCCTCTCCCGACTCCGACCGCGAAACGTAGCTGTTCGGGCCTTCAACGCCTCGGCTAGCTGCGGTACCTGCGGAAAGGCGACGATCGATGACCTGTTCGTGTCGTGCGGTCGACTCGATCCCGGGCAGCCATGGCCAGCGTCTGTCATACCAGCATTCTTCGAGGGTCTGCGAGCTGCCCAGAAGGCCTTCGACCGCACCGGTGGGCTGCACGCGGCCGGCTTGTTCGACCGTGAAGGACACCCGCTGATCGTCCGAGAGGACATCGGCAGGCACAACGCCGTCGACAAGGTCGTCGGCGCCACTATCCTCACGTCCGCCGGGCTGTACTCGCAGCCGTCAGGCTACGCCCTGGCCGTCTCGGGACGAGTGAGCTTTGAGATAGTCCAAAAGGCGGCGGTTGCTGGGATAGCGCTCCTAGCGGCGGTTTCGGCACCGTCGAGCCTTGCGGTGCAAGCGGCCGCTCAGCTCGGGGTGACTCTCGTGGCGTTCGTACGCAACGACACGTTCAACGTGTACAGCAGACCGGAACTGATCGACTTCTAAGGCGCTGCCGGTGTCCGAACGCGCCGACAGACCCGCCTCACGGCAGGTCTGTCGGCCTTGGAGGTGCAGAGGCGGTTAGCCCAAGCGCCTGACGTTCGCAGCCTGAAGGCCTTTAGGGCCCTGGTTGACTTCGAACTCGACTTTGTCGTTCTCTTCGAGGTTACGGTACCCGTTACCGTCGATAGCACTGAAATGCACGAAGACGTCGGGGCCACTGTCCTGGGAGATGAATCCGTATCCCTTTTCCGAGTTGAACCACTTCACTGTTCCGGTTGCCACAAGCAATCCCTCCTTTCCTGGCCGGAGCGGACCTCCCTCCTCGCTGGAGGAGCGGGCCCGGCGGCCTCCGGCCTTAGCCGGAGAGGGAGTCTGCCTCGACTCGATGCTTCCACCCTCGCGCCGACAAGGGTAGCACGCCTGATGCCCGCTGCATAGTGTCTTTCGTCTATGCGAAACGTCGCTGTCGTAGCCCACACCCACTGGGACCGCGAATGGTATCTACCCTTCGAGACTCTGCGTGCCCGGCTGGTCAAGGTCCTCGACGAGGCCTTGGACGTGCTGGACCACGACGGCGGGTTCTCCCATTTTCACCTGGACGGACAGGTGGCAGTCGTCGACGACTACCTCGCCGCCCGTCCGTCAAGTCGAGCTCGGCTGGCTAGGCTCGCCGGGGACGGACGGCTGGCCGTCGGACCTTGGTACTGCCTGATGGACGAGTTCTGTGTCTCAGGGGAAACGGTGGTACGCAACTTAGAGCTCGGCGTCGCAAGAGCCAGGCGTATCGGAGGTCTTTGCGAAGTCGGCTACCTACCGGACATGTTCGGCCACGTAGCGCAGATGCCGCAGATCCTCGTGAGCGCCGGCATCCGCCACGCTGTGGTCTGGCGGGGTGTGGGCGCCGAGGTGGAGGCCACCGCTTTTCGATGGCGCTCCCCTGATGGCACCGAGGTGCGTTGCGAGTACCTCCCAGCCGGCTACGCGGTCGGGGCCTACATGCCAGACGCGTGGGAGTCCCTGGTAGAGCGAACAGCCGACTACGAAACGCAGATCAGCGAGTTTCTCAGTGCCGATCAGACGCTGCTTTTCATGTGCGGCGGGGATCATCACGCGATTCCGGGTCACCTGCCGGCGACGTTGGCAGCGGCCAACGACTCCCAGGAGGCCTACCGCTTCGAGCTCACGGACCTGACGTCTTACCTATCCCGAACTACCTCGGATGATCTCGGTGTGGTCGCCGGCGAGTTGAGAAGCAATTTTCGGGCCCCTCTGTTGCCGGGTGTGCTCTCTACCCGGGTCGATGTCAAGCAGGCGTGCGCCGAGGCCGAGATGGTCTTGGAGAAGCTCGCCGAGCCGCTCGCCACCCTCTGGCTGCCACAGTCACACTGGCCCGACAGCCTCGAAGGTGCCTGGCTCGACATGGTGCGAAACTCGGCGCACGACTCGGTGTGCGGATGCTCAGCGGACCCCGTCTCCAGAGCGGTCCTGGCACGCTACGACAGCGCAGTCGCTGTGGCCTCTACAGCCGTGTGCGCCGCTCTGGCCGTCGCCAGCGTTGCCACGGCGACGCCGGGTCTCATGGTCGTGAACCCGTCGGCTTTCGCCCGCTGTGGTCTAGTGGAAATAACGCTGCCCGGCTGTCAGCCACCCGACGGAGTCCAGGTTCTTTCGGCGTATGACGGCGCCACGGTCCAGCGGGCCGCCACCGGCCGTGACCTCGCCACGATGCTGGACGAGCTGACCGCTCACGGCTGGATCGGCGGCGACGCCCCGATCGTGGACGCCGCTGTCAGCCCGAAGGCCGCCGGGACCGGGGTCGACGTGCACTTGCGGACTGACGCAGCAGCCACTCCCGACCCGCGCGTCGCGGGACAGGTCGCCGCGGTGTGGGCCAAAGCAGGAGCCACGAAGGACGACCCGCTGCTTCTGAGCGTCACCCGGGCCGGCTCTCTTCGGGTGCTCGCACGAGTGAGGGACGTACCGGGGTATGGGTGGGCGATGCTAGAACGCTGCCAGGCAGCCCCGACCGAATCCGTTAGCAGAGTCGCCGTCACCCGCGACGGCCGTGCCGTCATAGTCGACAACGGGATCCTCAACGCCTGCGTCGATCTCGCAACAGGAGACCTCACGGTCGGAGGCGTACCAGGCCTGAACGCCATCTGCGAGGAGCCCGACGCGGGTGACGCATACAACTTTGCTCCCCTGCCTGGCGAAACCGCCCAGAGCCAACCGTACGAAGTCGACGTGGAGGTGACTGAGACCGGTCCGTTGCGTGGCAGGGTTCGGGTTTCACGGACATACACCTGGGGATCCTCCCCGCCGGCCGTCGCTGCGGATGAAAGGCGCCCCGGGAAGTCGATCAAGGTCGTCTCGCAGATCGAAGTCCGCTGCGACGAGAAGGTCGTCCGAGTGACGACTTCCTTCGACAATACGGTCCGCGATCACAGGGTCAGAGTGGTCTTCCCTCTCGACGGACCGGTTGCGTCGACTGTCGCCGAGTGCGCGTTCGCCACCGTGGAACGAGTGCACAGCCCTAAGAATCCCGGCCTATCCCATCGCGTCGAGGCCCCACCGGTTACCTTCCCGTCCCGGCGTTTCGTCACCGCGGGAAGGCTCACGGTCCTGCACCGAGGGCTTCTCGAGTACGGGCTCTCCGACGATGGCAGGGTTCTAGCGCTAACGCTGCTCAGAGGAACCGGCCGTCTAGCCGCCGCTGGCGTAGCGACGAGACCAGTGACAGCCGGCCCATCGGTGGGTGTGGAAGAGGCGCAGCTTCTCGGCAGGCGCACCTTCGAGTACGCCTTGGCGCCCGACTGTGAAGACCCTTTCAAGACAGCTGACAGTCTGTGGAATCCTCTGATAGCTCTGCGGGCGGCGGGAGGCGGTATGCTCGCCGACAGGGGGAGCCGCCTGGAAATCGAAGGCTGCGTGGTCTCTTCCTTACGCCGGGTGGCAGGCTGCGTCGAGGTGAGGGTTTTCAACCCGACTGGAACTCCGGTGACCGTGAGAATGCCTGGCAGGAGCGGACAGCTCGTCGAGCTGTCAGGCAGGACCGTGGCCGGCTGGTCAGAGACCTTCGACCTGGGTGCGTGGCGCTTCGCTACGGCCCGCATCGACGGTGCGGAGCTCGACTGAATCGAAGTGGCCATGGCCCGACGCTGCGGCAGGCGGCTAGGACAAGGTCTGGCGCGATCTCAGGTCAGCCACCCGAAGTAGAGGGTGAGGTTAGCGGAGATGCCTGGGTCAGTTGCAGGGAAGCCTGAACCGGGAGAAGTTCGACCCAGGTCGACCCCGGAGCGAGATTCACGGGTTGGCCGTTCGGCCCGACGAACTGGGTCGGAACCGACGTGTTTGGACGCGACCAAGTCGCGTTGTAGGCGGAACCTCCGGTGAGGATGGTCACCTGACCTGATCCCACCGTCTGGCTGTGCACTCCGAGCGCCCCGTTGACGTCCTCGGGGATCGTTCCTGGGCTGGTGGTGACCCGCTCGATCACGACGTTCGTAGCTGTCACAGGGGTACCGTCAGCGTCGACGTTGGGGACCCCGGCGTAAAGGCGCACCCAGTTAGCTGTGGAAGCGTCCCAACGCCATTGCACGTTCAGGATCCCCGAGAAAAGGAGTGTCGCCTCGGAGGTTGGCGTGCCGGGCTCCGACGGCTTGCCGTAGTGAAAAATCGGCGAAGGTGGCGTCTTGGACGGGTCGAGCGCCCACAGCGCCGACGTGGACGTGTAGAGGTTCTCCGGCGCGTAACGGGAGGTGATTCGCGTTGAAGCCTGCGAGTGGGTGAACAAGTCAAGGTTGTACACGCTCGAATCGGCCACGAGGTTGACGTCGGGGATGATCCCCCCGGCAAAGGCGAACGCCGGATGGCCGAACTGACCGAGAAGCTGGGTGTCGATCCACCGAGTGGAACGGACCGGGCCTATCTCCGGCGCCTCCTGGCACTGGTAGACAGCCAGAAGTCGGGTGATGTTACCCTCTATAGGCTCCTCGAAGACGATGTCCGCGTGACTGAGCCCGCTTTGTGGCCTGGCTGCGGGGTCGTTTCCGATCTTGACCGCCAAGGCCGGCCGGGCCGGCGGCGTCCCCCCAGGGGCGCTCGCCCCTGTCAGCGGGCATACCGCCGTGGAGGCTGCGGTCGTCGGTGGCGCAGAGGTTGTGGTCGCCGGAAGAGTGGAAGGAACGGCCGTGGTCGAAGGCGACGAGGCCGTCTTGGCTTTCGACGACGGTTGTAAGACCAAGGCTGCTGTCACCGCTAGCGCCGCTAGAACAGCCGCAGCGCCCCCTGCGATCAGCCAGAGGCGCCGACTAGAGCTTCGTCGCTGTGCGTGGGCTGGTCGCGGTTTGGGCACCCGCAGTTCATAGCACCTTCGAAGCTCGAATTGGTGTACCTCTCGAAGCGCCGTCCGGCTTGTATATTCGCCCGGTGCCAAAACACCGCCCGGCGCATGCCCGCCGCTCTCGTGCCAGGATGCTGGTGGCTTTAGTAGCAGGCATCGCCTTGGTGTTAGTGGCGGTCTTCGCTGCTGCGACGTCGGGGGGCGGACACGGAAGGTCCAGGCCGGCTTCGAAGGCGGCCTCCCCCTCGGAAGCGGCAGGGACCTCCACGTCTACGACACAGGTAGCGAACTTCGCCGGGCCGGACGGTGTAGAAGCCCCGTGGGTGCTTGCCGAGAACTCCAAACCGGGTACAACCTCCTGGGAGATAACAGGAACGCAAAGTCCGACGGGGATTATGGGCTATTCGAACCGGGTGCAAGCCCAAGTCGGCCAGAGCGTCTCGCTCTACGTCTCCACGCAAGCTCCGAGCTTCCAGGTTCAGGCATACAGGATGGGGTACTACCAGGGCAAAGGGGCGCGCTTGGTGTGGACCTCAGCCGAGGTGCCCGGCGTTGTGCAGCCGGCTTGTCCTGTTAGCGCCGGGATCAACATGGTGGAATGCCACTGGCCTACGTCGCTGTCGTTCACCGTCGATTCGTCTTGGGTCCAAGGGCAGTACCTCCTAAAGCTGGTCGGGTCTGCAGGCCAGCAAAGTTACGTGCCTCTCACCATCTGGGATCCGTCGAGCATGGCTACATACGTCGTCATGTCGGCGGTGCTCACCGAGCAGGTCTTCAACGCCTTCGGCGGCTACGACCTCTACCAGGGCGCGACGCCGTGCGCTGCCAACCACTACCCTTGTTCCACGCGCGCAAGGGTCGTTTCCTTCGACCGCCCTTACGCCTCGGGGGACGGCGCGGGAGGCTATCTGAGCCTCATGTACCCGCTCACAAGGCTGATGGAGCAGCACGGCTTGGACGTCACCTACTGGACTGACATCACTTTGGACGAGCACCCAAACCTTCTCGCAGATCACAAGGTTCTGATCTCACCCGGCCACGACGAGGAATGGTCGAACTCGATGCGCCAAGCGGCCGCTGCCGGCGCTTCCGCCGGGGTCAACCTGGTGTTCTTCGGGGCTAGCCCCATACTGCGAAAAGTTCGGCTGCAGGCCTCGCCGCTTGGCGCCGACCGCGAAGTGGTGAACTACCGAAACCCGGCGAAGGACCCTCTCTACGGAGTGGACAACGCTGAGGTGACACAGAACTGGTGGGGTCAGGCGCCGGCGGACCTCCCGGCAAGTACCCTCGTCGGAGCCAGCTACGTGGGCTTCAACAACCTGGCGAGCTTCCCGTTCGTGGTGTCGGACCCGACGTCGTGGCTCTACGCCGGGACAGGGTTGAAAGCCGGCGAGCAGATCCCGGGGGTGATGACCAGCGACTTTCAGGCCTATGACCCTTCGCGCTCGACCAACCCACCCAACGTGGAGATACTCTCCCATTCCCCTGTCACGGTGCAGTACAACCCGTCAAGGCATTTCGCCGACACCGTGTTTTACACCATGGCTGAGAGCCAGGCCGGTGTGTTCACCTCCGGCACTGTGAACTGGATACCTTCCCTCGCAGTGTCCTGCCCGGCGACCACGACTCTGTGCCCTTCACAGGTGATGGCCGAGTTGACTCTCAACATTATGAGAGTCTTCGGCGAGGGTCCTGTGGGCCGCTCCTACCCTTCGAAGGCCAACTGGCAGACCTTCTACGGCTGAGCCGGCCCCGAACCGTCAGAAGCGGGGAGGAGCCTACGCTGCGGGCGCGAGCTGCGGGAGTGCTAGTAGCCGATGTCCGGATCGACGAGGCCTTCGAGGGTTTCCCCCGCAGCGAAACGAGCCACGTTGCTAGCGATTCGCGTCGCAAGAAGGGGTTCCACCATCTCCTGGGTGTCAGCCGTGTGAGGAGTGATGATGCAGTTCGGGGCGTTCCAAAGGGGATGACCGTCCGGCAGCGGCTCGGGGTCGGTGACGTCGAGCGCAGCGCCGGCTATCGCCCCGTCTTGGAGGGCGGAGACCAAGGCGGCTGTGTCGACGTGGGCCCCGCGGGCGACGTTGACGAGCCAGCCTCCCGGGCCGATCGCGCGAAGCACGTCAGCGTCAACAATCGACCGGGTGTCGTCGGTCAACGCCAACGCCACGAACACCACCGTCGCGGACGTAACAGCTTCGATCAGCGAGCCCTGTCCCACGGTCCGCGTCGCCTTGCTCAGAGGCTCGGGGCTGCGCCTCACGACGGTGGAATGCACGCCGTAGGGCTCCAAAAGTCGCAGCAACTCTTGCGCTATTCCCCCTCCCCCGAGGATAGCCACGTCGGCACCGTAGAGCGTCGTTCCCGCCGGTTCACCCCAGGTCTTGGCGACTACCCGCTCGTGGAGACGCCGAAGACCTCCCAGGGCCAGCGCCATAGCGTGCTCGGCGACCGGCTGGGCGTACGATCCCTTCGCGCACGTCCAAACCCGGCTCGTGTCGAACACGCCGGCAGCGAAGTGGCGTTCCACGCCGGCGAGGGGAAGCTGCACCCAACGCAAGGTGGGCGTCTCAGCGACGACCCTCGACAGTTCCGGCAGGTGCCGGGGCGACACCCACACGAGCGCGTCTGGGTGGTCTCCCAAGCCGACTAGTTGGCCCCCGCCGGCCTCTACGGCCGCCTCGGCGAACGCTACGCTTCGCGGCCCGATGGCAACTCTGGGTTTGGGCTGTGAGCTCACATCCTCTCCGGCGAATCTATCCCGAGCAGTTCTAGTCCCTGGCCGAGCACGGCTGCGGTCAGGGCACATAGAGTCAGACGGCTGCGCATCGTGGTCTCGTCGGGGGCTTTGAGCACCGGGCAGGCTTCGAAGAAGGACGTGAACACTACGGCGAGATCGTACAGGTAAGCGCAGAGCTTGTGCGGACTCCACGTTTCGATAGCGGAAGCGAAGGCACTGGAGAAACCGGTGAGAGCGAGGGCTAGAGCACGCTCGGCGGGTTCTCCGACTCCCACCTCGACTGGCACCCCTACGAAGTCCGCAGGGTCCAGTCCGGCTCTGCGGAAGATCGAAAGGCAGCGAACCCGTGCGTACTGCAGGTAAGGCCCGGTGTTTCCGTCGAAGCTGATCATGCGGTCAAGGTCGAACACGTAGTCGCGGGCACGGTCCGTCGACAGGTCTGAGTATTTGACCGCTCCTATTCCGATCGCCCTGGCGAGATCCTCTCGTTCATCGACGTCGAGTTCCGCCGATCGAGACGACACGGCAGCCCGGGCGCGCTCGACCGCCTCGTCGAGAAGGTCCACCAGCTTGAAGGTCTTACCTGCGCGGGTCTTGAACATCTTGCGGTCCGGGCCGAGGACGCTTCCGAACGAGACGTGTACCGCACGCTCGGGTGAAGGCAGCCAACCGGCCTTCAGGGCCACGTCGAAGCACATCGCCAGGTGCTGAGCCTGCGGCGCTCCGACCACGTAGAGCGCAATGTCAGCTCCGAGGCGGCCGAAGCGGTCCCACAGTGTCGCAAGGTCGGTCGCGGCGTAGCCGTATCCGCCGTCAGACTTGCGGACTATCAGCGGGAGTGGTGTGCCCTCCCTGGTGGTCCAGCCTTCGACGAAGACGCACTTAGCCCCGTCGCTGTCGACGAGTAGGCCCTTGGAGTCCAGTTGGGCGACGACCTCGTCGAGCATGGGGTTGTAGAAGCTCTCCCCCACCACGTCGTCGCGGGTCAACTCGACGCCGAGTTTGTCGTAGACCTCGTCGAAATAGCGGAGGCTTTCCTCTACGAGGATCCTCCACAGCCGCAGCGTGTCAGGGTCCCCGGATTGCAGGGCGACCACACGCCTGCGGCTGCGCTCTTGCATCTCAGGTGACGCGTCGAACGCCGCCCGGGCCTGACGGTAGAAGCCGTCAAGGTCGCCCACCGACAGCTCGTGCGCTCCAGAAGTCTCGCCGACGTCCACGAGGTGCTCGATGAGCATCCCGAACTGTGTTCCCCAGTCACCGACGTGGTTCTCCCGTATGACATGGTGACCGGCGAAGACGAGCATCCGGCACAGGCAGTCTCCGATGACCGTCGTGCGCAGATGGCCGGCGTGCATCTCCTTGGCCACGTTGGGAGCGGAGTAGTCGACCACGACTTTGAGGGAAGCCGATGCAGGGGCTACGCCCAACCTGGCGTCAGCGGCTACGTCCCCAAGACACGCGACGATCAGGTCGTCGGCAAGCCTGAGGTTGACGAACCCCTGAGGGGTAACCTCGACCCTGCTGCAAAGGGATCCGAGACCCTCCGCCCGGACTACGTCGGCGGCTACGTCTGCCGGGGAGCGGCCCAGCTTCTTGGCCGCGGCCATGGCTCCGTTTACCTGGAAGTCGAAGCCTTCCCGACTGGAGGGGCGCAGCATCGGATCCGCTCCGGGCACTAACCGATCGAAGGCGGGCTTTAGAAGAGAGGTCAGGATCTGCTCTGGTGCGGCCATGTGAACATCCTTGGGAAAAGTGGGGTTCGAGCGCCAGCCGGTAGTTTGGCTGGCTGTGACTTTTACTGACGGGTCGGCTCTCGAATTCGTATCGGTCGGTCTGGACCGTCCTGGTGTGACAGTCCTCGAAGGGGTCGACTGGGCGGTCGGGCGAGGTGAGCGGTGGGTGGTCCTAGGGCCGAACGGCTCTGGTAAGACGACGATTTTCCAGCTAGCTTCGGGTTACTTGCACCCCAGCCGGGGGACGGTTTCGATCTTAGGCGGCCGGCTCGGTCGGGTCGACGTACGAGCGTTACGCAGGCGGATCGGTATCGTCTCAAGTGCCGTCGCCAGAAAACTTCTTCCGGGCGTCAGCGCGTCCGAGGTGGTCATATCCGGCTGTCTTGGCGATCTAGAGCCGTGGTGGGGATCCTACGACGACGCTGACAGGGAACGAGCGTCCGGGCTCCTCGCCGACGCGGGGATAGCCGAGTTGGCCGGCCGGCCTTTTGGTGCCCTTTCAGAAGGTGAACGCCAGAGGGTCCTTTTGGCTCGCGCTCTCATGTCAGAACCCGAACTGCTCCTCCTTGACGAGCCCGCCGCCGGGCTCGACATGGGAGCCCGGGAGCGTCTCGTTTCGTTCCTGGGGTCAGTGGCCACCGGCCCTGCCTCGGTGACGGCGGTCATGGTCACCCACCACGTGGAGGAGATCCCGGCCGGTTTCACCCACGCTCTCCTGCTTCGATCCGGAACTGTTGTCGCCAAAGGAAGCCTCGACGAGGTGATGACCTCAGAGCTTATATCGCAGACTTTCGACGTTGACGTGGTCGTAGACAGCCGGCAAGGGAGATGGAGCGCCACCTCCAAGCGATCCTGAGGTTCCGAGCAGTCAGAGAGCTTGAACCGCCAGCGCCGGCCGCCTGTAAGGGACGCTCAGACCACGTTGGCTCGAAGGAAACTGACGGTTGCATCCCACGCTGCTCGTGCAGCTTCCGGGTCGTAAGTGCCGAGCAGGTTCTCGTCGTTCAAGAAGGCATGACCCGCGGGGTAACGCACTATCTTTATCTCCCTGGGGTTCCCGGTGCGCAGCGATGACTCCAGGGTCGTCGCTGCGTCAGGGGCCATGAACGCGTCCTGATCTCCGAAGTGGGCGAGCACCGCTGCTTGGAGGCCGCTGTAGTCGTCAGGCATGGGACCTACCGGGTAGAACGGCACTGCCGCCGCGACCCGACGTCCCTCTTGGGCTGCCATGCGCAGGACGAAGGCGCCTCCCATGCAGAAACCGACCAACCCCACAGTCTTAGAGGTCACCTCAGGACGGGCAAGAAGGAAGCCGATGGCACCAGCAAGGTCCCTGGTGGCTCTTTCCACAGGCAGAGCCGACATCATCTCGCCTGCCTCAGCTGCGTCGTGGGTGGTGGGGCCGCCGTAAAGGTCGGGAGCCAAAGCTACGAAGCCCTCGCGGGCGAGGCGGTCTGTCACGTCAGCGATGTGCGACGTCAAGCCCCACCATTCCTGGATGACCACCACGCCCGGTCCCTGAGCGGCTTCGGGCAGCGCGAGATACCCGTGAGCGTGATTGCCGTTACTGGCGAACGTGACGTTTTGGCGTGGGTTCGCAACTTCGTCGGGCACGGCTCAGTCCCGTCCGGCCAGGACTGTCGACAGGCGAGTGTCTATATCGGCCACCGAGTACAGGTTTCTGCCCAGGGTCTCGGTCAGCCAATTTTCGACCTGGCTCCTAGCGGAACCCTCGGGTAACGCTCCCCAGATCTCAAGGAGGCCGTCTTGGACTACCGAGGCCGACACGGAGACCTGGCCGTCGAGCTGCCGGCGGAAGGCCGATAACGCTGCTTCGATAGGATCAGCTCCGGCCGGGGGGGCAGGGGAGGCGTATTCGGCTGCAGGTGCTTCAGTCACGTTCTTAGCCTAGGTCAGGATCGACGAATACCGGCTGGCGCCCTTCGATACGGGCTCTGACCGCCTCTGACTGGTTTGGGCTTCCTATCAGCGCCGCCATCTCGGCTGACTCCGCTGCGAGCAAGTCGGCTGCGGTCGCATTCTGGGCCGGTGTGAAAAGGCGCTTGGCCGCCCTTATCGCGTCTGGGTTGCGGCTCGCGATGTCCGCCGCCAGGCGTAGAGCCTCGCCGTGAGGGTCCTCGCAGCAGCGGGTGGCGAGGCCGATACGCGCCGCTTCGTCACCTGACACCATCCTGGCCGTCCATGCAAGCTCCTTGGCAACGTCAGCGCCGACCAACTTGGGGAGCGTTACGGTAGCGCTCATGTCCGGCACGAGACCCCAGGAAATCTCGAAAATCGATATCTTGGCGTCCGGGGCCATGAGCCGGATGTCCGCCCCGAGAGCGATCTGAGCTCCCCCGCCGAGGGCCACACCGTGGACCGCCGCTATGACTGGGACTGCCAGCAGCGACCAGCCGTAGGCGACCAACTGGGCCCGGTTGGCGATCCCGCCGGCCGTCCGCTCGGCGAGACCGGCCGTGGTGGAGCGGTCAGCTCCGGCCATAGCGGCCAGGGAGGCCATGTCGAGCCCGGCGCAGAAGGCACGCCCCTCCCCAGATAGCACGACCGCCCGAACGCTGCTGTCTTTGCCCAGTTCCTCCAAGGTCTCTCCTATCGCCTCGAACATCGCCCCGTCTAGGGCGTTCAGCTTGTCGGGGCGGTTAAGTCTGACGTCGGCGACGCCAGCGGAGATCTCTACGAGCACGCGCTGTTGGGAGGTCATTGCCGGGCTCCTCGGGGTGGGCGTCGCACCGGGTATGCCGGCGCGGCTAGAACATTGTCGGATGAACTCTAGCGATCACAGCCAGGAGGGTCCCATTCAGCCGTTGCAACCGTCGGCGCTCTGTGCCGACCCGAAGGCGTCGACCCCCAATCGGGCCGGCTCCAGGTCCCTTGAAGAGGTCCTGGTGGGGATAGTCGGACGTTCGAATGTGCTGAGCGACGACGAGCTCCGCCGCCCATACGAGGTGGACTGGACGCGCCGCTTCTCCGGTCGCAGTGCCCTCGTGGTGCGACCGGGCTCCACGGACGAGGTCTCGGACGTCCTCGCAGCGTGCTCCCAACGTAGCGTCTCGGTGGTCACACAGGGCGGCAACACGGGCCTCGTCGGCGCGTCCGTACCCCCCGACGACACCGGGACGTGCATAGTTCTAAGCACCCGCCGCCTTGCGACGATACAACCGGTCGACAAGGCAGCCTCCCAGGTGACTGTCGGAGCAGGAGCGACCCTTGCTGGGTTACAGCAGGCTGTGGCCGCCGAAGGCTTGGCGTTCCCAGTCGACCTCGCGGCGCGCGACTCCGCCACCGTCGGAGGAATGATAGCGACGAACGCCGGTGGCCTTCACGTGATCCGCTACGGGGCGATGCGCCAAAGGGTTCTCGGTGTCGAGGCGGTCCTCGCCGATGGAACGGTCATCTCCCACCTCGGGGGGCTCCTCAAAGACAACACCGGCTACGACCTTTCGCAGCTGCTGGTCGGCTCTGAAGGTACTCTGGCGGTTGTAACTGCCGCCAGGTTGAGTCTCGTGCCGGAGACTCCTCATCGGGCCGTCGCCCTTCTCGGCCTCACCTCGGTCGCCGCAGCCTTGGAAGTCATCGACGTGCTAAGAGGAGACCTTCCTGGATTGCAGGCGGCTGAGCTGTTCTTCGAGGACGGCTTGGCGCTCGTCTGCTCCCATGCGCGGCTGGCGCCGCCGCTGGCTCAGAGCTACCCCGTCTACCTTCTGGTAGAGGTGGCCGGCAGGACGGACTGCTCCGACGACCTCTTCGAAGCGTTGTCTGTCCTAGACCTACCCGAGGATGCCTCCGCTATCGGGGTCGACACGTCGACCGTGGCGAAGCTGTGGGAGTACCGGGAGCGCCACACCGAGGCAGTATCAGCGATAGGCATTCCTCACAAGCTCGACGTCACCCTCCCCCATTCCCGGTTACCCACCTTCGAAAAGCAGGTCCGCCTTCTCCTCGAACGCGACTTTCCCGCTGCCGTCCTCGTCTTGTTCGGCCATGCTGGCGACGGCAACCTTCACGTCAACGTCGTAGGCCCCGACCCTGACGACGACGCAGTGGATGAGGCCGTCCTCACCCTGGTGGCTTCCCTGGGCGGATCCATCAGTGCCGAGCATGGCATCGGGAGGGCAAAGGCCCGCTGGCTCGGCCTGTCGCGCTCCGCTTCGGAGATCGCCACCATGAAAGCCGTCAAGACCGCCCTCGACCCGCTAGGTATCCTCAACCCGGCGACCTTGTTCACAGGCGCCTAACACATTGCCATGAAGGCTCCTCTGCCTTCGTCGGACGGGACTGACGACATCTGTCTACAGCCGGCTACGGTACTCGCCCGGCTGCTCAGAGACGGCCAGGTGTCCAGCCGGGAGCTTCTCGCAGCCTACATCGGCAGAATCGAACGCCTTAATCCAATTCTAAATGCTGTGGTTACCGTAGACCCCGACGCTGCGTACATTGCCGCCAACAAGGCAGACAATATTCGGGCGCTGTCGTCTGAACCACTAGGAGCACTACACGGCCTGCCAGTCAGCGTAAAAGATTCCCTTGCCGTAGCAGGCTTGCGTTCGACCTCCGGCGCAATCGAACTTACCGACTACGTGCCGGCCTGCGACGCGTCGGCCGTAGCAGCTCTCCGTAATGCAGGAGCGGTCATCTTCGCAAAGACAAACGCCCCTGCTTGGGCTGCTGACATTCAGACCCACAACCGGATCTTTGGAACGACGAGCAACCCGTGGGATCTAGGTCGGACTGCAGGTGGCTCGTCGGGTGGCTCTGCGGTTGCCGTATCGGTCGGCATGAGTGCGCTTGACATTGGCACTGATCTAGGCGGATCGATACGGATACCGTCTATGTTCTGTGGGGTGTTTGGTCACAAGCCGACCTTCGGTATCGTCCCACAAGGGGGATACCTTGACTGCAGGGAACGACGGAGTGGATATGCGGTCGACGTTGACATGAACGTGGTTGGGCCAATCGCTCGCAGTGCAGATGATCTGCTTCTAGCCATGAAGGTTCTCGCGGGCGCCACGCCTCCATCACCGGCTATTCCACTGGAGAGACTGCGAATCGGGGTTTGCGTTCAAGACGCGTACTGTCCTGTAGACTGCGCATTTGCAGAGTCGATAGTCGCCGCCGCTCAGTCGGTTGCCTCGGACAGAATTTCGATAAAGCTGTGCTCGTTGCCCGTCAGCACGGACTCTGTTGCAACCCTGTGTGGGTCCCTCACGCTGTCGGCCGTATCAGCAAGCCTTCCTGACAATGTCGGCAGGCGCGTAGGCGGTAGTCACCGAGAGTGGCTTCTTATGCACGATGACCGATCCCGCCTGCGTTCGATTTGGGCTGACTGGTTCACGACGTTCGACGCGCTGGTTTGTCCCATCATGCCCTGCGCCGCCTTTCCTCATTCTGCAGGTTCTTCTTTGGGCGATTTGACACTTATTGTAAACAATCGTGAGATATCTGGCGCCCGTGCCCTGATCTGGTCTCAGCTGGCTTCACTTGCCTATTTGCCCGCAGTTGCCTTTCCTGTCGGCCTGGTCGACGGCCTACCAGTAGGAGCTCAGGTCGTCTGCCGGCACAGAGGCGATTTCATATGCCTGTGGATTGCGCGGATGTTCGAACGTGCCGGTTTCGGTTGGATGGCTCCCCCGTTTAGCTATTGAGAGCTGATTTCTTCTTCAGTTGCTCAGGCACTTCTACCTGCGGTTTCTTATGCCAACTAGTGTGATGTGACATATGTCACAGGCATTCTGGTTGACAATAGTTCTGGCGCTAGCTAACTTCTGCGTCTGAGAAAAGACAAGGTTCGCCGGTGACCGTCCCAGAGACCGCCGGTTGAGCTGTAACGACAACCTGCACTGGGCCTGTTCCGTGCGGGAAAGCGCTGGTTCGTATCTCGTTTCCTGTCTGTCGATGCTTCGATGTCGACGCGAATCCCAGCGCGCTGAGCGAAGGGTCTTTAACGCGTGCGTACACGAAGAGCGATTGACAATTGCGAGCCTCAGGCAGCATCTGATCCATCCGCGCTGTACCATTTCAACCGCTATCTCCAAGGCAGTCGCAAACACGACGCTGGTTTGAAGCGACGGCGGCGCAGTGTTGGAGGACGGCACAGTGTTGCAGGGTTGCGCGGTGTTGGAGGGTTGGTCGTATTTCCGTTTGCAGTGCTGGTGTCAGGATCACTTCAAGCCGTGCCAGGATCTCCGCGAATGTCACAATCGACGCATGCGAGCAGTTCTGCGAAGTCGTCCGAGACTCGGCGGTCCGAACGAGTTGAGTGGCGATTGATACGACATCCAAAGCTGTTGTCGAGTGCTTCCACTACAGTTTCGGTTAGCGCTCCTGTCGGGCCCGTCGACGGTTTCGGCTCTGCCGCTACGGACCGCGATGCTGCTGTACCCGCTGACCTGCGGGCACCCATAGTGGGTATGGCTGCCACTCCCGACGGGGGTGGCTACTGGCTGGTCGGCGCCGACGGCGGGGTGTTCAGCTTCGGCGACGCGAACTTCTACGGTTCCGCCACCAACACCCACCCCAAAGCACCCATAGTGGGTATGGCTGCCACCCCCGACGGGGGTGGCTACTGGCTCGCGAACGCGATCACAGACTCCTCGATATCAGCACCCCTTTCCGATACAGTCACCCCACAGTCACCCCTTGGGGCGACCCCAGCATCGTCATCGCCAGGCTCGCTCCTCGGGACCTTTGTTGTCACCTGTTACGACCTGGCGGGCGACACCGCCAGTGGCACTCCGACGTCGATGGCGACTGTGGCAGTGGACCCCTCGGTGATCCCTCTCGGAACGCGACTGTATATATCGGGGGTCGGTGTTCGCTACGCGCAGGACACTGGCGGAGCGATCATCGGGAATCGGCTCGACGTCTGGGAGCCCTCGTACGGCCAGTGCATGAGCTGGGGGGTGAGGACCGAGACCGTGTGGAGCCAAGGCTAAAGCTTTCGGATTCGACCTCCATGATCTGACGATCGGCCAGGCGCTGTTACCGTCCTGTTACCGCATTTCTCCCACGATCCGGACCCTCCTCTTATGATCCGGATATCGGCTGATCCGGGAGGAACCTGGCGTGCGAGCACACTCACAACTCCGAGCGAGGACAGCGGCCATAGTCGCCGCGATCACCCTGGTAGCGAGCCTGCTAGGAGCCTTCGGGGCGACTGCTGTCCCCGCTTCGGCGGACACGCTCATCGCCGGCCAAACCGTGGCAGCCGCATCGGGACTCTCAGGCGTAGCGTGTCCGACCTCGACCACCTGCGTGGCGGTAGGGTCGACGCAAAGCGCGACGAACGGGCTGATCGTCCCCATCGACAACGGCGTGCCCGGCACGGCTCAGAGCGACACCGGAACCAAAGACTTGACCGCCATCGCCTGCCCGAGCGCAACGACTTGCGTGGCTCTCGGCAGCAACTCCTCCGGGGGTGACGTGGTCGTTACCATCACCGTTGGGACGCCCGACACGTTCGCGACGTCGACCCCAGCGGCGGGGGTCGTGCAGTGGTACGGCATCGCCTGCCCGACCGCCACAGAGTGCGAGGCTGTGGCCCACAGCGCAAGTGGGTTCGTGATCGTGCCTATCACCAATGGCACTCCCGGTACAGGCGTAGTCGCGATCACCGGCAGCTACTCGGCCCTATCCGGGATCACCTGCATCAGCTCCACGACCTGCGAGGCTGTCGGCACCTTTGAGATCAATGACAGCTCCTTCGTGGGCGCCATCGTTCCAATAGTGAACGGTGTCCCCGGCGCAGTCCAGCAGGTCCCGAACATCGGAGATCTCAATAACATCGCCTGCTCCACGGCCGCCAGCTGCGAAGCGGTCGGCTCCACCAACGGTCCAGTCCAAGGGGAGTTTACCGACGAAGCGGTGTCCATCGCTCTCGGCGCAACCGACAGCATCGGTGCCCCGTGGCCGGTGCAGGTGGTCGAGGGAGCCCCAGCTGTCGCCTGCGCAACCAGCGCGTCGTGCGCCCTGGTGGACACCAACGTGTTGGTGAACAGCGGCCTCACTACACAAGGCATTGAGACGCCACTTGTCGACGGATTCCCCGGCGAGACCCAGGCCGCACCGAGCTCGAACGGGATGGCGGGCGTTGCATGTCCGTCGACTAGCACCTGCATAGGGGTCGGCTACCAGACCGTCTCCCTCGGCGGCGGGAGCACCGGCTCCGACGGTGCGGTGACCGTCATCGGCGTGACAGCCCCGACTGCGGTCTCCAACTTGACCTTTACCCCCAGCTCCACAGCAGGAGCCAACAACTTCACCTACACGTACAGCTTCACCGCTACGAGCGCCTTGACCGGCGGGTCTTCGAGCATCGACCTGGCTGCCCCTGCCGGGACCGTCCTGCCCGGGGGGCGCGGCTGCGGCATTTATCTCGTCACTGACACTACGAGCGGTGCGGCTGCCGGCGGCTGCTCCGACCCAAATGGCCTAGCGTACGATACGACGGCGTACGGTGGCGGCAGTGCGCAGGTGGTCGTCTCTAACCCGCTCAATATCGCAGCGGGCGACACCGTGACCGTAGTCGTCGACGGTGTCACTACCTCGGCCAGCAGCGTGGAACTGTCGACGTCGTCGGATCCGATCCCTGTGTCGGCGACGTTCGGCGCACAGCAGTCTTACGCCGTGTCCGGCGAGATCACATTCGCCAGCGCGACGTCGGCCACGCCGGCGCCGGCGTCGGGCGCGCTTGTAGAGGCCTGTACCACGATTGGAACCTTCTGCACCCGGGCCTTCTCCACCACCGACTCGTCGGGCAACTATTCGCTGCTTCTGCCGTCCGGCACTTACCTGCTGACGGCCTTCCCGCCTGCGGGCCCGTCGGCGAGCGGCCAAGCTACGGGCGCGCCCTTCACGGTAGGCACCCAACCTGTGAGCGGGGTAAACCTCGCCCTGTCGGCCCCCGTCGCCTTGGCTGCGGGCGAGACCATCGACAGCCCGGTCGGGGTCCAGACCTCGTCGACTGCCCTGCCGACCATCACTTGGGAAGCTCCCTCCACGATCCACGTGCCCGCAAGCCTTTTCCCCACCGGGGTTACCACGGTGGTGACCGACCTGCAGGTGACGGGCACCGACACCCAGACCGGTCTCCCAGACACGGTAACCGTCTACCTGGGCGCACAGGCAACCATCACCTCGGGCGCAGCCCAGGGTTTCACAGGTGGATCTGGACTGATCGTGGGGCCATCCGGCATCGACATCACCGTGCCACCCCTCACCCCAATCCACGGTCCGGTCACTCTCAGCCTGGGAACCTACAGCGTCCCGACCGGCGACAACGTACCCGCCGGTGTGGCCTCGGCGGGCCCGACGTCGGTCATGTTCACCAGCGGGGCCCTTGAACAACCGACCGTGCTGATAGCCACAGACTTCCAGGTCGACCACTCGGTCGGAACACCGACTATCGCCGGGGCGGACAGCGCCGCCTTCAGCGTGGACCCGCTCGTCAATGACCCTCCGCAGGGGGATGTGACCGCTCCGAACGCCAGTGAGCCCTTGCAGGGCGATACGACTACTCCTAACTGCTCCGCAAGCACGACGATCAGCCAGAACGCGACCTCGTCGTGCTACATCAGCGTCGACTTCACCCAGCCCGCTACCCCTAACTCGAGCGGCGTGTACACCGCCACTTTAGAGGTGCCGGTAACCAGCGTCGCTGCCACTTCGAGCGGTCCGGTAACCACCACCGCCACCCTTCCCATCTCCTTGATCTCCTGCCCCGGAATCTCCAGTGCCGCCGCCTGCTCCGCTCTAGCCGCTCTGGCCAGTGGTGGTGGCGGCGGAGGCGGCGGAGGCGGCAGTGGTGGTGGCGGAGGAGGTGCTGGCGGCGCCGGGGGCCTCGGGATAGGCCGCATATACGTCGATCCGAGCGGTGTAGTCCAGGCTACGGCCGGCGACGGAAGCACCGTCCCGGTCAGCGGAGCCACCGTGACTTTATCCAGCCAGAACCCCACCACCCTTTCGTATTCCGCCGTGCCGAACGGCAGCGCAATAATGTCCCCGGCCAACCGGACCAACCCCCAGATCACTGGAGCCACCGGCACTTTCGGCTGGGACACCCTCGCCGGCACCTACCAGGTCTCGGCTACAGCCAACGGGTGTACGCAGACCGCAGCGTCGACCCTGACCGAGACGGTACCCCCACCGGCAACCGGGCTCGTGCTAACCCTCAGCTGCCCCGGGTTGACTCTGGCGCCCACCACGACGACACTGTCCAGTGCCACTGGACCTTTCACCGCCGGCCAGCCGATCACCTTCACGGCTGGAGTTACCGGAGCTGCCGGACCGACCGGGAGCATCTCACTCGACGACGGGACTACCGTCCTCACCGTCGTTCCCTTCGATGGGTCCAGCACGAGTGTCAACGTGTCGATCCCATCCCTTTCGCCAGGACCCCACACCATTACCGCCGTATATAGCGGCGACGGCGCCAACTCGCCCAGCACGAGCAACCCCGTAGCCTTGACGCTGCCTGCCCCTCACCTGGCGACGCAGACGATCACCTTTAACTCTGCGCCCCCTAACCCTGCCTCCGTAGGTGCCACGTACACGCCGGCAGCGACGGGCGGGACGTCAGGTAACCCGGTCACCTTCAGCACCGCCCCTGCGAGCGCCGGGATATGCACGCTGAACGGCGGAACTGTCACCTTCATCGGGGCCGGCTCCTGCGTGATCGACGCCAACCAGGCAGGCGACGCCAACGACCTCGCCGCCCAACAGCTCGAACAGACCGTCACCGTATCGCCCGGCGCCGGCGGGACCACTACGCCGCCAGCAGCACCCCCGAGCCCTGGCGGGACCGCTACGCCGCCAGGAGCACCCCCGAGCGCCGGCGGGACCACTACCCCTCCGTCGACGCCGGGCTACCTGATCGTGGGCATAGACGGATCGATCTCCACGTTCGGAAGCGCAACCACCTACGGGTCCTCCACCAGCAAAGCCCTTAACGCCCCGATTGTTGGAATTGCTGCGACCCCTGACGGCCGAGGATATTGGCTGACAGCATCAGATGGCGGGGTCTTCACTTTCGGTGACGCCGTGTACCTCGGGAGCCTGCCCGGCACCAAGGCGACTCCGGGCGAAGCGATCGTCGCCATTGGAAGTTGACTGACCACGCCGAGCGGATCCGCACGTCGTTTCCTTCCCTTTGGAACGCGTTCCATTACGGGCCGCCGCCTCACGCCGGCATTGCCCCGGGCTTCGACCGGATACTGATGGTCCTGGAGGATCAGGCCAACATACGGGAGGTGATCGCCTTCCCGCTCAACCAGTCAGCCGGGACCTCCTGATGGGAGCACCCAGCCCGGTCAGCGACGTGCGGCTCCGAGAGGTTCATCTGAAGGTTGTCCAGCCGGTGCCGTAGCGGCGACTGCAAGCTGTCGGCCTGTCTTGCGCGCATGTTGTGCGGCGGGCTCCCCTTCGTCGAGGTTCTCACCGCCTCCTCGCTGTATCTCCGAGCAGCCACGTTCTGTCCAGACGGCTATATGTATTGCCTGGCGCTATTGGGGCTTTGCTGTGGCGTGCACGTCAAGGGGCCTTTTTGTGGGTGCTTAGCCTCGCGCTGCTCCGACGATGGGTTCGTTGAGGGTGGTGTTGCCGGTTGAGCCGTAGAAGCCGGCCTCCCCGAAAGCGAAGACTCCTCCGTCTGCGGCTACGAGCCAGTAGCCGTGGCCGTCGGGGGTGGCGGTCACGGCGACTACCGGCTGGTTGAGTGGTTGTCCTCCCATGCTGCCGTAGTAGTTGGCGTCCCCGAAAGCGAAGACTCCTCCGTCTGCGGCTACGAGCCAGTAGCCGTGGCCGTCGGGGGTGGCGGTCACGGCGACTACCGGCTGGTTGAGTGGTTGTCCTCCCATGCTGCCGTAGTAGTTGGCGTCCCCGAAAGCGAAGACTCCTCCGTCTGCGGCTACGAGCCAGTAGCCGTGGCCGGCAAGGGCGGCTGGCGGGGTGC
>JAJZNG010000222.1 GCA_021847945.1 Actinomycetes bacterium | reverse complement strand
CGATCTCATCTCCAAGAGGGCTTTCACGTCGTGCGTGTCCGCCAGTATGGCAGTGGTGGCGAGCTGGAGGTCTAGGGGGTCACCGCTCACGGCTTTATTGTCTCACAACCTGCCCGGCAAGCATCGACACCACCGCTGCTGTAGCTCCCGGCGTCGTTGGCGTGGCGGCTCTCCAGGTGTGGCCACCACCCGGGTACCAGACGTAGCGCAAGGTGCTGGACGAGGCGCACGTCCAGGTGGTCAGCACCGACACGCCGGCGTGGACGGTTCGCCCTTGGGCAGCGCAGCCGTCCAAGGCACGCAGACGTGACAGCTCGACCGGAACGGTCGGCTCGATCTTGGCGTAGATGCGCTTGGGTGCGCCGTTCGGGCTGACGGTGAGGAGGGGGTCGTTCTGCTGGGCGACGACGGTGATGTCGAGTGGGTGCATCGAAGGGCAGGCGACCACCGGCACCGCTTCGACCGCGGCGAAACCGCGTAGAACGCCTGGCATGTCGCATGCGAGGAGATATGCGAGTCGCCCGCCGTTGCTGAAACCGGCAGCGTAGACCCTGGAGCGGTCGGCCATAGGGGTCGACGCGAACGTCTGGTCGAGCGCTGCGCTAACGAAAGCCACGTCGTTGACAGCTCTCCGCCAGGCCGGCCCGCAGCAGCCGTCCGCGTTCCAGGAACGCTCATAGCCTTGAGGTGCGATGATCACCGCCGGACCTGAAGCGAAGGCGAGGCGCGTGTAGCCGAGAATCTGGTCGGCTGTCATGAACCGCCCGTGCAAGAGGACCACGACCGGAACGGGAGCGTTGAGAGTGGCGGGCTGAACGCTCAGATAGGAGCGCGACACGCCGTCCACCACGACGGTGTGCGCAGCGGTCACCCAGCCGGTTGGCTCGTGCGGCGCAGCGCCGAGAAGCTGCGCTGTGTCAGGAGTCGAAGAGCTGAACGGGATGGGGATCCGAGCGTGGCGTCCAGGGCGCCGCACGGGGTTCGGACTTGGCTTCGGATTTCCGGACGTCACCGTCCGCGCCGCGAGCCTGGCCGCCACCCCCGCCTGGGATGACCGGCTAGTGGATCCAGTCCACCCTCCCAAAGCCAAGCCAACTACGAGCGCGACAGCTATAAGCAGGCAGGTTGCGACGATCCAGCGCTTGAAACTCCTGCGGGCGGACACAAACGGAAACCTCACTTGCTTTCTAGGCTTGCCGGACTTCGCCTGGGAGCCCGCCTCGAAAGTCTAAGCCCCAGTCGGTACCTACAAGGATCGCCCTAGACGCTGAGATCGCAGTTACGCGAAGCTCAGTTTTCGATCCGAAAACCGCGTCGCCCCGTCGGGTCGACGACGGTCAGGCTGGGACTGCGTCGAACGTCTCGGCCGGTACGGACTGGATTGCGGCGAGGAGCTCGGTCCAAAAGAACGCCGGGGTGAAAAAGGCGAGGGTGTCCCCTTTTTCCAGCATCAGCTTGCGGTACATGACCATCTTGCCGACGTCGTAGCCGTCGAGCATGGACATCCAGTCCTGGTAGGAGCCTGCCAGGAGGAAAGCCGAGCCAGCCTCGGCCGCCGCCCGCCTACACACTGTCGCGTCGGTGACGACGCCGGCTTCGAATTCCAGGCACAGGGTGTCACCCTCGGCGCCGTCAGGCATGTCCCGCACGGACAGGGACAGCCTTCCCGTGACGAAAGGCTTGACCATGTCGATCCAATCCCAAAAGTCGACGAGCTTGGAAGCTCTGCGCTCTGCGTCGGGCCACGAGTTGGCCTGCGCCTTGACCTGCTGCGCCCACTGAGTGCTCATGAAAGCCGCCACGTCATCCTCCTGCCAGGGTGGGACGGACCATGCTGAGCATCTCTTCGAGATCGGCCGGAAGCGAAACTCCGACCATCGCCAGCTTCTTGTGCAGTTGGTCCATGAACAGCGCCTGGACTCTTTCCTCCGACCAACCGAGAGGTTCGTAGTAGACGTAGCCGCTGCGGGCTGCGCCCATGGTCAAAAGTGTGCGGAGAGTGTCGTGAATGTCGGTGACATAGGAGGGGTCCTCGTCGAGGAGTTGACGGACGAACCTCATGCCGCCCTGCACGTGGCGGGCCTCGTCCCTGCACGTAGCGGTGAACCCGGTGTAGTAGGCGGGGAGCACCTTGAAGTCCCTTGCGTAGTTGAGGGTGATCTTCATCACCGACAACGCCAGGACCCCCTCGATCCAGATCATGTACGTGGTCGCGTACTTCATCTGCAGGTGCTTGTTATAAGGGTCGCGCCGAAGGTCGTCGGTCAGGTAGGCGAGGAGGCCGAAAGGCCCGACGAACGTCTCTTGGATGTAACCCCACGAGCCGTCGAGGACGTCCATGATCCCGTCGCCTTCCAGGCCGACCACGTCACGGTAGAAGCGGTCGAAGAACACCGTGTGACGGGCCTCGTCCTCGAGATGGCTGGTCAGAAAAACCTTGTAGTCCTCGGGTATCCCGAAGAACAGTGGGGCCAGTTCGGCCTCGACCTGGCGTTCCCCGTGGTGGAACCCCGAGGCTATAGACAGGAACGAGTTGCGGGAATCGTCGTTCATCTTGTCCGCCCAGTCAGCCCGGTCCTGGGTGAAGTCCAAGTCGTTCACGTTCCATCTCTGACGCAGGTAACGGTCGTAGAGGTCGAGGTATCCGGGTAGTTTTGCAGTGGGAACGTGGACATAGTCGAGGACGTCGTCTATGTCGGTGTGCCCCAAGCCCGCGAGGTCGGTCATCTCGACGGTGTCGATCCGATCGTCGGTCATTGTCATCTTCGCGTCCCCCTTGGACGTTGCGCTTCTGGCGGAGCGCAGCTTTCGATTAACAGCGTAATCCTAACCTGAGGCCGCCGCAACGCTCAGTCGGTAGACCTCAGCTTCGCCAAGTCTGGCATGCGAAGTCCCATCACCGTTGCTGCCGTCAGCCCGACCGCTCCGACCACTACGGCGGCGGGGCCGATCGCGCTAAGCGCGATCAGCCCGGAGAGCATGAAAGGCCCTAGCGCTCCGCCCGTGTCAGCTATGAAGCGCCACAGACCGAGGAAGGCAGCCCGGTTGTGACGAGGCGCCAGGTCGGCTCCCATGGTCATGACGATCCCGCTTCCGACGCCGTTCCCGAATCCTAGGAGCAGGCCGACGGCGAGCAGAGCGTCGAAGCTGTGTGTGACTGGCACTACAAGCTGGCCTGCAGCGAGGATCGCAAGGCAGACTACCGCGATCTTCTTGCGACCCCAGCGGTCCGACGCCCACCCTGCCGGGGCGAAGAGGAGCATGTCAAGTCCCGACGACACTCCGAAAATGACGCTCACTCCCGTGGCGTCGATCCCGACGTGGGCAGCCCACAGCGGCAGTAGGGCTTGACGGCTGGCTCTCAACGCTCCGATGAGCAGCGCGCCGGCGCCAGGTCCCAGCAGCGCCTTGGAGTGTGTCCGTGCCGTGGTCCGCAAGCTTGCGGGCTCGTGGCCCGGCGGCGTGCTCACGGCGTTGGGGAGGCGCGTCGCGGACAGCATCAGGACGCACCCTGCGGTAGACGACACCGCCGCCACCCAGAAGGCACCGGACACTCCGACCGCGCTTATGACAACAGCGCCGACAAAAGGCCCTGCGAACGTCCCGATCCGGCTCGCCCCTCCGAGCGTTGCGATGCCCTGCCCTCGCCGCCCCGCTGGCAGGACGCCGGTCGCGTACGACAGTCGGGCTACACCCCACATCGCCCATCCGAATCCTGACACTGCCACCGCGATAGCGAGGACGGCGGTCGTGGTTGCCGTAGCCGCCACCACAGAGGAGGTCACCTGCACGACCGTCGCCGCAAGGACTGCCCTCCGGTCGCCTATCCGGGCGACGAGGGCGCCGGCCGGTACGTCTCCGATCATGGTCCCGAAGCCTCTCAGGCCGACCATGGCCCCTGCTATGGGAACGGACGCGCCGACGTGGCGGGCCATGAGCGCTATCACCGGGATGATCGCCCCCTGCCCGACGGCGTACATCGCCCCAGGGGCGTAAAGTGACGCCACCAAAGATCGAAGACCGAACGCCGGGTCGCCCTGGGAGGGTTGGTTCACGACCACCGCCTACCCCCGCCAGAGGGCGACGTGAGCCGCTCGCTTCGCATCGGCGGTCACCTTAGCCGGGTCTCCTGGCGGCCCGTCGACAGGTCGACGTTCAGTCTCGGATGTCTTGTAGCAGCCACTCGGTAGGCAGCGTTGCGCCCAGGCCTTTCTCTCTTGCCAGTTGCAGGACTCGGCCTCCGACGGCAGCGAACTGCAGTCCCTGAGTGCCAGTAGTGACGAACATGGTTATGTCAGCTGCGTCGACCCGCCCTTGGACCTTGCCGGTCTGCAGGTCTGTCAGCGTCGGGAAGGTTCCCCTCTGACTGCTCCGGCTCGCCGGTATCCGCGCTCGCTCTTCGGACGTCCCGGCCACGTACGAGGCGATCCCGCCTGCCTTCCATTCCATGTCGGGGACGTCGGAACCGAACGGGATCGTGTGAACTCCCAG
>JAJZNG010000040.1 GCA_021847945.1 Actinomycetes bacterium | reverse complement strand
CTGGGCCTGGGGTGCACTGCGCAAAAGCACCGGGCCGCTGCTTGAGCGAAGCAGCTCGTCTACGATCCCAACGCAATGCTCGGTGCTCTTGCCCGGGCCGTAGACCGCCTCGGGAACCCCTTGGCGCAGCTCCCTGTGAGTGTCGAGAGTGGCGAAGCCCATTTCGGTGTAGGGCAGCGACCGCAGACGGCTGACCACCTCGTCTGCGTCTATCTCACCAGCGCTCAGGCGGTCGAGGAGTTTGCGTACTTCGGCGGCGTCCATATCACCTATCCTGCCCGGCCATGACCGGGATTGTCTCCTCGAGCGCTTCGATAGGGTTCCTCGGACCGAGCGGCACCTTCACAGAGGAAGCCCTGCGAAGCGAGCCAGGCCTCGCTCGGGCCCGACTGGTGGCCCTGCCATCTTTCGTCGCGGTCTTCGAGGAAGTCGCCGCCGGCCGGGTGGACTACGGGTTCGTTGCGATCGAGAACTCGATAGAAGGCTCCGTGTCGATCACCACCGACCAGCTGGTCTTCGAGCGCGAACTGATCATCGTCGGCGAAACGGTCCTCCCGGTGACGCAGAACCTGCTCGCCCCGCCTGGCGTCACCCTAGAACAGATCACCAGGGTGGTCTCGTTCCCGGTCGCGACAGCTCAGTGCAGGGCTTGGCTGTCGCAGCACCTTCCCGGCGTCGAGGAGGTGGCAGCGACCTCGACCGCTGCGGCGGTCCGCCAGGTCGCGTCCCAAGCCGAGGACGCATCGGACTCCGCCGGGGTGTCAGCGGCGATCGGCACGGCTCTGGCCGGCTCGCTTTACGGCCTGGACGTATTAGCGGCGAGCATCGAGGACAACCCGGACAACACCACCAGGTTCGTCCTGGTCACCCCTCCCGGCAACGGCGTCCCAGCCCCGAGCGGGCATGACAAGACGAGCGTGGTGTGCTTTCAGTCCTCCGACCATCCCGGCTCACTGCACGGCATCCTCGGCCAGTTCTCCGCCCGCGACCTCAACTTGGTGAAGCTGGAGTCGAGACCGACCAAGAAAGGTCTCGGCGAGTACTGCTTCTTGATCGACTTCGAAGGTCACGTGGGAGACGAGATCGTGGCGGACTGCTTGCGCGACCTGCACGCCAGTCTGCGCTCGCTCAAATTCCTAGGCTCGTATCCCGCAGCCGGCTTCCACGGGGACGGGATCCGACGGGCCGCCAAGCAGGCCTGGGTCGAAGCGGACATCTGGATAGACGGGATACGATCCCTTATAGTCCCCGCCGGGACACCTGTTGTCCCAGCCGGGACACCCGCCGACCCACGAGAGGGAAACCCGTGACCGCCACGTCAGAGACGCCCCAAACCCAGCCACCTTTCGACCTGTCGGTCACCGACAGGCTCCTGTCCACCACGCGGTCGGTCCGCAAGCGCCTCGACTTGGGCCGCCCGGTGCCCAAGGAAGTGGTCTTGGACTGCCTGCGCCTAGCCGTGCAAGCTCCCACCGGGAGCAACACCCAAGGCTGGCGCTGGGTGGTCGTCACGGACCCCGACAAGCGTCGGGAGCTGGCCCGCCTTTACCGGGAGGGAGGCGAGGGCTACCTACGCGCCTCGGCAAACCAGGCGATGGACCCCCAGACCCAACGCGTGTACGCGAGCGCTATCCACCTCACCGAGACCCTTGAGCAGGTCCCGGTGCACGTCGTTCCTTGCATCGAGGGCAGAGCCGAGAGCACTGTTAACGCAATGTCGGCGTCGATCTACGGCTCGATCCTCCCAGCCGTGTGGAGCTTCATGTTGGCGCTGCGCTCCCGGGGGCTAGGGTCCGCGTGGACGACGCTGCACCTGGTAAAAGAGCGCGAAGCCGCCGAAGTTCTAGGCATACCGTTCGAGTCGGTAACCCAGGTGGCCCTGCTGCCGGTGGCGTACACGCTCGGAACCGACTTCAAAGCGGCGTCGCGTCCTCCGGTGGAGACCGTCACCTACTGGGACACGTGGGGAGCCCACCCCGAGCTTTGATCGTCACCACGGCGCACCGGTTGCGGTGCCGTTCTGTGCGGGTAGCCTGGTAGCCACGCACGAAGACACCCCGCCGGCCGGCGAGCTCGGATATGAAGACCCAGAAGCCGGCGGGGATCCGGCCTGCTGGGCCGGTCTGCTCTGCCCGGAGTGCTACGCCATGTCCGACGGCGGTTACCACCGCGAGGGGTGCTCCCATGCGGGGGCACCGGACCAGTAAACGGCCTCACGTCTTCGGCCCAGAGTCGCCAACTCCGCAGCCTCTCGAAGATACGACTAGCGAAAGCCAGGTAGAACGACTGGCGGAAGGAACGGGTTCGCGACGGCCCCGTTCGTCCACGACCCTGCCTTTCGTCAGCATGGAGTGTGACGCTTGAACGAGCAGTGACATGAAAACCATTTCAACCGCGTCGAGTTCTGATACGAACCCGACGACGTTCATGTACCCGTAGTCGCCATCCCAGACGACCCTCACCCGGTTCGTTGCCCCGACCGCCGCTAGAAGCCGTCCTTTCGCAGGGGCGTACGGGTCCTCGATCCATATCGTCGTCACGCTGGAGGCGTCGCGGCACTCAGATCAGCTCGGCTGCGCCAGAGCTGCGTCTACGAGGCCTGCTTCGAGAGCAGGTCGAATCTCTGATGCGGCACCTCGTGCGTGCAGGCGGGCGTAGGAAAGCAGAACCGAACGAAAGTCCGGTCTGGTCCGCCCGAGGCAGCTTAGGAGCCGGGAAAATAGCGGTAGTCTTTAGGTCGTTCCGTGGAGGGATGGCAGAGTGGACGAATGCGAAGCTCTTGAAAAGCTTTGGGATGCAAGTCCCCGGGGGTTCGAATCCCTCTCCCTCCGCTGCTCAGAGGCTGCTTTTGCGCATTGACCACGTCGCTTCACCAGTCGGACAGTCATAATACGCCCATGCATCTGCTGGCGTTCTTGCCATGTGAAGGAGCGTCCGGTCCCCAGGCGACGACAACTGGCAAGTGCCGCTTCCACTCGGCCGCGACCCTTCCACGGGCAAGTACGAGTACGCCACCAAACAGGAGGACCGCACGAAGCGGGATGCTCAGCAGGCGGCCACAGCAGCCGGACCCGCGTCGGGTCTACTTCGCCCACGACCACTCGCCTGGGAGCCACAGTGTCTACCGACCCGGCGTTGCGGGTCAACTCGAAGACGGGATCCTGGCAAGCTCCTGGCGAGCGGTATGGGGAAGGCCGTGCCGTTCAGCGGTGGCGGCGATGAGCAGATCCGGGAACTTCACGGCCCGAAGCTGGCCAAGCTCGCAGAGGGCCGATTGCACTTCTAGAGCGCGGTCCCATATTTCATCGGGCATCAGGAACGACTCGTATCCCACGTGACTGCCACCATCTCTTCGGGGACAATCACTGCGCCGATGCCGATGTTCTTGGGGAAGCCGCTCTCGGGGAGGGTCAGCTGGATCGTCTCGGCTCGGCTCCCTCTGTGTCAGCTGGTCGCCGAGGCGCCGGTGGATCCGTCCCGCTGCCTGGTAGACGCCCTTTGGTCGCATGGGGGCAAACAAGGGCTCGCGGGCCAGGCTGACGAAGACGTACCAGTCATCGTCGACTTCCCGGCCCACTGACGCTGCCTGGTCGGCCACCTGCCACAGGTACTCACCGTAAAGGCGGTCGAGCTCGCCCGAGACAAACACCTTGCGGTACTGGCTGCCCTTCACCCGCACTCGGTGGGGGTGTTCGCCCGGCACCACTTCGACAAAAGCGGCGCGGCCTCCTCCGGTGTGCCAGTCACGGTGGCGAAGCCGGAGTGCCTCACCCAGACGAAGGCCCGATTCCACGAGTAGGGCAAACAACAGGCGGTCCCGGAGCGATCCCGACCAGGTCGCCGTGGCTGGGTCGAACGAGGCGCCACAGTCGAGGATCGCTTCCACGTGAGCCGGGGTAAAGATCGGTGCCGGGCCAGTTCGGTGCCGGGCCACTCGCAGCACACCAGGCCGAGACCGCCTGATGGCAGTGGTGTGAGCGAGGAAAGGTACGAAACCCGCACAGCCGATAAAGCTCCCTTATGTCGTCCTGGTCC
This sequence comes from Actinomycetes bacterium, assembly GCA_021847945.1. Lineage (GTDB taxonomy): Bacteria > Actinomycetota > Acidimicrobiia > Acidimicrobiales > Palsa-688 > JAJZAM01. The sequence goes on along the minus strand of JAJZNG010000040.1, from coordinate 459 downwards.
CGTTCGACGCGAGAAGCGAGGAGTTTCGTCGCGAGCAGGAACCTCGGCAATGCTGCTGCTACCTGCAAGTACTTGCCCTCGAAGACGTTGCTCTTGTCCGGACCCTCACCCGGCACGAAAGCCTTGGCTGCGTCATTGAGCCAGTCCGGCTCGAGATCGAGACGTTGGTCCACGCGACGGGCGGCCGCTCGAACTTCGGCGGTCGGAACGAAGACGGCATCCATGTCACGCGTGGATCGGCGCGTGTCGTAAGCCACGGCCATCGCCGCGCCCCCCACAACGAAGACGTCCGCCCGGGTTTCGTCCCGTTCGAGTTCTTCGTCGAGTGCACTGAAAGCACGAAGCAGGCCCTCGCGATCGAGCAGCACGTCAGGCGTAGCTCAAGGCGCCATCGACCAGGAACACGCCGCGACGGGCGAATGAGATCGGACTGTGGACGATGGCATCGGCCTCCAAGGA
>JAJZNG010000046.1 GCA_021847945.1 Actinomycetes bacterium | reverse complement strand
TCGGACCTGGTCACATCGGGAAGGCCCCTTTGTCCCCTGTGTGGCCGGCCAATCAACCCGGAAGGACACTCGTGCCCGCGGACGAACGGCCACCACCCGGCGTAAAGGCGGCGACCTTGCTCTCCACGGGGACAATCGAGGTGGAGGGGAGGATGCCGGGGAGCAGCAACGGGACTTTCCTCGTTACCGTCAGCGGTGCATCGGGAGAGATCGCAGCCATCTACAAGCCGGCCCGGGCGGAGAGGCCCTTGTGGGACTTCCCTGGTGGGCTCTACAGGAGGGAGGTGGCCGCATACGAGCTTGCGGAGGCCATAGGTTGGGAGCTGGTTCCGGTCACCGTCGAGGTGGACGAGACTGCGCCTTTGGGGTCGGGGTCCCTGCAACTGTTCGTCGACGCCGACTTCGAGCAACACTATTTCACACTTCTCGAAGCTGACAGCTACCGGCGGAGCCTTCGCCGCATGGCAGCCTTCGACGTGATAGCCAACAACGCCGACCGTAAAAGCGGACACTGCCTGGTCGACCGAGCAGGTCACGTCTGGGGCATCGACCACGGCCTGTGCTTCCACAGCGAAACCAAGCTGCGGACCGTCATATGGGATTTCGCGGGGGAGCCGCTAGACGACGAGGACCTCGAAGACCTCCGGGCTCTCGACGCAGGAGATCTCGATCGGCGCCTGGCACGGTTTCTTCGCCCCGGCGAGCGCGCAGCACTCCTGCAGCGCCTCGCCGACCTTCTGTCGGATGGACGGTTCCCCTATCCGACCACCAGCCGCCCCTACCCGTGGCCGCTCGTGTAGAGCCAAACCCCGAGCAGGGGCCCCTGGTCGGCTTTAGCGAAAGTTCAGGCTCGTTTCTCTAGAGCCTCGATCAGCTGCGGGAGGACCTTCTTGACGTCACCGACGATACCCAGATCGGCGATCGAGAAGATCGGCGCCTCCTGGTCCTTGTTGATCGCGATGATGTTCTTGGAGCCTTTCATCCCGACCATGTGCTGGGTCGCGCCGGAGATACCGCAGGCGATGTAGACGTTGGGTTTGACCGTCTTACCAGTCTGGCCCACCTGATGCGAATAAGGGACCCATCCGGCGTCGACGATCGCACGCGAAGCCCCCGCTGCTCCTTTGAGGAGCCTTGCGAGGTCCTCGATCAGCTGGTAACTGCCGGCGTCCCCGAGGCCTCTCCCTCCCGAAACGACTACCGGCGCCTCGTCGAGCTTCGGGCCTTCGCTTTGCTCCGAATGCGACGAGAGTACTTTCGCTGCCCCGGTGGCGGCCAGCTCGGGCGACTCCCAGGTGTCCGTCTCGGCAGGTCCGGTACCCGAAGCTTCAGCTGGGAAAGACTTGGCGCGTACCACGAAGATCCCCGGTCCGGCGTCGGTGAAGCGGGCCCGCAGGACTTCGGATCCCCCGAAGATGGCGTGCTCGCTGACGAGGCCGTCACCGCTGTCCTCCAGGCCGACGATGTTGGTCAACACCGGGCGGTCCAGCCGGGCGGAAAGGCGCCCTGCGATGTCGCGACCGTTGTATGTCTGAGGGACGAGGATAGCGTCGGGGGCGGCTCCCGATTGCACCTTCGCCGCTACCGCAGCAGCCACGACCGGCCCCGGAAGTCCGCCGGCGAGGTCCAAGACGGCGTGAAGGCTAGAAGCCCCGTGAGCGCCAACCTCGGTCGCGATCGAAGAAGGATCCCCCCACGTGACGGCTTCGACGTTACCTGCGAGCTCGCGAGCTTTGCTCAGCAGCTCCAAGGAGACGGTTGCAACTTTGTCGCCGACCCTGTCGATGACAACCCATATGGTACCTAGTGGCATTTAGCTATTTTCCTTTGCTCAAATGACTTTTATGCGTTCGAGGTAGGCGAGGACCTGCTGGAAGCCCTCACCGTCGTCGGTGACGATCTCGCCCGCGGCTCGGGCCTCGGCGGGGACTACCGACACGACCTGCTGGCGGGACCCACCAGCTCCAAGCGAGGCGGGATCTAAGCCCAGGTCGGCGACTGTCAACTCCTCGACCGGCTTGGACTTGGCGGCCATGATCCCCTTGAAGGAGGGATAGCGGGGCTCTACGACGCCCGCGGTTACAGTCACCACAGCGGGGAGCGGCACCTCCACCTCGTCGTAGCCCTGCTCGGTTTGGCGCTCCACTAGGACTTTGTCCCCGTTCACGGTCACTTTCTTGGAGAATGTGACCGAGGGCAGCCCGAGTAGCTCGGCTATTTGGACAGGTACCGTGCCGGTGTAGCCGTCGCTTGACTCGGTGGCGGCAAGGACGAGGTCGGGCTGGGCGCGTCTTATCGCAGCTGCGAGAACTTTCGCAGTGCCCAGAGCGTCGGTGCCTTCCAGCGCGCGATCACTGACCAAGATGGCGCCGGCGGCACCCATCGCCAGTGCTGTGCGCAGGCCGCTCGTCTCGGAGTGCGGAGCCATCGACACCAGCGTGACTTCGCCGCCTCCTGCCTGCTCGGCGAGCTGGAGGCCCATTTCGACACCGTAGGAGTCCGACTCGTCGAGGATCAGCTTCCCGTCCCGAACCAGATTGTGCGAGGCCGGGTCCAGGCGGAGCTCCCCGGCCGGGTCGGGTATCTGTTTTACGCAGACGACAACTTTCATGGGCATATCTTTCTAGAAGCGGCTGAGTTGGCGCCACTTGCGCGAGGGCGCGCCGGTGGTCCGCCCGGGTGGTACGTTCCGAAGGATAGTGCCAGATTCCGATGAAGTACGTCTCGTAGTTCCAGCTCGACCGGAGTTTCTCCGTCTTGCCCGCGTGACAGCCGCCGGCCTGGCGGCCAGGTTCGGCTTCGTTTACGACGAGGTCGAGGACATCCGCCTCGGCGTGGACGAGATCTGCTTCGCTGCCCTTGGGGGTCGAGAGCGCGACGGGACGGTTGAGATCACTTTTCGGGTTGCTCCTCAGGTGATCGTCGTCGAGGGCGCCGGCAGCTTCTCTGACAGTGGTGAAGCTCCAGGCCTCAACGACCTGTCCCGCCTCGTGCTGGCTGCGGTCGCCGATGAGCACGACGTGAAAGTCGCGTCGAACCACGTCGAGTTCAGGCTGGTCAAGCGGCACTCCGATCGAGCGGCGAGTGTCTGAAGACCCGACCACAGCCGAGTTGTTCGCTCTGTACTCGAACACAGGCGACCTGGCTGTACGCGACAAGCTTGTCGAGGCTCACCTTGGGCTTGCCGCATACCTTGCGCGCCGTTTTGCTAATCGCGGTCAGCCTCTCGACGACCTGGTCCAGGTTGCGTCGCTAGGACTGCTCAAGGCGGTAGAGCGCTTCGACGTCACCAGAGGTGTCGCTTTCTCGACTTTTGCGACGACGACGATAGTTGGGGAGCTAAAGCGCCATCTCCGCGACCGTGGCTGGGCTGTTAGGGCGCCTCGGAGGATGCAGGAGCTCTACGCAAGTCTCGGGGCTAGCGTCGACCAGCTGAGCCAGCGGCTTGGCCACTCGCCGACAGTAGGCGAGCTGGCTCAAGAGGTGGGGGCTTCAGAGGAAGAGGTGCTTGAGGCCCTCGAAGCCGGTCAGGCCTACAGGTTCGCAACGCTTGACAGTAACCCCGACGTTGAACAGGGTGGATCCGGATACGACCGCATCGGGACGTCCGAGCGGGGATACGACGTCGTCGACGACCGCATAGCCGTCGACGCTTTTCTTGCGAAGCTTCCCGAGGTGTCGCGCAAGGTCGTTGTAAGGCGATTCTTCGGAGGCATGACACAATCTGAGATCGCCAGCGAGCTCGGCATCTCTCAGATGCAGGTGTCGAGGTTGTTGTCGAGGAGTGTCGCGACCATGCGGGCGTTCGTGCGGTCGGAGAGCCGCCCTGCTAACAGTGGCGGCCCGGACAGCACTGGCGCGGAAGCGACTTGAAGATCCTTCTCGTAGTGAACGAATCCGCCTCCTCAGTGACCCTGCGGGCACGTGTCGTGATACACAAGTCGCTCGCTGCCGACCACCAGGTGACCGTCGCGGAGACAGGCCGACCTGGTCACGCAGCGACGTTAGCCCAAAGCGCCGTCTCCAAGGGGATGGACGCCGTGGTCGTGTTGGGTGGGGACGGGACGGTAAACGAGACGGCGAACGGCCTCGCCGGCTCGTCGACAGCGCTAGGTGTTCTACCGGGCGGCTCGACCAATGTCTTTGCCCGGACGATCGGCATGACCAACGACCCGATAGAGGCGACCGGCGAACTTCTCGGCGCTATGGCCTCTCCCGGCGGAGGGGTCCAACGGGTCGGTGTCGGCAACGCAGGGGGGAGGAGGTTCCTGTTCCACTGCGGTCTCGGATTCGACGCTGCGGTCGTGGAACAGGTGGAGCGACGAGGTCATCTTAAGCGCTATCTGGGGCATACCTTCTTCGCGTACAGCGCGTTACGGACCTGGGCGACAGGCTATGACCGTCATCATCCGCACTTCTCGCTGTCTTTGACAGATGTGGGTGGGCGCAGGACAAGTTTGGATAACGGGTACTTCGCCATAGTGATGAACACCAGCCCGTACACCTTTGTGGGTGAGCGCGCATTCGACCTCGCGCCGGGAACTGATCTGACGTCGCCTCTGTCGGTGGTCGAGCTCACCTCGATATCGGCGCCCCTACTTGCGATGCTCGCTGCTCGTACCCTTCGGAGGAAAGGCGAACCCGCGCAGGGTCCGTTGCGAGGAGTCTTGCCAGGCTATTCGGGAAAGGCTTTGCTGGTCAGGGATGTCAGGGAAGTCTGCGCAGTCGCGGTCGGTTCCGAGCCGTTCCCTTACCAGGTGGACGGTGAGCCTATCGGCCGTGCTAGACGGTTGGACCTGCGCTGGGAGCCCGACGCTCTGAAGTTGATCGTGCCAGTCGCGACCGCCGGTCGTGACGACCGCCGGTCGCTCTAGTCTCGTGGGCGGCGTTCTTTTGTGGGACGGCGGAATATGTCGAGGGAAGAGCCTTGAATTCGCTTGCGCCCCCGCTTAATGTATCGAGCGCTGTAAGTGCGTTGACCGGCGCGCATACACGTGATTCTTTTCACAAGCTTTCTTGAAAGGTAGTGCCGCGTGGCCTTGGCCTGGAGCCGCAGCATTGAGTGGGACGTCGACGACTGGCGCGAGCAAGCGGCGTGTCGTGACACCGACCCTGACCTGTTCTTTCCTGTGGGCAGCACCGGACCGGCTATCGAGCAGATCGAGTCGGCTAAGGAGGTCTGTTCTACATGCGAGTCCATGCGAGCGTGCTTGGAGTTCGCTCTTGCGACCAACCAGGAGTCCGGTATCTGGGGCGGGACGTCCGAAGAAGAGCGCCGCAGGCTCCGACGCTCATGGCTTTCCGAGCAGCGCCGCAGCTGCTGAACCTCGGGTTCCCATCTAAGATCCGCGAGGCGTCCGAAGAGTCAGATTGACACGAAGTCGTCGCTTTGGTGATCTACGGGCACGGTTATTTCTACGACCGCCCCGCCCTGGTTGAACATGGTGATCGTGCCACTCAGCTGACTGCAGACGAGTCCGTTGACGATGGACAGTCCCAGTGAGGAGGATCCCTCGGCGCTGAACCCTTCAGGAAACCCGATACCGTTGTCGTGGACGCGGATGCTCAGGGCCTTGCCGTCACGGTGCATGTCGACGCTCACCTCGATAGGAGAGTGACCGGAGTCGTCGCCGGGGTCGCCCAGCGGCCTGGCGTGCTCGGCCGCGTTCTGAAGGAGCTCGTTCAGCACCACGGCAAGTGGGGTGGCGACCGACGCTTCAAGCCTTCCGGCCTCTCCGTGGCAAGCGATATGAACCGGACGGTCACGGCCTCCCATGTCCTCGGTCATGCGTGCAAGGGGAGGAACGATGTCGTTGAAGTCGACGGCGTCCGTGGTGTCACGGGAGAGAATCTCGTGCACCACGGCGATGGAGCGCACCCGTCTCTCCGATTCTTCCAATGCGTGGCGCGCCTCACCATGGGGCATCCTCCTGTATTGGATCCGCAGTAGGGAGGAAATGGTCTGCAGGTTGTTCTTCACCCGGTGGTGAACCTCGCGGATCGCGGCGTCCTTGGAAAGCAAAAGACGGTCACGGCGTCTCAGGTCGCTGACGTCGCGCACGAGGACCAACGAACCGGTGACGTCCGATCCGTCCAGCAGCGGAATGCAGCGGACTATCACCACTGTGTCACCCTCGCCGACCTCTTCGACTGTCGGCAGACGGGTCTGGTAGGCCAACGGAACGGCTGACTGGTGGATACCGGCCTCGTCGAGGCGGATTCCGTCGATACCCGAGTACATGCCGAGACGGTGCAAGGCGTTCACGCCGTTGGGCGACGCAAAGTCGACACGAGCCGACTCGTCTAGGACCAGGACTCCGTCGCCTACCCGCGGGGTTTCGGAGATGAACGTCTCGTCGACGGGGAAGGGGTACTCGCCTCTGGCGATCATGCGCGCCAAGCGGTCGAAGACCTCGACGTACACCCTTTCTAGGACCCCCGGCCGGCGCCGTACCGACAAGGCTGACTCTCTTGTCATGATTCCTACCAGGGATCCCTGGTGGCGCACGGGGATGCACACGAGGCGGGCCCGCTCGCTGCGGGCGGTGACCCGGACTTCGTCTTCCACGACTGCCCCGACCCGCCACGCGCGCGACACGATCGTCTGCTCGTCGACGCCGATGACGTGGCCGACGAGGTCGTCGGGGTGCAGAGTCTGGCTGGTGGTAGGCCGAACCTGGCCGACCACGACGAAGTCGGGTGAGTTACGCACCGGGACGAACAGCAGCAGATCGGCGAAGCACAGGTCCGACAGCATCCCCCAGCCTGCGACTAGCCGCTGGAGGTGGGCTACGACGGGCCCAGGAGCGTCCGTGTGCTCTTGGAGGAGCTCGGCGAGGGTTGCCATGGCAGGGAGGCTACTTCCAGGTCAGGGCGCCGAGGGTGAGCAGACCGGCGACGTCATTGATGTCGCCCTCGAGCTCGGGGGCGCTGGCGACGATGCTGCCTCGACGTTCCAGATCCCGGCGCAGTCCCGCCTCGCGGCTGGCGACCATCGAAAAGTTCGAGAAGTTGGATGCGATCTCGCAAAGCACACGCTCCAACTGGTGAGCATCCGTTCCAAGAGACACGGCGAGACCCTTGGTCGAGGCGATCACGCCTGCTTTGGCTTCCAATCGGGCCGCCAGGGCTGCAGCGTCGTCGTCGAGGAGATAGTCGGGGAGGACCTTGTTCAAGACCAGGGCACCCAAGTCGTAACCCCTGGAGGTGAGCACCTCGATGAAGAACTCCGCCTCTGCTGCCGGCGCCGGCTCAAGCGTGCTCACCACCACGAAAGTCGTCCGGCGGTCCGCCAAGAGCCTCTCGACGGCGCGCGCCCGCTCCACGAACCCGGGGTACATGGTCTGGAACAAGATGAAGAACTCGGCGATGTCTTCGAGGAACTGCGATCCGAGCACGCGGTCGGCAACCTGGTAGAACGGCCGGGAGGCCACGTTGACAAGACGGCTTTTGTAGGGAGCGATCAGCAGCCGAAGAAGTTTCGAAGAGAAGAACTCCGCCATGCGGCTCGGAGCGGCGATGAAGTCCAGGGCGTTGCGGCTGGGAGGTGTGTCTACGACTATCAGGTCGAAGGCCCCGCTCGTGTGCAGCTCGTAGAGGCGTTCCATGGCAATGTAGTCGTGGCTTTGCACGAAACGGCCGGAGATGTTCTCGTAGAGAGGGTTGGTTAGGATGCGCTCGGCTGTGGTCCTGTCCGGCGCGTGACGGCGTACGAGGTCGTCCCAACTCTGCTTCGTGTCGAGCATCGCAGCCCACATGTCACCACGCGGTTTGGTCCCGCTCCTGGAAAAAGCTGCCGGGTCGACCCTACGAGCCTCGTTGCCCAAGCCTTCCAAGCCCAAGGCGTCGGCCAGGCGGCGGGCCGGGTCGACGGTCAGCACGAGAACTTTTGTCTGGTGATGCAGGGCCGCCATGGCGGCTAGAGCAGCCGCTGTGGTCGTCTTGCCCACACCGCCCGAACCACAAGCGATAACGATCTCCCGCGAAGCTACGAGACCTCCAAGAGACCCTGCCGATCTGCTGGGGCCTCCACGTTGGGCCATCAGTAGCCCAACTCCGCGGCGAGGGCCTCGGAGACTTGCCGGGTGGTGCGAAGACCGCTTCCCCTGGAGAAAAGGTAGGGCATGTACAGCATCGCCACCTCCGGGCTGACGGCGTTGCGGAGACGCTCCAAGTGAACCGTCCTTGACCTGCGCATCGTTACCATGAGGCGGGCTGCGTCCACCAGCGGTCCGAGGTGTCCGCCCAGCTCGGACTCTACGGCGGCCCTCGCGCCAGGATCTTCCAGCCGGGCGAAGACCTCCTCCTCGCCCCGCCCGAACAGCTCCGGAAGCACCCGATTCACCACGACGGCGCTTAGCGACACGTTGGTCTCGCGCTCAAGGCGGCCCATCAGATCCTCTGTTTCGCTCACCGGCATCTCCGCTGGGGTAGCTACGATGACCACCCCGGTCTTGTCGGGGTCCCCAAGGATGTCGAGCATCCAGTCCGTCTGATTGCGGACCAAGCCCACCTTGACCAGCTCGTTGATGCCTTGCGGTGCGGCCAACTGCCCGACCACGTGACCGCTGGAAGGGGCGTCGACCACGACGAGGTCGTAGTGGTCCTCTTTGACCTCCCAGCAGAACTTACCCACCGTCACGATCTCCTTGACTCCCGGCGCTGCGGAAGCGACGAAGTCGAACATGCGGGCTATCGGGCCGATCCGCGTGATCAACGGGAGTTTCAGCTGAAGTGACAGGTACTGCTTGAGCGAAGCCTCTGCGTCCATGGACATCGCCCAAAGGCGAGGAGCGACTTCACGCTCCGCGAAGCCCAGCGGGCCCGCCTCGTATAGGTCCGCCAAGTCGCCGCGGTCGTCGACGTCGCAGACCAGGGTCTTCTTCCCGCGCTCGGCGGCCAGCCAGGCGATCGACGCTGCGATAGTGGTCTTTCCGACCCCTCCCTTGCCGGTGACGAAGATCAGCTTGCGGTCTAGAAGGTCAGCCACGCACCGCAGCGCCGAAACCGACTCGACGGTCCTCGCTTGGGGAGTTCAACTCCACGTAGGCGATGCGCCCCGCCGGGATGCCGACGCGACGCCCTTTGCGGTCGGTCAGCCAGAGAATTCCTGAGTCGGCGGAGAGGGCTTCCTCGACTTTTGCGCCGATCTGGTCCGGGTCGGCGCCTTCCGGCAGCTCCAACTCGATCTCCTTGGCTGATTGAACCACTCCGATGCGAACGTCCACTTAAGGGGTCTCCCTGGCTGTTGGTAACGACGCACCTATCGTAGGGGCTGCGGGCACACTGTTGGACCTCAACGTCCACAAGGCCATCAGAGCTGCAACGGCGGCGCAGACGGAGGCTCCAGCGAAAATGGTGTGCAGCTCGACTAGGAGGGCGTTGGTGGTGGCCGTGTTGAACGTCGGGCAATTCTCCGGGCTGCGGGGGCAAGACACGAACGGCGACGGTATGCGCGCTTCGGCCAGGTAGAAACGGTGGAGGGCTACCGCTGTGAGAGCCGAAAGCCCTACGAGCATGCCGACGGTTCTCGCCACTACCGCAAGGGCGCTGGCCAAAGCGTGGTATCTCTCGGTCACCGCGCCGAGAATCGCGACGTTGACGGGGGCTATCGCAAGGCCGAAACCGAAACCGCAGGCGATCAGCTCGAAGTCGCTCGGGCGGATACCGCCGCCGAGGGAGCCCGCCGACCAGGTCGTCATGGCGACGAAAGCTGCTGCGCTGACGAGCATTCCGCACGCGGCTACGTAGGGGGCTCTGCCACGGCTACGACACGCGAATCCGCCGGCTGCTGCTCCCACAGGCACAGCCACCAAGAACCGCACCAGAACCAGCGAGGCTCCCACCTCGGAGTTCGGGTACACAGTGGACCTGGCGAACAGCGGTATGTCCACCAAGGCGGATATCAGCGCGGCACCCACCCAGAGGTTGACCGCCAGCGCTCCCCAAGCTGGCCTGGCGGAGAAGCTGCCCTTCGAGATCAAAGCGTGCTCGGCCCGACGTTGACGCCACCAGAATCCCGCGGCCAATGCCAAGCCGAGGGGTGCCACGACCGGCGTGCTCGAAGCGAGAACCTGGGTCGACGGGTCAGAGGTAGAGAACGCGATAACCACGCACGCCAGCACCCCGGCCAGGAGCAACGCCCCGGGAAGGTCCGAGCGGGCGATAACCTGGCGGCCTCCCCGGGCGCCGACGATGCGCGCGACGCCACTTGGAGCGAGGAGCTCCCATGCGGCGAACAGGACCAGCAGGCCGGCGGACATTAGCACCACCGGGGTTGTGAAACCGGCCCACGGACCGGAGGCGATCGGCGCGTAGGCGCCTCCGAAGCTGACGCTGTCGGCCAGGCCGGCCGGGGCGTCCAAGCCGACTAGCAGCCCGGCCGTGCCAGCGAGCGCGAGTGCGACCCCGGGAAGGTCCCGCCGGCGCCGGCCAGCTCCAGGTTCCCTGACAAGTGCGCCTGAAGGGCTCCCACGCCGGTCTGAGGTAGCGACGGGACCACCCCGCGGGGATCGCACCGGGGGCTCCACGGTGGTGTCGTGACGGTTGGTGAGGCACAAGGCGATTCCTACGGCGGCGACTATCGGCAGGTTGAGCCAGAAGATCGTCCGCCACGTCGAGATGGCTACGATGGCCGCCCCGTAGAGCGGGCCGATCAGGCTCCCGAGCTCTTGCACGGCGCCTATCATGCCGAGGGGCACGCCTCTGCGATCCGCCGGCCAGCGCGACGCGACCATGGCGAGAGCGACCGGTATGAGTCCACCACCGCCGACTCCTTGCATAGCCCGCCCTGTCACTACCACGGCGAGGGAGGGCGACGTAGCGGTGATAGCGGAGCCTGCGGCGAACGCCACGAGGCACCATTTGAACGTAGCTGTGGTACCTGCGATGTCGGCGATCCGTCCAATCAGCGGCAAGACGGCCGTGTATCCGAGAAGGAATCCGCTGATGATCGGAGCGGCGCGCTGAAGATGGTCGATGCCTATCCCGACACCGTTCATTATGTTGGGAAGTGCTACGACGACGACGTAGGTGTCAGAGGAGGCGATCAGCACGCCAAGCGCCGCTAGGACCAGCCGGGTCCTGTCCGCTCGGGAAACAGCGTGAGACGGCGCAGCGACGGTCAAGACGTAGGAGGTAGCGTGATCGTGACGTGCTCTCCGTAGTCGGTTAGCGTGACGACGTAAGTCGAGTTCGAAGTGGAGCTCGTGAGGGGTCCGACGAGCGTCACCGACCTCAACTGGAAGTTCGAGGGGTCGATCGCCGCCGTCATGCCGACCGGCTTGGAAGGATTCTCGTCAGGCAGTACGGGCACGTCCTTGCCTGGTATCTGGTAGCTGACAGTGTCGAGAAGCTCCCCTTCTACACGCTCCTGGCCTGAAAGCGTAGCACCCGATCCCAAGCTCAGGAGCTTGATCAACCCGGTGGAAGGACTCAGAAGCGAGGCTGGGTTTTCGAGGCCGAACTCAGCGGGGCTCGTTTTGGTGTACGAGCTCGACAGCGGCAGCTCCGCTTCGAACACCGCCCCTACGGCGGCGACTTTCACTGTCGCGGTGAAGCCGCTTATCGTCACCTTGAATGACCCTTGCAGACTGTTGGGTCGCTCCAGGTCGCCGCTTCCGCCGACCAGGTTCGTTCCGCTCGACGACACGTTGGAGCTCGTGAGGACGAAGTGGAGGCTGTTCGTGGCGTTCACTGTCTGCTCCGCTTTGGCCAAGAGATCTCCGGCCGACAGCTTCGCTGTGGATGTCGAACCGCATGCGCCGAGCGCCACCGACGCCGCCGCGGCCGCAACCGCTAGGAGCGTGTGGGTTTTGGGTCTCACGGCTTGGTGGGTCCTTTTTCGAGTAGGTGAGGCGGGATGCGAGACGGCAGGAATGACGGGCTAATCCCGCGCAGAAGCCGCTCGGGGAGGCACAATACAGGCTGACGTTGCCGACGGTACGGCACCAGATCGCGAGGAGCCGGAATGATCCACCCCAATGAAGTTCTCGGAGAGCTTCGCCAGCCAGCACGCGACCTTCGCGAGCACATTCCCGACGTGATAGGGGCCTACGCGAACATGCAGAGGGCGGCCTTCGCCGAAGGGGTGCTTCCGGCGAAGACCAAGGAGTTGATAGGGATCGCGGTGGCGGTCAGCCGGCAGTGCGACGGTTGTATCGCGTCCCACGCCCGCGGCGCTGCGAGACGCGGCGCGACCGAAGAGGAAGTGGCCGAAGCAATCGGGGTGGCCGTGGTCCTAAGCGGTGGTCCTGCCACGGTGTGGGGGCCGCGGGCCCTTGCGGCTTTTCGTGAGCTGAAGGCGGCAGAGGACGCCTAGCCGAGCGCCGCGAGCACTCTGTCCGAGAGGTCCGGCCAGGCGCTTAGGGCCCACGGGCCGAAGCCTTGGTCTGACAGGCCCGCTAAGGCCACCCCCGCTGCGGGATCCACCCAGACGAACGCACCACTGCGACCGAAATGCCCGAATGTGGAGGTTGAGTTCGTTCTTCCCGTCCAATGCGGGGTCTTGTTCGAGCGGACCTCTACCCCCAGACCCCAGTCGTTGCGAGCGTGGAACCCGAAGCCGGGCAGGATGCCGGGGAGGCCTTCGAAGCTGACTTTCGTAGCTGACAGGTGGGTGTCGGCCGACACCAGCCGGGGTGCGAGAAGCTCGGCTGCTACGGCCATCAGGTCGTCCAGGGGGCCCTCGGCGCCGTGCGCGGGAGAGCCTTTTAGGACGGTGGCGGTCATCCCGAGAGGTTCGAGGACGGCTTCGCGGAGATAGCTGACGAACTGTATACCCGCCCGCTGGGCGAGGTGATCGGCGGCTAGCTCTATTCCCCGATTCGAGTAGATCCTGCGCGTCGCTGGAGAGGCGAGGATTCGGTCGTCGTCGGGGGCGAGGCCAGAGGCGTGCGAGAGAAGGTGGCGAAGTGTCGCCCCAGGCGGTCCGACTTCGTCCTCGAAGTCGACGGTTCCTTCCTCTACGGCCACCCAGATAGCCATCGCGGAGATCACTTTGGTCACCGAAGCCCAGCGGAATGCCCGATCGGCCTGTCCGACCTTGGACTCGCGGGTGGCGTCACGCCAACCAGCGGCTGCGGTACCAGGCCATGACGACACGACTCGTAGGGGGTCGATCACTGCTCGTTGTTGTTGCATCCCAGAGCAGAGCTCAGCGTTCCCAGGTCTTGTTCCATCAAGGCGAAATACGTAGCTCCGCTAGGCCACCCGCCGGGAGGGGGATCCACGATGGTGTCCAAGGAGTGCAGCGTCACGTGGGCGACAGTGGCTACCGCGCTAACGCCGGCGTCGGTGACCCAGGGTTCGCTGTAGATCGCTGCGGGCCCCGAGTCGTGGACCGCGTTGACCAGAGCGTCGATCTGGCTTCTGTCCGGGTCTGGGGCTACCACCTGCGATTGAAGTCCGTACTCGGTTGCCATGGAGGAGAACGCCGTATCGGGACCGACGAGCAGCTTCCCCGGGCACGCCGACAGGATCCGTGTGAAGTCACTGTCAAGCGAAGATACTTCGGCGCTTAGAGAGACGGAGTTCTCGTTGAACAGCGGGGCGGCTTGAGGGTCGGCGGCGTCCATGGCCTTGGCGATGACCGTTACCGCCTTGTTCATCAAAGCCGGGTCCAGCCAGAAGTACGGGTCGGATGTGCCGAGGGCCGTCAACATCGTCAGCGACTTGCCCTGGACGGTAGGGGACGTGTCGGTCGCCGGCAGGAAGTCCCCTCCGACGGCGATCAGAAGACCGGCCCTGTCGATCTCTTCACGCTGAGAAGGACCCGCCTTGTAGGTCAAAGGGTCGTCCCCAGGTGGTACGACGTCGTCCACGGACACCTTGGAGCCGCCTATCAAGGTGACCGCTTCAGCAATGGGATAGGCCCCCGTGGCCACGTTGAGCACCGGGGCTGCCTTCACCGCTGGCCCAAGGCTCGTGGTGCACGCGGACAGTAGCGCCGCGCTTATCACCACAGGTAAAGCTCCGGCCGCCTTGAGGCGCCGGGCTCGTGGGGACCGTGTTCTCGCGGATCGTTCCAATTCGGTGCCCGGCTCTAAAAGTGCTCGCGGAGGGGGCCGACGACCAACCCGCGCGCTTCCCAGCGCCGGGCTAGAACTTCCAGGCTCGCTACCGTCGCTTCCCAGCTCCGCTCGGTGGATGTGATATCTGAGTCGTGAAGCAAGACGGTGTCGCCTCCCGTCGAGGTCCGGTCCACCTCGTCGGCGACGCTTAGACCGGTCTGGCCCGCCCTCCAGTCGCGTCCCCAGGCCGACCACAAGACGAGGTCCATGCCGCTTCGGTGCACGCCGACCAAAGTAGAAGCTGCCACCGCCCCGTAAGGTGGTCGGAACCACCTGGGAGATTGCCCTGACAGCTCCCCGATCGAGTCCCGAGCTGAGATGACATCGCGGGACACGTCCAAGGCGCTGCGCAGCAGGTGGCTCCTGTGCGTGTCACCATGGACTGCGACCTCGTGACCGCGTCGTGCTATCTCGCGAAGGGTTCCGGGATGGCGGCGCGCCTCGGATCCCAGGCAGAAAAAAGTGGCGTGCCATCCGAAGCGCTCCAACGCGTCGAGCACCAGCGGGGTGGATACAGGGTGAGGGCCGTCGTCGAAGGTCAAGGCGACGTGATCTAGTCGGCCGATACCCGCCAGGCGGGGCAGCACGGCGCAACGCCCCCTCCTCCACGCCACGACGCCAGGCCCCACATGCGCCACCGCGGCGGCTCCCATCGCAAGTGCCGCGCCGCGAGCGACACCACCGGAGCTCATGCGAGGCTGCTGAGTGGTGCCGGCAGGATTGCCTGTGCTCTCATCTGAGCGAGCAGCTGGCGGAGGAACTCGTCGAGCTGGCGGGGTGTCGAGTCGAGCCCGTTTACCAGGTAGACCTGCCGGGGTGCGAGCTTGATGGTCGGACCCTGAGAGCCGGGGCTGAGAACGCGGTTCGCTACGACGAGCTTGAGGTGGTCGGCGTCGGACTGGGTTAGATCCCAGGCGTTCAGCCCCCGGTCTGGGACGCTCTGGGTGACTGTCACTCCAACCGCGCGCGAGATCGCAGCTGCCGCCCGGGCATCCGCCGACGCCTGCTGCCAAGGAGCTCCCTCGTTGAGGGTTCCGGGGTTCACCGGGCCGTACGAGCCGGCGCTGCTCGCGCCCCCGTCGTCCACACTCAGCCCTTCGGCGACGATCTGTCTGAGTTGCCCGGCTGCTTGAAGCGCCGTCGCCTCGTCGACGACGGCGGTAGCGTCCAAGGCGAAAAGGTCCGCGGTGATCCGAGGGTCAGCAGCTTCAGGGGTGCTCAAGCGAACCCCCAGGTAGTCGACGGTGAGGGGCCCGGGTGGCGGTTGCAGGACTCCGGCTCCTTCCTCTGTAGCCATTGCGACGCCGGAGGTGAGTCCCGCCCATCCGAGGGCCGCGGTGACCAGCCCGGCCATGGCTACGCGTACCGCCCGCTTGGCCTTACGGACCTTCACCGGGCGGTAGGCCGGCGCCATGTCGGCGGCGAGGATTGCTTCGACAGGTTCGGCTTTGAAGATCGCCCGCCCCGCCGTAACCTGCGTCCGCCGCGCAAGGCCTTCGACGCTCAGCTCGGCCAGCGCGCGGTGGAGGGACGTGACGTTCCCGGCGAGCGTGCTGACGCCGGCGTCGTGCATGCGCTGGGTGTTGTGGCGGCCGTGCCCGGCGATCGGCTGGTAGCTGACTACGGGCAGTCCCGCGCGCAAGGCTTCGAAAGAGGTGAGGCCGCCGGCGTTCTCCACCAAGACATCGCAGGCTGCCATCAGGGCCGGCATGTCGTCTGTCCACCCGAGGACTTTGCACCCGGTTCCTTTGTGTTCCACCAGGCGAGTGATGCGCTCTTTGAGCTTCTCGTCACGCCCGCAGACGACCACCGTCGAGAAGCGACTGTCGGAGGTGATCTCCGCCCAGGTTTCGACGACGCTACCCACACCCCAAGACCCGGCTACCACCAGGACCGCGCGCTTCGAGTCGTCTAGGCCCAGGAGACGCCTAGCGTCGACTCGCGAAGGCAGGCGTGCCGGGTCGAAGCGCTCGGGAGTAGCGGGCCCGCATGCGACGCTCGGGCGGCCCGACAGCCGAGTCGCCTCCGCCGCGCACTCGTCATGCATCGCCAAGTTGACGTCCACGCCGGGGTGGACCCACAGCGGGTGCACCCCGAAATCGGTGATGAAGTTCACCACTGGAACGTTGAGGATGCCTTTCTTGCGAAGCCGACCAAGACAAAGCGTTGCCAGCGGATAGGTGGAGACTACCGTCGTGGCTTCGAAGCGGGAGACCCAACGCAGTACCCGCCTGCGGGTGAGGAGGGTCACCAGGAAGCCGACGAGCCCCCTCAGCCAGGGAACTTTGTACCACATACGGTACGAGGCCTCGTAAGCCGACGGAACGTGCCTCAGCTCGAACTCGTATCCCGATCGCAGGGCTGCACCTATGCGAAGGGGAGCGCTCGTCAGGAAATCCTCTACGACAGCGTCGTGACCTTCCATGCGGAGCTGCTTGGCGAGGTTGCGCGCCGCCCCGTCATGACCGGCGCCCATGCTCGCCGAGATGATCAGCACGCGGGCGTCCCGGGTGGGGATGGCTGCACGGGCGCCGGTGAGCGACGTAGGTCGTTTTATCCTGCGCACGGCTCCCCAGGCTAGCGGCTCTACCTGCTGGTAGGGGCACGGTAGCTGGGATGTCCAGCCCGCTAGCCTCGACCGCCGAGCCTTCGATCGGCGAGGAGGTCCAAGACGAGTCCCGTCCAGCCGGTCTGGTGCGAGGCTCCGAGCCCTGCTCCTGTGTCCCCGTGGAAGTACTCGTGGAACAGGATCATGTCGCTCCATTCGGGATCGCTTTGGAGCTTTTCGTACGGGCCGAACACGGGTCTTCGCCCGTCGGGGCCGCGTAGGAAAAGGGATACGAGCCTGCGCGACAAATCGTCGGCGACGCCGTGCAGCGACGTCTTTGAGCCCGATCCCGTCGGGTGCTCAAGGCTCAGGCCGTCGCCGAAGTAGGTGTCGTAACGGTCGAGTGACTCAATGAGCAAATAGTTCAGGGGGAACCACACGGGTCCTCGCCAGTTCGAGTTGCCGCCGAAGAGACCGGTTGTGGACTCTCCGGGCTCGTAGTCGACTGTGGCCTCAGTGCCTCCGATCCTGATCTGGAACGGGTGGTCCAAGTGGAACCTTGAAACTGACCGGACTCCGTGGTCGGAAAGGAGCTCGCTACTGTCGAGCACCCTCGAAAGGACCTTTATCAGGCTCTGGCGGTCGACGACCGAGAGCAGCATGCGATCCTCAGATCCCTTGACAGAAATGTGCGACACATGCTCGGCGTAGTCGGGTTTGTTCTCGAGGAACCATTCCAGGCGCCTGGCAAAGGAAGGAAGGGCTTCGAGGTGCGATGGTTCTAGGACGGTCACTGCGAACAGAGCGACTACGCCGACCATGGAGCGGACCCGCACGGGTATCGTGTCCCCGCTGTCGAGGCTGAGAACGTCGTAGAAGAAGCCGTCCTGGTCGTCCCAGAGGCCTTGGGTCTCCATCGCATGGGCAATGTAGGTGAAATGCTCGAAGAACTTCGTCGCCACATCCTCGTAGACCGGGTCGTCGGTGGCTAGGACCATGGCTATCTCAAGCATGTTCAAACAGAACATCGCCATCCACGCAGTGCCGTCGGACTGCTCGGTGCGTCCCGGTACGGGAAGTGGCTTTGACCTGTCGAACAGGCCGATGTTGTCAAGGCCGAGAAAGCCGCCCTCGAAGACGTTGTTGCCGGCAGAGTCTTTGCGGTTCACCCACCACGTGAAGTTGAGAAGCAGCTTGTGGAACACCCTCTCCAGGAACTGGTGGTCTATCGAGGGGTCCTCCTTGCGGGCGGCCCGCGCCTGCGCATCTATCTCCGCGACGCGCAGCGCTGCCCATGCCTGTACCGGCGGGTTCACGTCGCCGAAGTTCCACTCGTACGCCGGAAGTTGACCGTTCGGGTGCATGTACCACTCCCGGCACAGCAGTATCAACTGGCGCTTCGCGAACTCGGCGTCGAGGTGGGCCAGCGCAACGCAGTGGAATGCCAGGTCCCACGACGCGTACCAGGGGTACTCCCAAGGGTCGGGCATGGATATGACGTCACGATTGTTGAGGTGCGTCCAGTCGCCGTTGCGGATCTCTCCTCGGCCGGGTGGTGGTGGTGGCTCCGCCGGGTCGCCCTTAAGCCACTTGTCGACGTCGAAGTGGAAGAACTGTTTGGACCACAACATTCCGGCGCCAGCCTGGCGGGCCACCAGCCTCTCCTCGTCCGTGGCGTTGGACGGGAGTATGCCAGCGTAAAAGTCGTCAGCTTCGGACTTTCTGGCTGCCATGACCGAGTCGAAATACAAGTTGAGGTCGCCTTCTTGGGCGCTCGGCGCTGGGCGGGCCCCTTCGCCGGTCCTCCAGAAGCGCAGCCGGGCTTCGACCGTCGCCCCGGCTGGAACTTCGAAGCGGTGGTGAACGGAGACCTTCGTTCCTCGGCCTTGCGGATTCACGGTCGGACTTCCCCTGAGCACGTGTTCTGCGATCCCGTCTTTGGGCCAAGCTGGGCCGGCCGCGTTGTAGAGCTTCTCCGTGTTCGTCTCGTTGTCACAAAACAGCGGAGGGGAGTTGTGGTCCCAAGCGAGTTGCCACTCCCCGAGGGTTGGATGTGTAGCTACGACTCTTGACCCTTTAAGGGACAGTTCGGGTTTGTGGGCCTGGGATGTCCAAGACCAGGTGTTGCGGAACCAGACGGTTGGAAGTACGTCGATGGTTGCAGGATCGGGCCCTGCGTTGCGGGCTGTGATCTTCCACAGGATGTCCTCCGGTCCTGCCTTCGCCCACGTGCACTCGACAATCCAAAAGCGGTCCTCGTCGAATATCCCAGTGTCGAGGAGCTCGTATTCAGGGTCGTGGCGTGTCCGTGCCCGGTTCACTTCGAGTAGTTGGTCGTAGGGGAATTCGGCTTGGGGATAGTGGTAGCGCCAGCGCAGCCACGACGAGGTGGGCGTCGCGTCGAGATACCACCAGTAATCCTTAACGTCCTCGCCGTGGTTGCCTTGTTCGCTCGTCAAGCCGAACGGGCGCTCCTTGAGGATCGGGTCTTTGCCGTTCCACAGCGACAAAGCGAGGCAGAGGTTCTGCTCGTCGTCGCATATGCCGGCCATTCCGTCTTCGTTCCAGCGGAACGCTTTCGAAGGAGCCTGTTCGAAAGGCAGGTACGACCAGGCATCCCCGTCGGCCGAGTAGTCCTCGCGGACAGTCCCCCATGCCCGTTCGGACAGGTACGGACCCCAGCGTCTCCAGGGCAATTCTCCGCGGTTTGCTTGTCGCAGCCGCTCGTGTTCGGTCTCCATCGTGCCAATGTAGGCACTTTTTCCTTGCCCGGACAGGTAAATACTTGACCTGGAGCCGGAAAACCTCTTGTATATCTGGGAAACTTCCCCACCTATCTGGAGGTAGCAGTGAACAGAACAGAGCTGGCCCAGGCGGTTCAGGCCTCGACGGGACTGGACAAGAAGCAGTCGGAGGCGGCCGTCGAGGCTGTCACAGCTGCCATTATCGCTGAGGTGAGAGCCGGTAACCGCGTGTCGATCTTCGGATTCGGCTCGTTCGATCCCAGGGCTCGCGGTCCGCGCTTGGCGCGCAACCCGCAGACTCAAGAGACGGTGAAGGTTCCGGCGTCCAAGTCCGTGGCCTTCAAGCCGGCTTCAGCTTTCAAGCTGGCACTCAACACCAAGGCTAGGTCCGCTGCAGCGAAGAAGGCTGCTGCGCCCGCAGCCGCCTCGGGTGGCCGGTCAACCGCGTCGAAGGCTGCGGCGTCATCGAGGGCGACGGCTGCCAAGGCGGCTTCTCCGGCGAAAGCTGCCCGTCCAGCGAAGGCCGCAGCCAAGCCAGCAGCCAAGCCTGCAGCTCCTGCGAAAGCGGCCAAGACTGCCAAGAGGCGCTGAGGCCTCGGCGAGCTCCCCGAGGCGGAAGGCGCAGTAGAGCGCGACGGGCCTAATCCCTACACGTCTGTTTTTGTAACAGAGCTCTGTTTGTTTGCCACCGTTTGTTTGCCACCAAGCTGGGTCTGCTCCCCGATCCCCGTGTCTTGCATCAGGGGGATCGGGGACAGCGGTTTAGAGGCGGTCGATCACCTTGAAGGTCTCCGCAGCCCCAAGGCCGAAGCGTGCACCGGTTTCGGCGTGGCGGCTGCGCATCCGCTCGGCGAACTGACCGACGGTGCCGGCGTCCCCGTCGTCGATGCCCATGGTCGAGCGAAACTGGCTGCGGTGGGCTAGTAGCGCTTGCAGCTTTACTCCCTCGACCTCGGCGATCGTTTCGAGATGGTCGGGGGCGTCCGCTTCCCAGAGGAGCAGCTTTTGTGGTCTGTGCGGCGGCAGGTCATGTTCGGGGAAGAAGAGCGGGTCGCGCGCTGCGACGATCCCGTCTGTAGCGAGGAATCCTGCGTTGCGGTGGTCGGGGTGTAGGCGGTAACGCTTCCACGGGTCGTGGGCGAGGACCACTTGGGGTTTCACCTCACGGATCTCCCTGGCTACGACGCTGCGTTCCAGGAGGGAGCACTGAAGTTCTCCGTCGACCCAACCTGCGAAGGTAACCCGTCCCTCCCCCCCGAGGATCCGGGAAGCTTCTATCTGCTCTTGTCGACGCTCGGCGATGAGATCTTGCCGGTCGCGAAGTGGGTCCCAGGTGCCTTTTGAGCCGTCGGTGCACACGAAATGGTAGATACGGCAACCCGCCGAAGCCCACTTGGCGAGGGTTCCTCCGCAGCCGAACTCGATGTCGTCTGGATGCGCACCTATAGCGAGAGCGCTGTCGGGGACGTCGGTGTCCACGCTCGGAGCTACGGTGAACTCGCCGTGGGAGTTAGGGTCACTCATCGGGTCAGCACCCCAAGGTCGTCGGGGACGTCCACGTCCCAGGCGAGCGGC
This sequence comes from Actinomycetes bacterium, assembly GCA_021847945.1. Classification (GTDB taxonomy): domain Bacteria; phylum Actinomycetota; class Acidimicrobiia; order Acidimicrobiales; family Palsa-688; genus JAJZAM01. The sequence goes on along the minus strand of JAJZNG010000046.1, from coordinate 5,550 downwards.
GAGTCGTGCACCACCCTGAGGGCCACGTTGGCTCGCAGGGCTTCGCTCCTGTGGCGCTTGAACGACTGGGGACCGTAGGAGAAGCGGAAGGGCACTCCAGGGGGTACCGATATGACGTTCGTCCCGTCCTCTCGACGGTCAGGTACGAGTGTTATGCCTCGGAACTTGGTTATCCATTCGATGTCGTCCGCCAAAGGTAGGTCGCTCGCCACGACAGCAACTGTAGCCACGCCCTGGGAACGCAAGTGCTCGAAGCCGAACTGGACGGCCCCGTTGAGGCCGCGGCCGGGCTCCCACAAGACGACCGCTCCGAGTCCAGAAGCCCAAGTGGCGACCTCCTCGTCGTCGCAGACGACCGCCACGGTGAGCTTCGCAGCGGATCGCACCACGCGCTCAGCCATCTCTATAGCTAGGCGCCTACGTTCGAGGGGCGTAAGAGCCGTTGCGAGTCTGAGTTTGGCTCGGTCGAACGCTTTGACAGGTATAAGTACCGCGTCTCGCCCGAGGCGGGGCACGGCCTGGATGCTCATATCCACATGATAGGGAACTGGGATCACCGTTGCGGCTGGGTCCGGTCCCTACCGTGTGAACTCCTGCGACGGCACGTCGGCCGGCGGCCGAGGAGTGGTCTAGTGTTGTCGTCGTGCGACGACTGCCGCTACCGCCGTCCATGGCCTCACCGTTGGCGATGGCCTCCCGGCCGGTGGTCTCCGGGCCGGTCTCCAGGTGATCCGGCAGCTTCTTCCCAGCGCAAGTTCGCTGGCCTCGCCTGAGAGCGTCGAAGTTTTCTACCTCCACCCGAGCGACGTTCATTTGAGGCTGAACCTGGTCACCTCCGTCGACGGGGCGGTCGAGTTCGACGGGCTGAGCGGGCCACTCGGGGTTCCCGCCGACCGCGAGGCTTTCGCAGCTATTCGCGCAGCCGCAGACGTCGTCCTGGTCGGAGCGGGCACCGTCCGCGCCGAGAAGTACGGACCTGTAAAGCTGAGTGCTGACAGGCGTTCAAGGCGCGAAGCGCGCGGTCAGAGCGGCGTGCCGCGCCTCGCTGTGGTCTCGGGGAGTGGAGCATTCGACGGTGCTTCACCGCTGTTCGACTCTGAAGACAAGGTGATTGTCTATACCACCGATGGTCAAGCCTCCCGCCGAGGAGATCTGGCGCGAGTCGCCGAGGTGGTCGCTGCCGGCGTGGAGGAGGTCGACGTGCCAGCTGCGGTCGCCGATTTGCGAGCTCGGGGTCTTGGCCGGATACTCTGCGAGGGCGGTCCGACACTTTTTGGGGCGCTTATCGGTGCAGGTCTCGTCGACGAGTTGTGCGTCACGGTTTCTCCGCTGCTGGCGGGCGGCGGTCGGCTCGGGTTCGCGAAGAGCGCAGCTTCCACTCCCGTGGCTTTGTCACTTGAGGCCGTGTGCGAAGGTGATGGAGCACTTCTGCTTCGCTACAAAGTGGTGGGCGGACCCTGACCGGTGGGCGTAACTTGACAGTGCCGACGGGGCGATCGTCACCCCGTGACGGCAGAGGGGTCGTTCCCACCCGCAGCCACGAGGAGCGCTTAGAAGCCCGCGGCTGCGGCGTCGTGGTCGGGATGGATGAAGTCGGCCGAGGAGCGTGGGCGGGGCCGCTGGCTGTCGGAGCTGCTATCGTGCCGGCCGGGCGCCGCGTAAACGGGGTGAGAGACTCCAAGGCTCTGACAGAACGCAGGCGGGAAGAGCTGTTCGACCGTATCGCAAGTTGGTGCATCGCTTGGAGCGTCGGGTTCGCCAGTCACGAGGAGTGCGACACCTTTGGTATGGCCAAAGCGCAGCAAAAGGCCGCCCAAAGGGCGCTGGAGGGGCTTGGAGTCGACGTGGATCATGCTCTCGTGGACGGCCCATGGGATTTCGTCCGCGTGATACCCACGACTACAATTGTCAAAGGGGATGTCACCTGTTTGTCGATAGCGGCGGCGTCGATCCTCGCAAAGGTGTCTCGTGACCGCCTCATGCGCGCTGCCGCGGCGGACTACCCGCCCTACGAGTTCGAGTTGAACAAGGGATACTCCAGCACTCGCCACACGATGGCGTTGGTAGCTTACGGCCCTTCGGCGATACACCGACGAAGCTGGGCCTTTATGGAACGACTCGGGCTTTCAGGAGGAAGCCTGAGCCTGCTGGCCGGCGGTTCCGGCGGCTAGCGACCCCACCCAGACCGCTAACTCGCCAGCCACGGTCCCGACGACCACCGCCTTTGCGGTTTGGAAGGCGACCGAGTCCAGCTGCGTTGCCTGCATGTCTGACCAAAGCCCCGCATAGGTGGGAAGGAGCTCCCAGGAACGACCGGAGTTGGTGCTGGCCCATAGCCCTGCCCCGCTTGGTTCGAGAGCGAGAGGGGACCCAAGGCCGGCGTCTGTGGGCGTGGAAGCAGCGGGGCCGACTCCGGCGCTCGACGAAGTCGGCCCGGGAGGGTTAGGAGAAGCTGCAGGGTCGGGATTGGCGACGGCCAGCCGGTAGGACCCATTTCCTGCCATGGCGATGATCGGACTAGGCGAGCCTGCCACGAACCCTTCGACCGCCGAGCGGGACCAGTCGACGCCGTTGGCGGAGGTCCACACGGCCGGGACGGGACCGCCGCTGGCTGAGGTGCTCGTCCCGAAAGCAACGAACGAGCCTTCGATGTCGGCGCACCCGGTCACGGTTTCCGTCCCACCTTGCGCGGGGGGCGGGCTCACAGTGCTCTTCGTCCAGTCCGCCCCGTTCGTCGAATACCAGATGCTCGCTTGGGTTCCGGGCGTTAGAATTGACGAGTGGGCGGTCGGCTGGCTCGGCTGAGGCGCCGACCCCACCGCCACTTCCACTGCTGGGAGCACCCCCGGGGCGGAGCCGCCTGTGGCAGGGACCGTCGAGGTGGCTTCAGGGGTTGTCGTAGAGGAGTTGACAGTCGTCGACGTGGCCGCACGCGAAGCCGACGCTGGTGGAGTCGAACTGCAAACCGCATTTATGGTCGGCGTGGCGGAGCCGCCGCCGGCGCTGTCGAGAAGGCCGTTCAGGTGCCATGAGGTCCCCGTCGGGCTGGTCCAGGTCTGGGCGAGTCCGGATGGCCCGGTGCCCAGCGCAACCCAGCCGGTTGCGGAGTGAAAGGCGACAGCGTTGGTCGCCGGGAGTGACTGGGGGTACGGAGACGTCGGGCTCTGCGCACTCCAAGTGGTTGCATCGGAGGATGTGAGGGTCTGCTGCGACACCGTCGCAGGTCCTATCGACTGAGGAAGCTGGACATCGTCGGTATCCAATACCAGTTGCCCACCGACTTTGAGGAGGGCTAGAGGTGCCGCTGTCGGCGTAACCGGTCCGAAGACGGCGGGGTTCGACGAGGGCTGAGTCCAGCCTTTCAGGGTCGAACTGAGAACGTAAGGCTGTCCCGGCAGCGTATCTACTATCACGGTGGTCGAGTAGGTTGCTCCCACGGCGGTAGCCCTCCAATCTCCGAGGGAAGCGTCTTGGGCCGGTAGGCTGACTGAGGTCCAGTGCAGGCCGTCTGTAGAGCGCCATACTCCCTGGCCGCTGGGTCCTCCGCCGGTCGCTACCAGGGAGTCTTCTCCGGTGCTGCCGGTGACCTGGGTGACGTCGAATACGGTCATCCCCCCGGACGGTCCGTAACGCGAGGGGGAAGCCGACGACGTCGATGGGAAGTCGGTCGACGGCGGGCTCCAGCTAATCCCGTTGGGGGATATCCACGAAGCAGGTAACCATCCGGAGCCGAAGTTGACCGCTCCCACCGCCACCAGCCCTCGCGTCAGGGTGGCGATCGAGAAGATCTCCTCGTCGCCTTCGGATGCGAATGCCCTCGACCCCCTTCCGATCAGGTTCCAGTTGAGGCCATCCTGAGTTGACCATATAGCCGCCTGGGTCGTCGGGCCGTCGGGAATGGATCCGCCAGCGTACAGAGTGGTCCCGATGCTGACAAGCGTGTTGACGTGCGCCCCGGGGATTGTGCCGACTGCTTGGTCTGCGCCCGAGTTGAGGGTCCACTGCTGGCCCGATACCGAAGACCACATGGCGAAGCTCCCGTTTTCGGTTCCGGTGGCAAAGAACCCGAGAGACCCTGCGGTGACGGTAGACAGTTCGGATGGTCCGATTGGGGCGGTCACCGTGACAGCATTGAAGGGTGCTCCGGGTGCGGCTGACAGCCACACCGCTGCGTGCTCGGAGGTCCCGCTGCCCACAGATCCGACGACCACCGTCTCGCCGTTGTAGAAGGCTGCGCTGCCGACAGCGCCGGCCAGTGTCGATCCGTCCAGGGGTCTGGAAGTCCAGGTGAGGCCGTCCGGAGAAGACCACACAGTAGGGGTCTGTGTCCCAGATGCGGTCGTCTCGGTGCCGTAGATGTGCCAGTTGCCTCCGGGTTCGGGCGGGATCAGGGCGGCTAGCGTCGAGCTGCGCCCACCTCCAATTGCGAGGGATGGCGACGAGGAGCGCTGCCACTCGAAAGGTGACGCCACCTTGGAAGGGGTGCCCGGTACTGGCAGGGTCGTGGCGATGTCGGGAATATTCGGAACTGTCGACGCAGGAGATGCTGAGCCGTGACCGCTCGAGCACGAAGCGAGCAGAGCTCCGATTACTAGCACCGACGCCAAGGTCGACAGACGGGAAGGCCGGACTTCCCCCAGCGAGCGTGGCAGGGAACGTTGAGTTGTCACCACACGGTGTAGTCGGGACGTTGCATGTTGGTCACGTTCTTGGGAACCTAGCAAGGCGGTGTTGGTTTCGACGGTCGGTTGGCTTCAGGAGCTGGTTGGCTTCAGCGGTTGCTGAGGTGGAATCCGTCCTCACCGCCGTGCTTCCAGACCTGCCACCATTTGCGAGCGTTCCTTTCAACCTCGACCTGGTGGAGGATCTCCGGACCTGCAGCGGTCACGATGGAGCTGGCTTCGTCTAGCAGCTCAGTGACGTCTTCAGTAGGTTCGTCAGGCTCGTCTTCGACCGCCGGCCGCTGGAGAGACCCTACGACGAAGGAAGCATCGATTATGTCGCGCTCGTAGCTGGTGCAGTTATCCGGGCAGCGCCAGGGGGCTTCGGGCGCCAGGTTCTTCACACAAAAACGCGCTACTTCCCCCGAGTCGTAGGTTCGGCTCTGGAAGTGTCGACAATCTTCTCGCATGGTCACTCCCATATGGTGTCATCTCGGGAGTCGGTTGCGCACTGCAGGCCCAGTTCTGCGGTCGCTGGTCGGGGTGTCACCGTCGCGTACTGTCATGGCGTATCGGATCGTCCGCTCCGGTAGATTCAAGGGTCATGACGGCTCAGGTGCCCGCCGAGATGGGGGGAGCGCTGCGCCTTGCCGTGCTCAGGTTGTCGCGTAGGCTCCGCCAGGTCGCCTCCCCGGGAGGGGTAACGCTTTCCCAGATGTCTGCTATGACCGTCGTCGCCCGGCACGGTGAGGTGACCCTCGGGGAGTTGGCGGCGCTGGAGCGGGTGGCCCCGCCGTCGATGACCCGCATTGCCGCCCGCCTAGAAGAGAACGGCTGGCTGGAGCGCAGATCCGATCCGGGAGACCGTCGAGTCACTAGGGTGGCTCTC
>JAJZNG010000162.1 GCA_021847945.1 Actinomycetes bacterium | reverse complement strand
TGCGCTTCGCGATGTCTGCCGCGGCTTCGAGGGTATCGTCGCTGCACGTGAACGCGGCGTGCAACCCCACCATCCCCGGCTTCCCGGCTGCCAGAAAGCTCTCGTTTTCAGCAAGTCCCCGGCGGGCGCCGTCAGGTCCGTGGCGATCTGTCACCCCGTAGCAGCACACAGATCGCACCCCGACCTGCGCACACGCATCCGAGATCACCTCAAGCGTCCCTTCGATGCACCCTGGGCTCTCGTGGTGGTCGACGATGGCTGTCGTGCCCGATTCGAGCGCTTCTAGGGCGCCGAGCATCGCCGACCATCGGATCATCTCCAGGTCTAAAGCGACGTCGAGACGCCACCAGATCTGCTCGAGAATGTCCATGAACGACCTCGGCGTCACCGGCGGAGCCGGCATGCCACGCGCCAGGGCGGAGTACAGGTGGTGGTGGGCGCACACCAGCCCTGGCGTAGTGTCTGACAATGCAGGCCGTCTAATCTGCCGCCTGGGCTTCGGCGGGTACAGACTTGAACGACAACACCCAGTAGACGACTCCCCCGACGATGATGCCGACCAGCCAAGAGAAGTCGCTGCCGTTGGTGGCCGACGACAGCGGGCTCAGATAGGACGGTTGGTAGAACTGGGCGTTGATCCAAAGCAGAGCAGCCGCCATGCCGGCTGCCATGGCGATTATCGCCTTCCAGTTGATCCCACCGTTGCGCCAGTAGACGCCTCCACTTTCGTTAACGAGCCCAGCCCGGCTGTAGCGGCCCCGTCGCAGGAGCCAGTCGACGGTGAGGATACCGAACCACGGTGCCAGCCACACGACGATGTAGTCCAAGAAGCCGGACAGGTCGTTGTAGAAGCTGCCTTTGAAGATCACCAGGAAGGTGACCGCACCAGCGACGATCGTGTCGATTATGACGGCACCCCAGCGCTTGACAGGAACACCCAGAGCCTGGAGGGTTACACCGGAGGAGTACATGTCCAAGCTGTTGATCGCGAACAGCTGCGGAAGGGCGAGTATCAAGAATGGCCAGAAGAACCAGCTGGCGAACGACGACGGGACCCCTGTCACCGCCGCAGCGTTGGGGCTGATTACGTAGGCGGCCGCCCCGAGAAGCTCGAGGAGGATCGACGGTATCGCCGCGCCGAGGGTTGCAGCCCAGAAGGTCTGGCCCATCGGGGTCTCACGTGGGAGGTATCGGGAGTAGTCGTTGGCGTTCTCCGTCCAGCCAAGTCCACCGGCCGAAATAAGCAGCACGATAGCGGTGGTGATGACCTGCCAGCTTGCTGAGACAGGCTGCTTCGACTTAATCCGTGACGCTGCCAGATCGTTCAAATTGACGTGAGGTATAACGAGGATGGCCATTATCGCGAACACGACGATGAAGACGAAGGAAAGGTAGCGGAGGACCTTGGTGATGGTCGCGTGACCGAGGAAGGGGATGACGAACTGCAGAGCGACGGCGACAAGGATTATCACGATCTTCAGGCCGGTGCCCGAGGTGATGCCCCCCTTGGAGAACATCGCCTCCACCACGAGGACGATGAGGACGAGACCTTCCACTTCGAAGCCGACCTGGGTCAACCAGTTGAAGAAAGAGACGCTCCGGTTGCCGTTCTTGCCGAACGGCGCCCGGCTCACCATGAAAGCAGTGGTCCCAGTCTCCGGACCCTGCAGGCTGGCCACGCCGAGCACGACGTAGAACACGTTACCGACCAGGATGGCGAACACCGCCTGAGGAAAAGACAGGCCGAAGCTCATGATCAAGGCGCCGTACACGAGGAACTCGACGTTCCATATAGCTCCCGCCCACAGCCAGAAAAGTCCGGACGGCCGCATCACCCGCTCGTCGTCGGGGACTAGGTCGATACCGCGCTGCTCCAGCTTGAAAGCAGCGTAGTCCTCGTCGCCGGCCGTGGCTTTGCTCGTAGTCAAAACCCCACCTCTTTCTAATCTGCGCTCAACCCAGGATCCTGGGAGCAGTACTGGACAGCGAATGATAGGGAGCGTCGCGCGTTCTTGTCAACGACCGTGCCTCAGCCCCTCGAAGCTCACGTTCGGTCCGGCAGCGTCCAACCGGCGAACTCGCTCAGGCGCTTGTGCAGGTCGGAGGCTTTGGAGGCGGAGGCGAAGCTGGCTCTTATCGCCGTCTCGGTGGCGGCGATCGCTCCCTGTAAGCCCCAACGGCAGACGCTTTGTGCCAGCGCGAGCTCGGAGGTGAGGGTCACGTCCAACGTCACCGGATCGTCAGTGTTAATAGTGACAGCTATCCCGCCATCTACCAGGGTCGCCAGCGGGTGGCCGTCTATCGAACCGTAAAGCAGTTCCACGTTCGACGTGAGGCATACGTTCAACGCGACTCCCTCCGTCGCTAGACGGCCCATCAGATCGCGGTCCTCGACGCAGCGCACGCCGTGGTCTATTCGGCTCACCCCGAGGTCGTCCAGCGCCGAGACTATCCCTTCCGGCCCAGACGACTCGCCAGCGTGCGCAGTCCGACCAAGACCGAGCGCACCAGCAAGGGCGAAAGCCGGCGCGAAACGGTGCCCGGTCGGCCCGGTAGCTGCCTCGTTGCCGTCTATGGACAGTCCAACCAGGCGCGACGGGGGCCGAGCGGCCAAGGCTTCAACGACCTCCAGGGCTTCGTCGGCGCTCTGGCTCCTCAGCAGCGACACGAGCAGCCACGCGTCACAGTGGCCATCACGCGCCGCCTGGTCGAAACCGGCCGAGACTGCCTCAAGTAGTGCTTCGCGTCGCAGGCCCCGCCAGTGGGTCGGGTTCACGATCACCTCAGCGTAGGCCACCCCGTCAGCGCCAAGGCGAGCAGCGAAGTCGTAGGCCTGGCGGACGGCTTGCTCAGGGGTGCGGATCAGGCCGCACCACCAGTCCAGCCTGGCCAACAGCTCGCTCAGGCTTTTCGGGCGCAGGATCGACTGCGGGTTGGCGGGCAGCTCCTCCCCCGCTTCGTCCGCCAGCTCGACGATCCTGTCGACGTCGAAACTTCCCTCCAGGTGAACGTGCAACTCTACCTTGGGGAGACGTCGGAGCGAGTCGTCATCCACAAAGCAAACAATACCGGCCCATTGCGGCCTCAGCTGCCTCCGGCCTTCCGCCAGATCACCGGGACATGCGTCCCGGCGGAGGTGTAACGTCACCCGGATAGGTTGCGACCACTGGTCACCCTGGCCAGCGAGGAGGTGCTTTCAAGGTGGCCCACCAACAGGATCTGGTTCCGCTCCCGTCTACGCCGACAGGTTCGCCGAGCCCGACGCTGTCGTGGGAGCGTGCCAACCCTCCTCGGACCTGGCCCCTAGGGGAGCTTTTGGAACCTCTTTTCGTCGACCAGGAGATCTACGGGCGGACGTGGGCCGTCGCTGTCGCTCACCGCGGGAAACTGGTTTTCGAGCGTTACTCGGGTCAGCTCGACTCGTGGAGCGGCCCCGGCGAGGCGGTCGGCCCTGACACTCTCCTTTTGTCGTGGTCGGTGGCGAAGTCGGTGTTGCACGCGGCAGTCGGGATCCTCGTCGGAGAGGGGAGGCTAGCCCTGTCCGACACCTCTATGCACCCCGACTGGCGCGGAGTCGGCGATCCGAGGGGGCAGATCAGCTTGGCAGACCTTCTGGCTATGAGGGACGGCCTGGATTTCGTGGAGGACTACGACGTCGAGTCGTCACGCTCCGACGTGATCGAAATGCTCTTCGGCGGCCTCGATGATATGGCAGTATATGCGGCGTCTAAGCCGCTAATCGCCCAACCCGGTGACAGGTACAGCTATTCGAGTGGGACGTCCAATATCATCTCTGGGGCCGTAGCCCACGTCGTCGGGGCAGGTGACGCTTATCGCTACTGGCTTGCACACCACCTTTTCGGACCTATCGGGATGACCACTGCGAGACCCGACTTCGACGGCGCCGGCACCTGGGTTGCCTCGTCGTATGTTCGCGCCACGGCCCTCGACTGGTTGCGCTTCGGTGAACTCTACCTGCGCGACGGGATCTGGGACGGCCGTCGCGTCCTGCCCGAAGGATGGGTGGACCGAGGTCGCACGGCCTTGTCTCAGACGGATGAAGACGACCGCACCTTCTACGGGCATCATTGGTGGTGCGACCCTTCTGACCCGACCGGCACATTCTGGGCGGATGGATACGAAGGCCAGACTGTGACGGTGAGTCCGGGACTGGACCTCGTCGTGGCCCGCTTCGGCAAGACCCCTCCCGGCTCGGAGGCGATCTCGCAATGGCGACGTAACCTCGTGCGCGGCTTAGCCGACCTCCGTCGTTGACATCCAAGGGCGGGCGGTAACAGAACTGCGGGCGGATGCTTCGGGACGCTCCCGTCGCCGCCAGGTTGCGCAAGTATCGAGGCGCATCGACGTCCACCAGTACATGCCGGTCACCGGACCGCAAAAGGCCGTACAACCGATCACGGTAGCCGAGGTTTCTACATCCGCACGCCAACGGTTGCAAGCCTTATCTCCCCGCCCACGTCGCCGACATAGAAGGTTTCATCGTGGACTCACACAGCCTCCGCGTCACGCCTCCCCGTGCCTAATCTACGAGTTGCTCTTCCAAGACG
>JAJZNG010000065.1 GCA_021847945.1 Actinomycetes bacterium | reverse complement strand
GGCGGTTACGGCCTGCTCCGCCACTCCGTCGCCTAGAACCTGGGCTTCCGCCACATAGAGGCGGTGAGTGCGGATGAGGATGTACATCAGGATCGGGAACAGGACTACGACAGCCCACGCACCCTGCGTGAACTTCGTCACGGCGAAGATGATAACCACGGCGAACGACAGCACCCCGGCCGAGAAGTTGATGACCAACTTGTGACGCCAACCCTGCTCTTTGAAGGTGACGTGATGCTTGGACATGCCGAAACCGGCCATGGTGAACCCGACGAACACGCCGATCGCGTACAGGCTCACCAGCGCGTCGACTTTCGCTTGGGTTATAACTATCAGGATCGCCGCGACCACTGCGAGGAAGACGATCCCGTTGGAGAACACCAGCCTGTGTCCCCGCTTCATGAACGGCCGGGGTAAAAAACGGTCCTCGGCGACGAAGTTCGCCAAGAAAGGGAACCCGTTGAAGCTTGTGTTGGCCCCGGTCCACAAGATGAGCAGCGTCGCTAGCTGTACGACGTAGTAACCGACATTGCCGATGAAGCTGCTGCCGAACGCTTCTTTGGCTACCTGTGATATCACGGTCGGGCTTCCCAGCGTGTAGGGGATCGCCCGCGTGTAATGAGCGAGAAGGGAAACGCCGAGAACCAGGCTTCCCAAGGTGATGCTCATGAGGGCCAGGACCCTGCGGGCGTTACGCCCCTCGGGGGGGCGGAAAGCCGACACGCTGTTGGAGATGGCCTCCAAGCCGGTGAGGGACGAACCGCCGTTGGCGAACGCCCGGAGGAGGATGAACACCGAGACGCCTTCGAGGACGCCGCTGCCCTTGTGGCCGATGTTCACGTGGCCGGCGTGGTACTTGACGACCGACAAGTCGCCGAGGCCGGCCTTGATCAGCCCGACCACGATTACCAGGACCATCGCTGCAATGAAGAAGTAAGTCGGGAGGGCGAAGGTCTTCCCGGCTTCGCGTATACCCCTCAGGTTCCCGTAGAGCAGCAGCAGCACGATCCCGACCGTTATGGCTGTTTCTATCGGTGCTGTCGCCAGCGAAGGTATAGCCGAGGTGAGGGCGTCCGTGCCGGCGGCCGACTGGACCGCTACCGTCAGCGTGTAGTCGATCAACAGGGCGACGGCTGCGAACTGGGCTACGTAGATGCCGAAGTTCTCCCTGGCGACTACGTAGGATCCCCCCGCCTTGGTGTAGACCATCACCACCTCGCGGTAGGACAAGGTGACCACGGTGAGCACGACGAGGATCGCTGCGGTCACCGGAAGCAGGAGAGAGAACGCAGCTGCTCCGGCAGCCGGTACCAACACGGTGAGCATCTCCTCGGTCCCGTACGCAGAGGAGGAGATCATGTCGCAGGTGAGCACCCCCATCGCGACCGGCTTGCTCAGACGTTCGTTTTCCAGTGCCTCGGTTACCAGCGGAGGTCCGAGCAGTTTCCGTTTAAGCCTGTAGGAGAGGCTTTCGGGGATTGCCTCGTAGGAAGAGGCGGGGGCAGCCATGGGGCAAGTTTCTACCAGTTATCGGCCGCCCGTATCTCCTTGTGGGCTAAGCCGCACTCTAGGATAAGCGACTGTGTCACCTCGCCGTGTTGTAGTCACCGGGATTGGACTCGTCAGCCCCCTCGGCCTCGACGTGGAATCCTCGTGGCGCGGCCTCCTAGCGGGCCGTTCCGGGGTCGGGCGCATAACCCAGTTCGACGCTTCGGACTACCCGGTGAGGATAGCCGCCGAGGTAGACGGCTTCGACGGTGCCGCCGTCTTCGGGCGCCGGCGGGCCCGGCACCTCGACCGGGTGTCACAGCTTGCCCTCGCCGCCGCCGCCGAGGCGATCGAAGGTGCCAAGCTCGACGTGTCAGGAGCGTCAGACAGGGTCGGAACGGTTTGGGGTACCGGGATCGGCGGTATCCGATCCCTCGAAGACGGCCTCGACGTGCTCAACGAGCGGGGACCAGAGTGGGTAAACCCGTACACCTTGGCGATGATGATCCCCAACATGGTCGCCGGTAACGTCGCCATGGAGTGGGGGATACGCGGATATAGCGGCTGCACCGTCACAGCGTGCGCAGCGTCGACTCACGCTCTCGGGGAGAGCCTGGACCTGATCAGAGCCGGCCGGGTGGACGCAGTGGTTTGCGGTGGCGCCGAGTCCCCCGTAACCAGAGTCGGCATATCCGGCTTCGCCGCCATGAAGGCGCTTTCCACCCGAAACGATGACCCCGAAGGAGCGTCGAGGCCTTTCGACGCCGGCAGGGACGGTTTCGTCATGGGGGAGGCCGCCGCGGCCCTCGTGCTGGAGGAACGTGAGAGAGCGCTGGAGCGGGGGGCCCCGGTGCTCGCCGAGCTTCTCGGGTTCGGCGCCACTTCAGACGCATACCACATGACTCAACCTCACCCCGAAGCCGACGGTGCCGTACGCGCTATGCGCGAAGCGGTGAGAGACGCCGGTCTAGTGCCCGGTCGGATCGGCTACGTGAACGCCCACGGCACGTCGACGCCTCCCAACGACAGGGTCGAGACCCTCGCGTTGCGCAAAGTGTTCGGCGACGCGGCACCTCCAGTGTCGTCCACCAAGTCGATGACCGGTCACACGCTCGGTGCCGCCGGAGCCGTCGAGGCCGTCGTGTGCGTGCTGGCACTGCGCGACCAGATCCTTCCACCGACGATCAACCAGGAGGTTCGAGATCCCGACTGCGACCTCGACTACGTACCCAACCAGGCGCGGCCGGCGAAGCTCCGCACCGCTTTGACCAACAGCTTCGGCTTCGGCGGCCAGAACGCCTCCCTGGTCTTCGGCTTGGACGATCCGCAACCCTGACCAGAACCTGGAACGTCGGCGGCTGCACGCGACGAGCAGGCTACGAACGCACTATGACGAACAGCAGGGAGGCCTCGCAGGCGACTTTGCCTCCCACCGTCGCCTTTCCGTGTCCCCGGCCGGCGCTTGCACCCAACTGGTCGAGCGTCACCTCTAGCTCCAAGGTGTCACCGGGGAGCACCTGGCGTCTAAACCGGGCCTTGTCGATGCCCCCGAAAAGCGGCAGGCGGCCCGCGTAGCGTTCGTCGCTGAGCAGGGCGAGGGCGCCCAGCTGGGCGAGACTTTCTACCATCAGCACGCCGGGGAGGGTCGGCCGGCCTGGGAAGTGTCCGGCGAAGAACGGTTCGTCCCCGCTCAGACGCCACACGCCCGTGGCACGGGTGGAGGGAACTATCTCGGTGACCTCGTCGACGAAAAGGAAAGGAGGTCTGTGGGGCAGAACTTCGGCGGGTAAGGGAAGTCTTTCGTCCATACCTCTCAGTGTCCCATCCCAAGACCGCCGTCGACTGGGATGACAGCCCCAGTCACGTAACCGGCCTCCTCGGAGGCGACGTAGAGGATCGCCCCTGCGACTTCGGAGGGCTCCGCCATCCTGGCGAGGGGTATCGCCCCGAGCAGTTCGGATCTCCTCGACTCCGACAGGTCCACGGTCATGTCAGTTTTGACGAAGCCCGGAGCGACGACGTTCACGGTCACTCCGCGCCCGCCGATCTCGCGCGCCAAAGAGCGGCTGAAACCGATCAGGCCGGCCTTGGACGCGGCGTAGTTCGTCTGTCCAGGCGAGCCGAGCATTGCGACCACCGACGACACGAAGATCATCCGACCCCACCTTGCGCGGATCATCTTCGAGGTTGCCCTTCGAGCGACGCGGTAGGCGGCGGTAAGGTTCGTGTCCAAGACGGTGGTCCATGCCTCGTCGCGCATGGACAAAAGCAACTGGTCGGCGGTGATCCCGGCGTTAGACACGAGGATTTCCACGTTTCCCAGCTCGGCTTCGACCCTGGCGAAAGCCTCCTCCACGTCGTCGCTCGACGTCACGTCGCAGCGCACAGCGAGGACCTCCCCGTGTTGGCTGGTCGAACCGGAGAAGTCGGGGGCCTCGTTGCGGTAGGTCACCGCGACCCGGTACCCTCGCTCCGCGAAGGCTAGGGCGGTGGAGCGACCGATCCCTCTGTTGCCTCCCGTTATCAGCACAGTGCGGGTCATGTCTTCAGACTCCCATAGCGTGGAAGCCGCCGTCCACGTGGATGATCTCGCCGGTGGTAGACGGGAACCAGTCGGAGAGCAGAACTACGCAGGCTTTCGCCACGGCGCTTGGATCCGACACGCTCCACCCTAGAGGTGCGCGACCGGCCCACGCTTCCTCGAAAGCCGAGAAGCCGGGGATCGATTTTGCTGCGACCGAGCGAATGGGTCCAGCAGCGACGAGATTCACGCGAGTTCCGTCCGGCCCGAGGTCCCGAGCCAAGTAGCGCGACGTCGACTCCAACGCCGCCTTGGCGACTCCCATCCAGTCATATCCCGGCCAGGCAACCGTTGCGTCGAAGTCGAGGCCGACGACCGACCCGCCCCCGGCGGACCGCATGAGGTCCCGGAAACCGGCAGCTAGGAGCTTGAGGGAGTAAGCTGACACCTCGATGGCTACCTTCACGTCTTGCCAGCCGGCTTCGAGGAAGCCCCCTCCTAGGCAAGCCGGAGGGGCGAAACCTATGGAGTGCAGGACCCCGTCGAGGCGTCCCCAGCGCTCGCGCAGCTCCTCGGCGACCGCCTCGATATGGCCTTCCACGGTCACGTCCAGTTCGAGCACGTCAGGGGGGTCTGGCAGGTGGCGGGCGACGCGTCTGGTCAGCGACATCCCCCGTCCCGCCCCTGTGAGCACCACGCTGGCTCCTTCGCGCTGCGCTAGGTCCGCCACCGCGTACGCAAGAGAGTCGTCCGTCAAGACGCCGGTGACCAGGATCCGCTTACCTTCGAGAACTCCGGGCATGGATGCACACCATAGGCGCCCGGCGAGAGCGCTAAGTTGATGGCATGGACCGCGTAGATGCTTTCAGCACGTTTCAGGGTTGCGTGGCGGAGGTCTTGGATATAGAACCCGACGAAGTGCGAGTCGAGTCGCGCTGGAGGGAAGACCTCGACGCCGACAGCCTCGCCGTCGTCGAGATCACCCTTGCTCTTAACGACGCTTTCGCGATAAAGATCCCTGACGTGGATCCAGAGAACCTCCAGACGGTAGGTCAGGCCTTCAATATCGTCGCGGATCTGGTGGGCGTAGCAGGCTAGAAGCACCATTGGCGGGCCGTCCGGCTCTCAGGGCCTCTTTGAGCTCGTGCCTGGCCGCCGTCCCTGGCCGCCGAAGTCCTGCCCGCTGCAGCCCTACCGGGGTTTGCTTTCTTCGAAGCGGCGCATCGCGATGGCTATCTCGTGCTCGGCGGCGACCCGGTCTCCCCAGCCGCCGGGCTCCGTGGCCTTGTCCGGTTCTAGGTCTTTGTAGATCTCGAAGAAGTGGGCTATCTCCAAGCGCTGATGCCTCGGAATGTCCTCTAAATCCTGCACCTGGCTCCAGCGCTGGTCGCTGTCGGGGACGCAGAGAACCTTAGTGTCGACACCTTTCTCGTCGCTCATCTTGAACATCCCCACGGGACGGGCATGGATGTGACACCCGGGGAAGGTCGGCTCGTCGAGGATCACCATCGCGTCCATGGGGTCGCCGTCCTCGGCGACCGTCCTTGGAATGTAGCCGTAGTCCTCTGGGTACCTCGTCGAGGTGAACAGGAGCCTGTCAAGCCATATTGCGCCGGTGGCGTCCGCCTCGTATTTGTTGCGCGTCCCTTTGGGAATCTCGATGACTACTTCGATCTGCATGAATCCTTTCCTAACACGCCGGAACCGGCTGGCGCATCCGCGAACACCGATCGCCCGCCCGGACGGTCCTAGCTGGATGCAAGGCTTGGGTAATGGCAGAGACTCCGCACGCCGGGAGGAGAGGGTGGCCCGCGACGCACGCTTCGGGAGGGTTCTGTGTCGTGTGCGGTCAGATTCTTGGCGCTCGCGGCGTCACTCCCAGAACCGCTGCCGGGCGTAACACGTTCCACGGCAGCTGTGACGGGGCCGGTGGAGCTGCCGTCAGCCTGTCGTGTCCCAACAGGTGGTGTCGACGCTCTGATAGAGGCTTCTCCGTGGTGTTCTCCGTAGGGGCGTACAGGGATGGCCTTAGAAGGGCTATAACCCGCTACAAGTACCATAGGCAGGTAGGTTTGGCAGGGGCGCTCGCTGGGAGCCTCGCCCGCCACGTAGAGTCCAATCCCACCTGGTACGAGGATTTCGATCTCGTCACCGCAGTTCCGACATACCATGGCCCGGGGGCGCGACGTGATTGGGACCCGCTCGCTGAGATCCTGGAGTCGTTGTCACGCCGTCTTGGCCCGAGGTGGGACGTGGTCGCCGACGTCGTTTCGAAATCTTTCGAGACTCCGGGCATGGCCGGGCTTTCGTGGGCGGACCGACAAGCCTTGGCGAGCGGGCCGTTGCGAAGAGCGCTAAAGGTGCCCGACGCTGCAGCGGTGGAATCAGCGAGGGTCCTTGTGGTCGACGACGTGTTCACCGACGGCAGCACTCTGCGGGAGGTTGCCCTAGCGCTGCTCGCGGCGGGGGCGGCCGAGGTGGCCGGCCTCGTGATAGCTCGGAGGGAGTGGTCGGCTGTCCGTCCGCATGCCGGGCTAACGTGCGGGCCGTGACGGACGCTGTTGTAAAAGTTACGGTGAGCGACGTGAGGACGGCGGTTCCGGCCACGCCGGGTGTGGAGGCCGGCCGGGTGACGCTCCGGGAAGAAGAAGCTCCCTACAGGTCCGTGTCGGTCGTTATTGCCCAGCCTGAAGCCAAGGCCATCCACGTGGCGTGGACTCAGACGGCCTCTCGGAGACCATCGACTTGGGACCTTTTCGTGGCCGCCCTTTTCTTGCTCGGAGCGGTGGTGGACCGCGTGGTTGTAACCGCCGTAGAAGACGGCCGGCACTTCTTCGCTCGCATCGAGGTCGTCAAAGATGGGGTGCGCCACCAGCTCGACGCCCGACCCTCCGACGCGATCGCGTTAGCGCTTCGCACCCCGAACTCGGGGATCTACGTCGCCGAGCAGGTCTTCGCCGACATGGGCATAGCCGAGCCTCCCCCGGACAACTAACCGGGCCTCCCGACAGGGCGTGGTCTTGCGGCGACCGTGGCCTCCCGACGGGGCGGATGCGCCGCCTTTAACGATCAGCTGCTACCCCTTCTACCGGCGAGAGGACGACTTCAACCACCACCGCGTCCGGCGAGCTCGCGCCGGCTGGATCATCAGGCGCGGCAAGGCTCATCTTCGTCACAGCTCCGGCTTGGCAGAGGTCGTCGAGTGCGGCTTCGAGCATCTCTGCTATCTCCTGTCCGGCTCGGACGGTGACCTTGTCGACCGGCGCCCTGAGGGACACACCTGCGTCGGTTTTGGCTTTGCGGATCTCTGCCAGTACCCGGATCGCTCCCGCCAGCAGCCGGCCGGCCCCATTCGTAGCTGTCCCATTAGTAGCGGTCCCGTTGGGCTCGACGCTTCCCCCGGCCGTCACCTGCGCAGACTCGGCCGTCAGCGAAGGCGGTGCTACTGCGGGGTGCCTGGGAAGATCGTCAGATGGCCACTGGGCTACGTGTACGGAACCTTCCTGCCACCAAGACCAGACCTCCTCGGTCACGAACGGCATCACCGGGGCGAAGAGCCGCACGAGAGTAGACAGCCCGACTCGAAGCGCATAGCGGGCGGATGCCGCACGGCTTTCGCCTAGCGCCCCGTAGGCACGGTTCTTGACAAGCTCCACGTAGTCGTCGCAGAAGCCCCAGAAGAACGCCTCGGTCCGCTCAAGGGCCCGTGCGTAGTCGTAGCCTTCGAAAGCCGAGGTCACATCGGCGACGAGGCCTTCGAGGGACTCGAGAAACGCGGAGTCCAGCGCTTCGAGAGCCGCCGGAAGGGGCGGCAGAGGCTCAGCGGGCCCTGTCGTGGCGGACTCTGGCGTAGGCGGTCCTGAAGCACCCAGGACGAAGCGGGAGACGTTGAGCAGTTTTATTGCCAACCTCCTGCCTATCTTCATCTGCGCTTCGTCGAAGGTGGTGTCAGTGCCGGGACGTGCGCTTGCGGCCCAGTAGCGAACGGCGTCGGAGCCGTAACGATCCAGAAGGTCAGCCGGAGTGACGACGTTGCCCTTGGACTTAGACATCTTCTTTCGGTCCGGATCGAGAATCCAGCCTGAAATGGCGGCGTTGCGCCAGGGCAGGGTGCCGTGCTCCAGATAGGAGCGCACTACCGTCGAGAACAACCAGGTCCTGATGATGTCATGCGCTTGGGGCCGAAGGTCCATCGGGAAGACCAGCCCGAACAGTTCGGGGTCGTCAACCCACCCGCCTGCTATCTGCGGGGTCAACGAGGAAGTGGCCCAGGTGTCCATCACGTCAGGGTCGGCGACGAACCCGCCCGGGCGTCCCCTGTCGGACTCGGAGAAGCCCTCAGGTGCCTGTGTGGTCGGGTCCACCGGGAGGTCGGCTTCCCCAGCCAGCAGCGGGTTGTCGTAGTCGGGGGAGCCGTCAAGGCCGAGCCGGTACCACACTGGGAACGGGACGCCGAAGAACCGTTGGCGGCTGACCAGCCAGTCCCCTTGAAGACCGTCGACCCAGTGGGCGAAGCGGGCTGCCATGTACGGCGGGTGCCAGTCGAGTTGACGTCCGAGTGAGGCCAGCTCCTCGCGGTGCGAAACCGTGCGGAAAAACCATTGCCGGCTCGTGACGATCTCCAACGGGCGGTCGCCCTTCTCGTAGAATTTCACCGCGTGACGAGTGGGTTTGGGGTCACCGACGAGCTCACCAGCGGCGCGCAGCAGTTCGACGGCCGCCTTTTGGGCCTGGTTCACGCTGCGCCCGGCGAAGCTGGAAGCGTAGATATCCTCGGCCGGAGCGGACATTCCAGTGGGTGGCGTTGAAACGAAACGGCCGTCACGGCCGATCACCGACCGCACTGGCAGGGACAGCTCCCGCCACCAAGTGACGTCTGTCACGTCGCCGAACGTGCAGACCATCGCGGCCCCGGTGCCCTTATCCGGCTGGGCGAGCGGGTGGGCGAGCACTGGAACGTCAACCCCGAACACGGGTGTCTTGACTGTCGTGCCGACCAGGCTGGCGTAACGCCCGTCGTCGGGATGAGCGACGACAGCCACGCAGGCCGCCAAAAGCTCAGGGCGCGTAGTGTCTATCAGAAGGTCCCTGCCGTCATGCCCGTGAAACACGATCCTGTGATAGGCACCGTCGCGCTCGCGGTCCTCCAACTCGGCTTGGGCTACGGCCGTGCGGAAGTCGACGTCCCAGAGGGTCGGAGCCTCGGCGCTGTAGGCTTCTCCCCGGGCGACAAGCCTGAGAAAAGCGCGCTGCGACGCCCGGCGGGCTGTGTCGCCGATCGTCGTGTAATGCTGCTCCCAGTCCACCGACAGGCCGAGCTGGCGGAAAAGTGCCTCGAAGGCTTTCTCGTCCTGGGTGACGAGACGTCCGCACAACTCCACGAAGTTCGGTCTCGAACACGGCAGCGGATCGACACCCTTGGCCAGGCCCCCCTCGGCGGGGGGCTTGAAGTCCGGGTCGTAGGGCAGGCTGACGTCGCAGCGCACGCCGAAATAGTTCTGGACTCGTCGCTCTGTGGGAAGGCCGTTGTCGTCCCATCCCATCGGATAGAAGACCTTGTAGCCTCTCATTCGTTTATAGCGAGCGACGGTATCGGTGTGGGTGTAAGAGAAGATGTGACCCACGTGCAGGGACCCCGAGACCGTCGGTGGTGGCGTGTCGATGGAGTACACGTTCTCCCGGCCGCTGGTCGAGCGGTCGAAGCGGTATGTGCCTTCTGACTCCCAACGGGCGGACCAACGGTCCTCAAGGCCTTCCAGGGTGGGTTTGTCCGCAGCGGATGTCGACATGATCCCGCTACGGTACTTGCGTGCTAAGCCTCTTCGACACCGCTTTGGGTTACGTGACCGAACTCGAGCCCTCCCGGCCGGGGAAGTTCTCGATATACGTGTGCGGTCCTACGGTCTCAGGGGACCCGCACTTGGGGCACGGCCGTTTCACGGTGGTGTGGGACGTGCTGCGCCGCTACCTCACTTGGCGAGGCTTGGACGTACGTTTCGTGTCCAACGTCACCGACATAGAGGACAAGATCATCGTCCGGGCCCAAGCCGAGGGGCTGCCACCCGAGGAGGTGGCGTCGCGCTACGAAGGGGTCTGGTGGCAGACCATGAGCCGTCTTGGTGTGATCCGCCCTGACGAGACCCCTCATGCGACGGGCTGGGTACCAGAGATGGTAGACCTCATCGGGCGTCTGGTCGACTCAGGCCACGCCTACCTGGCCGGGGACGGCGTGTACTTTGCCGCCGAGACGGTCGACGACTACGGGCTTCTCGCACGCCAGCCGCTGGACACTCTGCGAGCAGGGGCGCGACTCGAAGCGTCCGAGGCTGCCTCCAAGCGCTCACCGGTCGACTTCGTGCTGTGGAAGCTGGCCAAGCCCGGTGAACCCTCGTGGCCGTCCCCGTGGGGACCGGGCCGGCCGGGATGGCACACCGAGTGCGTGGTGATGTCACTTGGACTTCTGGGCGAGGATTTCGACCTGCACACCGGGGGTCTGGACCTTTCCTTTCCCCATCATGAGAACGAGCGTGCGCAGGCGAAGGCCGACGGCAAGCGGTTCACCCGCCATTGGGCCCACAACGGCATGATCGTCGACGAAGGCGGCGAGAAGATGAGCAAGTCCGTCGGGAACACCCTGTCGCTGCTCGACCTGTTGGATGCATACGACCCGAGAGCTTTTCGCCTCCAGGTGCTCCAAGCTCACTATCGGTCGCCGATGGCGGTCGGGGCGGGGACTCTCGAGTCGACAGCCGGCGCGCTTGAGCGTCTCGATGTCTTTGCACGAGAGTACGCCTACGCCTACACCGCTCGGCCTGACCAGGACGCCCTGGCCAAGTTCAGAGGCTTCATGGACGACGACCTCGACACGCCCAAGGCGGTCGCACTGGGCTTTGACCTCGTCAAACGGGCACGGTCGGCTCGCGCTGATGAGGCGTCAGCCCTGGCGTCGGCCGTGTTCGACATTTTCGAGAGAGCCCTGGGCCTGGTTTTGAACCGCGAGGCGAGGGCCGTGCCCGACGCCGTGCTTCGACGAGCAGCTGAACGCGACGAGGCTCGCGCCCGGCGCGACTGGGGTGCCGCCGACGCCATCAGGGATGAGCTGAAAGCGCAAGGCTGGACTGTCGAGGACGGCCCTTCGGGTACAACGGTGCGCTGAGACCGAGTCGGTTGGCTGCAGGACACGCCGACGTGCTTGTCTTGCCTCCGTTGACAGCGCCGTTCACGCGACGCTATCTTACTGATCGGTAACAAAGTCTATGCCGGCTGAGAAGGACCTGTGCCGGCTGAAAAGAAAAAGGCGAGATCATAATGTCGGATTTTTCCCTGAGCCTCAACGAAGATCAGCAGCAGCTGCGCAAATGGGTGCACGACTTCTCAGAGCGGGTCGTGCGCCCGGCAGCCCACGAATGGGACGAAAGGGAGGAAACCCCGTGGCCGATAATCGAGGAGGCCGCCAGGACAGGCCTCTACTCGCTGGACTTCGTCGGGAGCATCTTCTCGGATCCGACCGGGATCTCGGTGCCGCTGGTAATGGAGGAGATCGCATGGGGAGACGCCGGGATCGGTCTCGCAATCTTCGGGACCACCCTCGCCGTGGCGGGCATCTTCGCCAACGGGACCTCTGAGCAGATAGGAGAGTGGCTGCCCCAGTGTTTTGGAACGCCCGACAAGGTGGCGCTCGGAGCGTTCTGCGTCTCCGAACCCGACGCAGGCTCGGACGTGTCGGCCATGCGGACCAGGGCCGTCTACGACGAGGCGACAGACGAATGGGTGCTCAACGGCACGAAAACGTGGATAACCAACGGTGGCATCGCAGACGTCCACGTCGTCGTCGCCTCGGTCGCTCCTGAGCTGAAAGGCCGTGGCCAGGCCAGCTTTGTCGTGGGACATGGAACTCCCGGCCTTTCCCAGGGGCAGAAGTTCAAGAAGATGGGCATCAGGGCGTCTCACACAGCCGAGGTCGTCCTCGACGACGTGCGGGTCCCCGGGCGCAACCTTCTTGGGGGCAAGGACCGCCTCGATGAGCGCCTGGCCAGAGCCCGTGAAGGCAGGGGAGGGACCCGTACGCAAGCGGCCATGGCAACCTTCGAGAGAACTCGGCCAGGAGTCGGGGCCCAAGCCGTCGGGATAGCCAGGGCGGCGTACGAGTACGCCCTTGAATACGCAATGCAGCGCAAACAGTTCGGCCGAGCGATCATCGAGAACCAGGCGATAGCGTTCAAGCTCGCTCGGATGCGGATGCTCACAGACGCTGCCCGCCTGCTCGTATGGAACGCCTCCTGGCTCGGGTCGACCGGCGGTACGTTCGTAGCGGCCGAGGGTTCTCAGTCCAAGCTGTTCGCCGGTGAGACCGCGGTGGCGGTCACCGACGAAGCGATACAGATCTTGGGCGGCGCCGGCTATGTCAGGGAGCACCCGGTGGAGCGCTGGCACCGCGACGCCAAGATCTTCACCATCTTCGAGGGGACTAGCGAGATCCAGCAGCTGGTGATCGCCCGGGCCATCTCCGGTATGCACATCCAGTAGCCCTGATGGCCTGACTTCGCTTGGCCGAGGGTCTAACCGAAGGCTGGCCGCGCCATCGTTTTTCGGGGATCGTCGAGTGCGACGCCGGAAGACGGCCAGGTTGCACGTTCCACTGTATCACGCTATAATCATGTACATGCCGACGCTACCGGTGGCAGATGCCCGAGCCCAGCTGTCCAGATTGATCGACGAGGCAATGGCAACACATGAGCGCTTTGAGATCACTCGCAATGGCCGCCGGGCAGCGGTCCTACTGTCCGCAGACGACTACGACACGGTACAAGAGACGATCTCCGTGCTTTCCGATTCCGAGCTCCTTGCCGCCCACCGCGACGGTCGGACGGCGATCGAGGAGGGTAATTTCTTAGACGCCGACCAGCTAGCCCACGCCATGAGTGAGGCTGGACGCGTTCAGCGGTGAGTTACCGCTACCGGCTGCGCATCGCGCGGCCGGCGGCTCGAGCCCTCACCGAGCTACTCCCAGAGAAGGTGGCAACCGCGGCGTACGAGTTCATCACCGGACCGCTGCTGGACAACCCGCACAGGGTAGGAAAGCCACTAGACCCGCCTATGGCGCCGGCATGGACAGCTCGCCGCGGCACCTATCGCATCCTCTACTTCATCGACGACAATCAGCGCACCGTCGAGGTCACCGCCGTGCGGCACCGCGCCGACGCCTACAGAACCTGACCGATTAAGACCGTTCCTCGAACTATCAGCGATCATGTCACTGACCCTGAGGCTCGTCTCCGGGTCTCTCGGGCGGCTGGTATCCCAGCCGTGCCGCTGTCACGGACAGATGCCAGGGGCATCAGGCCACCGCCTTGTTGGGGCTGGATGGGACTCCGCCAAAACTGACGGCAGAGCCGGTGGCAACAGCAGCTTCCCGATCAAAGGAGCAGTCCCCGGCAGGACGTGCCTGGCGGTCTTCCTCTCCCCTACATTGGCCTTTGGACCTCCGGCTCGGGCACACCCCGCGAACTGCGGGTGTCTTGGTCGTTCTCCCATCCCGCAGGGCGGACAGGGAGGGTGGAGCAGTCGACCGGTTGCCCGGTCATCACCTGTGCCATCAGGCACGAACAGGCAAGCTATGCCAGAGCCGCCAGGTTCTTGGCTGCGTTCAGGTCTCGGTCGATGACCAGCCCACAGGAATCGCAGTGGAATACGCGAGCAGAGCGAGAGAGGTGAACCTTCTTCACCCGGCCCCTGCGCCCCATGCCTTCGACGTTCAAGTCCTCGATGACGTTCACGGCGTAGGTGGTCGCCGCCCGGTGGCTCGCCGGTCGGCTCTTCGCCGCTGGCCTCGCGTTCTCTACAACGTGACCGTCAGAGCCGGTGATGAGGGCTGAGATGCCGACATCGTGTCCTCAGACGCCCGCAAGCACACGAGCCTCCCGGCCTCGTTGGACCACCACCGACAAGAAACGAAAGTCTTCGATCCCTCGCTCGACAAGGTGGCCCGCAGCATGCGGGCAGTGCCCAAGCGAACGCGAACGCCCAGCTTATCGGTTGGTTCTTTCACCCGAAGGTGCCCGATCACCGGGAGCTGGACATGGTGACGGTCAACGACGGCGATCGCCCCGGTGGCGCAACCAACGGACTGGCGGCCGCCCCGGCTCTTGCACTTCGGCCACCCGACCTGAGACCCATGGCGCCCGCCCGATCTGGAGTCGAAGTAGTTCTTGAACGCAACCGACAGGCCCTCGAACGCCGAGGAGTAGCACTCCTTCGAGTTCTCGGCCCACCAGGGGGCGATCTCGTGCTTCTCCTGGTTCCAGATACGCCGGAGGGCGGGCATCGACCAGGGGATCGGCACCATCGTCTTCGCCCACTCCTCCGCTTCGCCTGCGGTTGCTCCCTGGCGAAGGGCGAGCACCCGGTAGGCCGAGCGCGCGTGGAGCTGGTCTTCTACGAGCCCGAGCCCCCAGTTCCAGGCGTAGCGCCTGGCGCCTTCGTGAGAGGAGATGGCCCGGTGCCGAGACGGCCGGTCGACCTCGAACCGGTACGCCTGGTGCACACACCCCACAGGAACCGCGAACCTGGCCATCGCTTACACACTCGCACCCGGATGTGACAGTGCCATTAGCCCGACATCGTGCTTGGCGCAGTTGAGCGCCTCCTCTGCCCGGTTGCGGGCGCCTCGTCGGCCAACAGGCGGGCGAGCTTACGCCGCCGCCCGTTCATCCCCGCGCCGACCTCGGTCACCACATCGGAGATGGTCATGCCCTGGGCGGCGGCCCATTCGGTCGTTCGTGCCACCTGACGGTCGAGGTCGGATCGCTGGTCAAGGGAGGAAACTCGGGCGTAGACGACCGTCCGCCCGTTTGGTTCACCAATTCTGCGTGGTACGTCTATGAAGATCGTGCCCGCGACTCAGGCGGGTGTCCCCCGACGCGTCGCCGGCGTAGCTGGGTTCGCGCTAGCGTGCTGGGGTGACGGTCGTGAGGGTCGGGCGCTCCGGTTTGGGCAGGGCCGCCAGCATCACGGCGTCGGCGCTGATCGCGGCGCTGGCGTTGACGGCGGTCCTTAGCGGAGCCTCCCGTGCTGTACCTCTCGCTCCGGGGTCGGCGGTCCTAGCCTCCTATCCCGACCAAGGGGTGCTTGACTACGGCAGCGCTGTCGCCGAGGGAGACCCGACCGCTCAGACATATCCGTCGCCCGTCGTGGCGATGGCCGAAACTGCCGACGGCAAGGGCTACTGGCTGGCGACGGCCGACGGCACTGTAACGGCGTTCGGTGACGCCCAGTCCTACGGCGGGGTCAGCGATGTCGACTTGAACGCTCCGATAGTCGGTATGGCGGCCACGCCGGACGGCAAGGGCTACTGGCTTGTCGCTTTGGACGGTGGCATTTTCAGTTTTGGTGACGCCCAGTTCTACGGGTCGACGGGGGCGATGACGCTGAACAAGCCGATAGTGGGTATGGCTGCCACTCCCGACGGTAAGGGCTACTGGCTGGTCGCCGCCGACGGTGGCATCTTCAGTTTCGGCGACGCCCAGTTCTACGGGTCGACGGGGGCGATGACGCTGAACGCCCCGATAGTGGGTATGGCTGCCACTCCCGACGGTAAGGGCTACTGGCTGGTCGCCGCCGACGGTGGCATCTTCAGCTTCGGCGACGCCCAGTTCTTCGGTTCCGAAGGCGGGACGAACATCCCCGGTTTCGTCTCCGGTATGGCCGCAACCCCGGATGGGGCCGGCTACTGGTTGGCCAACGCTAACGGCGACGTCTACCCGTTTGGTGATGCTAAGTCTTTCGGCAACAACCTGGGCAGCGCACGCACCGAACCCATCGCTGCCATCGTCTCGACACCTCATGGCAACGGGTACCGGCTGCTCGAACCGGACGCTTTCGACGTCAGCTTCGACCACCCCGGGCCGTCGGACAGCATCGTCGCTCTCGCAGCAAGCCAGATCGTCCCCGACCCTGACCCCGGGTACTTCTGCAACCCTTACGGACCCTGCGAAGACTGGTGCGCCCTGTTCGCAACCTGGGTCTGGGCTAACAGCGGAATTCCGATACCTTCACTGGCGTTCGTCGGTTTCATCTACGACTGGGCCGCTGCCAACACCCAGGTACTTCCCCCGAGCGCAACTCCCAGCCCCGGCGACCTGGTCTTGTACGGAACCGGCCCGGCGAACGTTTCGACAGCGGTGCACACCGGGGTAGTAGCACAGGTCTGGCCCGACGGGGCGATCGATACCATCGAAGGTGACGCAGGCCCTGCGAACTTGGGCTCCTACAACGTTGTGATCAACGGCCCGTACCTACCGTCGGACTCCGATACCTACAACGGCACGCCGATCTTCGGCTACGCAGTGCCGTAGCGCTCTACGGCACCGCAGCACCATGAAGTCTCGTGGAGCTAGCTTCCCAGGCTGACCCAGGTAGCGCGCAGGGCGGCCGACGCAGCGGGCTTTCGCAACAGCCGGCCGGAGACGGCAACGTCGCTGACCATCTCCGGCGGGAAAAGGCCGTGGCTTACCACTCCTGGGGTCGAGTCGAACAAAGCGCAAAGAGCTCTCGGGTCGTCCACAGGCCCCATCCAGTCGGCGATGATCCCTCCGTCCGGGCTCACCGGCGTGTCAGGCCTAACCCTGGCACCCCCAAGACGGCGAAGGGTAGCCGCAGCGCCGAAAGAGAGAATCTCCAGCGGGACCGGCGAAGCGAGCGACTCGACGAGTTTCTCCGAAGATACGATCACCACGAAACGGTCCGCAGCCGCGGCGACGACCTTCTCCCTTGTGTGGGCGGCACCCGCTCCTTTTATCAGCCAACCGTCCGGCGCCACCTGGTCGGCGCCGTCGATGGCAATGTCTAAGCGGGTCGGCGAGGAGGGGTCGCTAAACGAACGCACATGGAGGCCGGCTGCACGGGCTTTCATCTCCGTTGCAGGCGACGTGGCAACACATGTCAGAGTCAGGCCCCGCGACGCCAGGGCCGGTATCAAGTAGCCGACGGTGGAACCCGTACCGAGCCCGACGGCCATTCCGTCGACGACCAGCGAAGCTGCGGTTCGGGCCGCTTCGGCTTTCTCCGCCTCCACGGCGGTCGTCTTGGCGTCCCCGGGGCCGGTGGTATCGCTGTCAGACATACCGGAATCTTGCCACACTGCTCGACAGGGCCAGAGTGTGGACCGTTTCCCTAGGCGCCCCTGAGGCGCTACGTTATGGAAACGCCCTGTGCGCAGCGAGATGTACCGGCGAGACCATCCACTTGGAGGAGTACCTGATGTCCATAGCAGTAGGCGACAAGATCCCCGATGTCAAAGTCCAGGTGCCTGGGGATTCGGGGCCCGAACCGGCGCAGACCGCCGACCTTCTGGGGACCGGAACCGTGGTCCTGTTCGGCGTGCCGGGGGCTTTCACCCCGACGTGCAGCGATCACCACCTGCCTGGTTTCGTGATCCGGGCTGACGACCTGAAAGACAAGGGTGTCGACCGTATCTTCTGCGTCTCGGTCAACGATGCTTTCGTCATGGGAGCGTGGGGCCGGGCCAACGAGGTCGGCGAAGGCGTCGGTATGATCGCCGACGGCTCGGCGCTGTTCACCAAGGCGATCGGCTTGGACGTCGACCTGACCGGCGGTGGGCTCGGCGTCAGGTCCAAGCGCTACGCAGCGGTTATCAAGGATGGTGTAGTAACCCACCTCGCTGTCGAAGACACTCTCGGTCTCGACGTCAGCAGCGCCGACGCGGTTCTCGCTGCGCTGAGCTGACCTCGGGCGGAGCCGGCTAGAAGCGCGCCGGTCATCTGAGGCAGGCATTTGGAAAGGCGCCCTTCGGGCGTCTCGGTGCCGGTGGGCCCTCCTAGGGAGCTAGCCGGGGCTCACTCCCTAGGAGTTAGAAGGTAGGTGGACGACGCCTTGGCTATGAGATTGCCCGCGGCGTCGGACACTTCTGCCTCGACGAAAGTGATCCGCGAGCCACCGCCGATCACCCTCGCAGTGCACGTCAGGGGCTCCCCGACCGGCGCAGCCCTGACGAAACTGATCTTCATCTCCGTGTTGGCCGTGAACGCCTTCCTGCCGGCGAGGTTCGTGATCGTCGAAGACGCCATGGCGGTGTCAGCGAACGCAGCCACGAACCCTCCCTGAACCACCCCGATTGGGTTGGCCAGGTGTTCTCCTGCTGTCATCCTCCAAACCGTCACACCGGGTTCCGGTGTGTCGACGCATACGATGCCCAGGGTCAGGTCGCAGTTTGGTGGAATGCGCAGGGTTGGCTTGCGCTGGGCCGCTTTGGGCTGCGGCTGTTCCGGCTGCGGCTGTTCGAGGCGGGCAGATGCGGGTTGCGAGGTGTTGCTCAAGGGATAACCGGCTCTTTCTTACTTTCGTGGACGGCGGACTTGTCGGCGGGCAGAGCTCTCAACCCTGCCCACACCAGATCGGCGAGTCGCACTGCCATCAGGTCGCCCTCGCCGGGGTCCAACCGTTGCGAAGCAATTCGTTCACCGCCGCCGGCCGGACCTGTCGAGCTCAGAGCGTCGTCGACGGAAGCTTCGCCGCCGGTCAGGCGGGTCGTCACCCAGCGCCGCGCGGCAACCTCCCCGAGGCCGACGATGGCAAACCCGAGAAGCTCCCTGTGGCTGTCGTCGATGTCGGCTTCGACGAAGCTTGCGATCACCTTTGCCACTTCCTCCTCAAGTTTACGGACCGGAGCAGCGAACTCCTCGCTCATGCGCGCTCCGCTCGCGAAGAGCAGCTGGTAGGCGCTCGTGGACGTGCTGACGAACTCGAAGTACGAACTAAAGCCTGCCAGCACCCGCCGGTAGGGGCTCGTTTCGGCCGAGATCCTCGCGGACATGTCGAGGAGAAGCTTCTCCCCGACCGTATCGAGTAGCTCCACGAAAAGTTCGGTCTTCGAAGCGAAATGGTGATACAGGACCGGCTTGGTCACCCCGGCGGCCTCTGCGATCTCCTCCATCGAAGTGTCGTGATACCCCTTGCGGGCAAAGCGTTCGAGGGCGGCGTCAAGAAGCTGGTTCCGCCGTTGCTGAGCCGGCATGCGGCGTCGGAGGAGTCCGCCGACAGGGCCACTCATCTCCACATCACAGTCAACTATCCTGCTCAGTGCGCATCTGACCATACTCGCAGACTCGCCGTGCCTGTCACACCTTCGGCTCGGTTTCGCCTAATGCCTCGAAACGCGCTTTACGACTTCGTAGGTCCTGTTTTGTCACGACGTGAGAGCCCCACGCGAAAGGGGTCGCTGTATCCGCCGACAATATCGGTCGTGAGGCCCCCAAACCACGCCCCGGAGAAGGTAACGAGCAGGCCGCCCGAGCCGGTGCGACCGGACCCGGCAGTTCGCGCCGCTACGAGCCTGCTCGCGGTCAAGGCTCGGCGCCGCCGCTTCAGGCTGGTGCCGCCAACGAACCGTCAAGGCTCGGCAAGCGACGTGTAGAGCAGCGCGGCCGTCTGCCGGCGATCGTCGCGGCGGTGGGGCCTAGCTGACAGGGCCTCCGCTTAGGAGGTCCCAACCTGCGGCGATCATCAGCTTGGCGAGGCGGCCGGGTAGATCTGCTATGTCGAAATGACGCCGGACAAGCCGGCGATTGTGGAGCAGAACGCCGTCTTGGGGGCTGTCGAGCCAGCCGGCCAGCTTGTCTGGGTCGTCCGGAGCGAACCAGTCGAACCCGAGGTGGCGAAGTTCGCTGGCGACTGGATAGCTCCCCACAACCGCCGGGCGCATGAAGATGCCGGCTTCTAGCGGCGGGTTCCCGAAACCCTCCCAGGTCGACGGGAAGGCAACCACGTCGCACGCAGCGTAAGCGTGTTGCACTCCAGTGCTCGGACCGACAGGGGCGACAGTCCCGTGGCGCACTGGCACCCGCGCCCGGCTCAAAAGGCCTTCGAGGGTGTCCTGGTAGCCTTCCTCGGCTGGACCGAGAAGCCAGTAGAACGCTCCGAGATGCTCGGCTAGGGCGAGACCAGCGGGGATATTCTTACGTGGGATGGCCCGCGTGGGCTGGAGGACCACCAGATCGTCTGGTTTGACGCCGAGAGCTCGTCGGGTGGCTTCACGGTCGCCTTTCGGCGGGGCTGTGTCAAAGCAGTTCCGCAGGACAGTGGCGTTGATGCCCCTATCCGCCAGCTCGCGGGCCGACAGTTCGCTTATCGTCACGTGCACCCACGAGGGGTCGTCGGGAGGTGGGGGCTGAGCGGCGAAACGTTCCCGTTGCCAGGGAAGGTCATGATGGCGCATGATGGCCCTTCGTCCCCTCAGAAGGCGGGCTACCTCGTCCCGGGCGGCAGGGTTAAGCGGCAGCGAGCACAAGTTCTCCACTACGACCAGGTCCGCCCCGCGCAGCGACCTCTCCAGGGCGCTCCTATCCAGCGGGGCCTGAGGCCGCCCGGTCAGCCAGGTTCCCGCGTCGAGGCCAGCGACGAGATCGTCTACGGGACCCGATCCCGCGACCGTCCTCACGTCGAATCCTAGAATCCGCAGCGCGGCGGCCCATTTGGCTGCTTCAACCGAGACTCCGTCGGCTCCTCCAAGGCGGAAGGAGATGCTTACAGCAACCGGACGCTGCTTGAGCACTGACATGCTCAAGCGGTCCCGGCACAGTCGTTTCTCCACCCGAAAGTACTCTAGTGGCGGTCAGTGCAATGATGAATCGGCCAAATGAACGCTAATCAGCTTGTCCTGCACTCCCCGGTCGGGTTCGTAATAGCCTTCGGGGCGGGGGTCATCTCCTTTCTGTCGCCTTGTGTGCTTCCCCTAGTTCCCTCTTACCTTTCGATGATGTCTGGCGTCGGCGTTTCTGAGCTCGGGGCCGCTACCAAGCCCGATCGTCGCCGCCTCCTGAGGGCGACGCTTGGCTTCGTAGCCGGATTCACCGTCGTGTTCGCAGCGCTCGAGGCGACCGCGAGTGGACTGGGCCGAACGCTCAGTTCCCACCAGGTCGGCCTCGATCGGCTCGCAGGGATCGTGATAGTCGTAGCAGGCCTTCTCTTCGCTGGTCTGGTAACTCCAAAATGGCTCCTGCGGGAGCGACGTTTCCACGTCTCGCCTTCCCGACTAGGCGACTGGGCCGCCCCGGTCATGGGGATGGCCTTCGCTTTCGGCTGGACGCCGTGCATAGGTCCGGTCCTAGCTGCGGTTCTGGCTCTAGCCAGCGACTCGAACACCCTCTTGAGAGGCGAGGCGATGCTGGTCGTGTACTCGCTGGGGCTAGGAGTGCCCTTCGTGGCGGCTGGCCTCGCATTCGCGAGGTTCGCCGGGGTCTTCTCATTCTCCCGGCGGCATCTTCGGGGCATAAACCTTGTATCAGGCTTGGCGTTGTCAGGTTTGGGAGTGTTGCTGCTAACCGGGGAACTGCACGTCCTGTCGACGGCGTTCACCGACGTCCTGGACGCTCTAGGACTCAGCCGGCTGGCTTCTGTGTGAGGCGGAGCGCCCCGCATGCGCCGAATGGCACTAACGCTGCACCGCTGGGTAGCCTAGCGGAGGTGCAATGGAGCCGGTGATCCGTTTTCGCTCGGCGGTCGCCTTCGCAGGCCGCTTTCCGGTGCTCGCCGGCGTCGACCTCGACGTCTCCGGCGGTGACGTCGTACTTTTGCGCGGGGCGAACGGAGCCGGCAAGACGAGCATCCTCCGAGCGGCAGCCGGGCTTTTGAGGGTGGTGTCCGGCGAGGCCAGGGTCCTTGGATCCGACCTTGTCTTAGACCAAAGAGCAGTTCGCCGCAGGATCGGGCTTCTCGGTCACACGAGCGGCCTCTACGACGACCTCGGCGTGTCCGACAACGTGAGGTTCGCTCTGCGCTCTAGCGGGGTGAGCTCGGACCGGGCTTCTTGTGCCCTCGAAACCCTCGGCCTCGTGGGGCGTCTGGCGGACACGCCCGTGCGTTCCCTCTCCGCAGGTCAGCGACGCCGGGTCGCACTGGCAGTCCTCCTGGCTCGCGATCCGGAGCTGTGGCTCTTGGACGAACCCCATGCCGGTCTCGACGCCGATCACAGGGACCTGCTCGACGGTCTCGTAAAGAGCGCGGCGTCACGGGGCAGGACCGTGGTGATCGCCTCTCACGAGTCCGACCGGGCGGAGCCCCTCGCTGGGCACATAGCCACCGTCGCCGGCGGCGTGGTCGTCGAGGTGGCACCGGGTCCAGCCTGCCGGGGCAGCGAACCGGCGGAGGTGGAGCGAATTGTGGCGTGACGCCCTGCTGGTGGGCTCCAAGGACCTGAGGATCGAGTTCCGCAGCCGGGTGACGACGACCCAGGTCGCACCCTACGCAGTGCTCGTGTTGGTTCTGTTCGGCTTTGCTTTCGACCAAGACCAGAATCTCCTAACCAAGGCTGCGGCCGGCTTGTTCTGGGTGGCTGTCCTGCTCAGCTCGCTCCTTGCAGTTCAGCGCAGCTACGCGATAGAAGCCACTGACGGTGCCAGGGACTCGCTGCGCCTGTCGGGCCTGGACCCGGCCGGAATTTTTCTCGGGAAGACCCTTGCAGTGGTCGCCGAACTGCTCGTGTTGGAGGTCCTCCTCGGCTTCGGCGTCGTGGTGCTGTTCGGCATCGAACTTCACGACCCAGCCCTTTTGGTGGTCACCTGCTTGGCTGCCAGTGTCGGACTGGCCGCAGCCGGGACCCTGTACGGGATGATCGCAGCAGGTCTTAGAGTCCGGGAGACCCTGTTGCCTCTTCTGATCCTGCCGGTGGTCGCTCCGGTCCTGCTGGGCGCCACTCAGGCTTGGATGGCGGCGCTCGGGACCGCAGGGGGCGGCACCGACGGTTGGAAGTGGCTTTCACTTCTTATCAGTTTCACGGTGATCTACGTAGCCGCCGGAAGCCTGGCATTCTCGATCCTCGTGGAGGAGTCATGAACCCTAAAGCAGACACAGAAGCCGGTTCGATTGACCGGGTCCGAGAGGGAGGTTCACAGCCACCCTTAGGCTCAGGGAAAGCCGAGCCGTTCGCTCACCGGGTCGCCCAGGGCGCTTCGTCTTCGTCGGGTCGGGTCACGGGGACCTCGGATCGTGTCACGCGGATCTTAGGCGGGTCCACGCTCATAACAGCTGCCCTGACAGCCTGGCTCGGCCTCGTCGTGACACCCCCTGACAAGGTCCAAGGACAGCTGGTCAGGCTGATATATGTGCACCCCGCTGTAGCCACGATGTGCTACGCCGGGTTCGGCCTTTGCGCCCTCGCCAGTCTCGCCTACCTGTGGCCACGGACCAGGACCAGACGTTGGGATCGCCTGGCCGCTGCCTCGGCCGAGGTTGGCGTGGTGTTCTGCGTGCTCACGTTGGTTACCGGGTCGATCTGGGGTCGCCCGACTTGGGGGGTCTGGTGGACGTGGGATCCCAGGTTGACGATCACGGCGCTTCTGTGCGCTGTGTTCATCGGCTATCTAGCCTTGCGACGCACCGGCGGGGATCCCGACGCCCTCGCAAAGCGAAGTGCCATAGTGGCCGTCGTATGCGTCTTGCTGGTGCCTGTAGACCACGAGGCGACGACGTGGTGGGCCAGCTTGCACCAGACGAGCACCCTGCTTCGTGCGAACCCGCTTATCCACGGTGAGCAGCTCTACACGATGCTCCTGTCGTTCGTGGCGTTCGGCTTGGGTTTTGCATGGCTTGTCCTGCACCGCTACAGGGTCGAGGTTCTCGAGGACCGCTACGCCGACGAGGGCTTCGACAACGCCATCTCGGAGCGTCGCGCCGAGGGAGGCGTTCTCACAGGTGCCGGTCCTAGAAGTGACGGAGTGGCGCCGTGAACGGCTACGTCGCGGGCGGCTGGGGTGCTACCGCAGGAGTGCTTGCCGTCTACTCCCTCCGGATCGTGCTGCGAGGTAGGGCACTGGCAAAGAGACTCGCACCCCGGGCGCAAGCATCCAAGGAGGAGCCTTGACGACTAAGACCGACACCGAGGTCGACGAGCCTCGAAGCGTGGGGCGTTCGGCGGTAGCTCCCGCACCAAGGGTTAGGGCTCGCAGGTCCATGCTCGGCTCGAGGCGGCGCCAGGTAGTAGCCGGCGCTGTCATCTTGGCGGCTATAGGCTTCCTGCTCTTCGAGGGTCTCGGAAACGCCCTCTCCTACTACCAGACGGTCCCCCAAGCCCTCGCCCAGCGCAAGTCGCTTGGAGTCAAGTATTTCCGGATCATGGGGACCGTGGGAGCCAAGGTGAGCCAGGTCGACCACAAAACCGTCTTCGACATCTCCTACCAGGGTAAGACGGTCTCGGTGGTAGACAGCGCGGATCCCCCGCAACTGTTCAAGCCTGGTATCCCAGTAGTGCTCCAAGGCCACTTCGCCCAAGGTAGCGACGTGTTCGACTCCGACCTGATCATGGTCAAGCACAGCGCAAACTACGTCCCGGCCAAGGGCGAGCCGAAGTCGGTAGCAGCCCAGACGGGTGGATCGTGAACGCAGCCCTCGGCGAAAGCTCTGACCTTCTCGCCTTCGGTGCTGCAGTGGTGGGATGCGTCACGCTGATCGTCGGGTTGATCCGCAACAAGCCCAACCTCGTGAGGGCCGGCCGGGTCTACACCTGGGTGATACTCGCCGGGGCTGTACTGGCGACCGTCGCCATGCAGCACGCCCTCATCACCCACGACTTCCGTCTGGCCTACGTGGCGGCCAACGACAGCACCCAGACCCCTCTGCTCTACAGGGTCACGGCCATGTGGTCCAACCTTGCCGGTTCGATCCTGCTGTGGGGTCTCGTCTTGGCCGGTTGGATAGCCGCGACAGCGATACGCTTTCGTAGGCGGGCCACGGACCCTCTGGTCGGCTGGGCGACGGCGATCTGTTACGGGGTTGCCGCCTTCTTCTTCGGTTTGATGCTGACCGGCTCCAACCCTTTCACCCTGGTCAAAGGCGCGATACCCACCGACGGTCCCGGTCCCGACCCTCTGCTGCAGAATAACGTGCTCGTGGCTTTCCACCCGCCCCTTTTGTACCTCGGCCTGGTCGGGTTCACCGTCCCGTTCGCCTTCGCGTGCGCCAGCTTGATCACCGGAAGGGTAGGTGAAGGGTGGCTCGTCGAGATGCGCCGGTGGACGCTTTTCTCCTGGGGGTTCCTCACCTTCGGGCTGATCCTCGGCGCGTGGTGGAGCTACAAGGTTCTCGGATGGGGCGGCTACTGGTCATGGGACCCGGTGGAGAACGCAGCTTTCGTGCCCTGGATCACCGCCACGGCCTACCTTCACTCGGTGAGAGTCCAAGAGCAGCGCGGGATGCTCCGAGTGTGGAACCTTTCGCTTCTGGCAGCGACGTTCAGCCTCACCATCCTCGCGACGTTCCTCACTCGCTCGGGTGTGCTCGCGTCCGTCCACTCGTTCAACAACACCGGCATAGGCCCGGCGCTGCTTGTCCTGTTCGGGGTTGTCGTCGCTCTGTCAGTTGGCCTGCTCGCCTGGAGAGGCGACCTGCTCCGATCTCCCGGGTCGATCGGCTCTGCTGCGTCGCGCGAGGCGGCCTTCCTGGTGAACAACTTCGCCTTCGGGGCCTTCGCACTAGTCGTCCTCCTCGGCACCGTCTACCCTCTCGTCGTCCAAGCGGTCAACGGTCAGCAGGTGACCGTCGGAGCCCCGTACTTCAACACGCTGACGATGCCGATCGTGGTGTGCATCTTGTTCTTGATGGCGGTCGCCCCGGTCCTGCCGTGGCGGCGGAGCTCGCCCGGGTTGCTTCGACGGCGCCTACTCGGACCTGCCCTGTTCGCCGTGTCCGTGCTGGCTGTCTCGGTAGCGGCCGGAGTCCGTGGCTTGAACCCGCTCCTAGCGTTCGGCCTCGGAGCCTTCGCCTTGGCGACGGCGGTCCGCCAGCTTTTCGTAGAAGTCAAAGGCCGCCGCGGCCTCGCGGGTTTCACCGGACCGTCGGGGGGCGGGATGATCGTCCACATCGGAGTGGTTCTGATAGCCGTAGGCTTCGCCGCGAGCCACTCGTTCGCGGCGAGCCGTCAGCTGACCCTCAGTCCGGGCCAGACGGCATCGTTCGAGGGCCACACCTTCCGCTACGTAGGTCCCGCCAACGT
Organism: Actinomycetes bacterium; assembly: GCA_021847945.1. Classification (GTDB taxonomy): domain Bacteria; phylum Actinomycetota; class Acidimicrobiia; order Acidimicrobiales; family Palsa-688; genus JAJZAM01. Next base: position 748 of record JAJZNG010000065.1, on the reverse strand, counting down.
TGCTACTTCTACACACACCGGTCTCGAAGCCGTCGTGATCATGGACTCCAAGGTGCGCCTCACCCCCGCGGTCAGCGACTACCCGTTCGCCCAGGAGGCGATCGGTACGCCGTCGGTTCACAGCACCCTGACCGAGGATGTCTACTTGACGCTTGCGTCTACCCCTGCCAAGCCGACATCGGCCGCCGTCATCGGGGTGATAGTGGAACCTCTGGTCAGTTGGATCTGGCTCGGTGGGGGAGTGATGGCCCTGGGGACTGCTCTTTCAGCGTGGCCCCGGCGGCGCAGGCGTGCCGGCCAGCTATCGGAAGCGGCCGACCGGGTCGTCGGTGAGGCCGTTGCGGAGTCGACCGACAAGCAGTCCCTGGTCGGGGCACCAGTTGCCTTCAAGGGGATAGGAGCCGCGGGAGCCGCCCAATGACGACCCTTTCCGACCAGGCGGTGACCGACGGAGAAGCCGAGGTCCCCAAACGGCGTCGGTCCAGGGTGGTCCTGTACACGTCCGTCGCCGTCGCGGTGCTCCTGGCGGTGCTGATAACGCTGCTCGCCTCCACGAAACCGTCCTCCAACTCTGTTACCGCCAGCCCGCTGATCGGCAAAGCCGCACCAGCAGTGTCGGGCACGTCGGTCACGGGGACCGGCAGATACACACTGTCGGGGTACGTCGGTAAGTGGGTGCTGCTCAACTTCTCGGCCAGCTGGTGTGTCCCATGCAGGGACGAAACCCCTCAGCTTCTGGCATTCCAGA
>JAJZNG010000208.1 GCA_021847945.1 Actinomycetes bacterium | reverse complement strand
GTTGAGCTTTGCGCGTTCCCGGTCCATGCGGCGTAGGCTGTCCGCGTGGGCCTGGCTTTCCAGTTCCGCCAGGCGGGCGAACGCAGCGCCTTCAGCCGCTTCCAGTGCTTCGTCCAACCGGTCGACTGGGATGTCAGAAGGCGAGAGCGCATGATCATGGGGGAAGGATGCGGCGCGTCTCAGGAGGCGTTGCCCTAATTCGGTATCAACTGTCCCATCGTCGTCAACAAAGAACGGGGCGAGCTCTCGGACCTCCTTCAACCCTGGGACGCCGAGCTCGTATATTACGACCCACCCAGACCGAAGCGGCAGTTCGCCAGCCTGGACCTCGAAGGCTGCAGCAGAGCCCGAGTACGAGGGGCTGGTCACTCGAGCGACCAAGTCGTCGACTACGGCGTGACCTAGCGCCAGGTACTCGACGTGTTCGCTATCAGGCATCACGTCAGGTCGCAATGCCACCGTCCGCTTCCGTCCTCCTTCCCTCGAGTGCTTCGGAAAGTCGCTGACGAAGGGCTCGTGGAACGTGATCTCGAATGTCCCGTCAGGCTTCCGGCTCATGTACGTGTTGACGTCGGCGAGCAGTCGGCCCACAAAGGCCTCCTGGTCAGCGGGGGTTATCGGTGACACCTCACCGGCCAAGGTGAGGGCGATCTCTTTCGAGTAGCTCTTGGTCTCCATTATGAAGTCTCGCATCTTTTCCTCCGCTTCACGCGCCTCTACAACCTTCCTTTCGATCTGCTCTTCGAACCGTCGCAGGGCCTTCTCACGCTCATCGCCGCCCAACTGAAGGATCTTGGCGAGGTCTCGTTCAGTGTCGCCGATGATCGGGTCCAAGCCGCCGATCGTCTCCTCGAATACATTGATACGCCGTTCGAGGACATCGAGCACACGCTCCTCTACTGTGCCTTTCACCCAGAAGTTGAACACCTGCACTGTGTTCGTTTGACCGATGCGGTCGACACGGCCGATGCGCTGCTCCACTCGCATCGGGTTCCAGGGAAGGTCGTAGTTGACAAGGAGGTGGCAGAACTGAAAGTTGCGCCCCTCACCGCCGGCTTCCGTGCTAAGCAGGATGCTCGGCCCTGTCGATGCTCTGAACGCCTCCACTGCGGCGTCCTTGGCTTCTGGTTTGAGCTGACCATGAAAGAGCTGTACGTCCCACCCGATGGCTTGGAGTCGCCCACGGAGGTACTCTTGCGTTTCTCGGAACTCTGTGAATAGGAGTACCTTTGGGTCCTGCTCCAGTCGCTCAAGTGCCTGGAGCTGGGTAACGAGCGTGTCTGCCTTTGAGTCAGCGGGTACGGCATCGAGGAGCTCGACGAGCAGCTTGAGGTCCGCTGCCTCTTGTACGTTCGCTGCGGCCAGTTCATCTAGCAGACGACTGAGGAAGTAGTCCTCATCAAGATGGCCCTCCATGTCAGGTACGCTGAGCTTCGTCCTCATGGTCGAGGCTCGGGTGCCGGCGCTCTTCTCCAGCCGCGCGCGTCGGCGGTCAAGCGATGACCGCAGGGCTCGGATACTGCTAGCCATGAGCTTTTGGAATGTCACCATGACGAACCCGATTGCCGCATCGTTCGCACGTGCGGCACGCGCGTACCCCTCGCGGACATAGGCCTCGACGCCGTTGAGAGCCTTTCGTTCGCCATCCGTCAGGTCCACCTGCCAGCGGTGGGCCTGTCGCGGCATGAAGCCGCCGACGACCTTCTTTCGGTTGCGGACAAGGATTTCAGAGAGCAGATGGCGAGAGGACAGTTCAACGCATAGTTTGGCGGCTGACTCTTTGCCGCCATGTAGGTGTGCTGCCGCCGTTGCCTCATCGATGTTGAGCCAGGTCGCTACTCGGGAGATCACCAGGTCCGGGTCTACGTCCGGCGGCGGGAAGCCGTGCTCCGACAAGTCCTGCACGAGGCGGTTGAGCCCCGGCAATTTGGCCCGGTGTTGGTGAAAGTGGTCTTCTGTGGGGAATAGGGCCCGGTCGAGGAGGTCGATCAACGAGTACAGTTCGCCGGAGTCGAGCTGCATCGGGGTCGCCGTCAAGAACAGCGCAGCTCGGTTCGAGAAGGCATCGGGTGCCGCCAGATCTCTGACCGCTCTGTACAGAAGAGTTTCTTCGCGTCGGTTTCCGCTACGACGTACGCGGGCGTGGTGTGCCTCGTCGACGACCACCATGTCCCAGGTGGCCTCTGCGGCGAGCTTCGCCCAAGCTGGGTTCGAGATCCACGCGCTAGAAACGATGACGCTGTCGTAAACGAGGAAGGGGTTGTCCTCGAGCCGCTGAGTGTTGCGGAGGTACCTGACCGTGTCGTTGTTTATAATCGAAAAGGTTTCGTTGAACTTGGACTTGAGCTCGAACTGCCACTGCCGGACTAGGTTCGCCGGGACGATGACGAGCGCTCGTTCCGCTGATCCGCGCGCTCTCAGCTCCTTGAGGATCATGCCGGCCTCGATGGTTTTGCCGAGCCCGACTTCGTCGCACAGCAGGAACCGGTGTGGGTAGTTCGTGATCACGCGGTGGACAACCGACACCTGGTGTGGCTTGATGTCAACGCGGGACTCACCTAATGACACGGGTGTGGCTACTTTCCGACGAGTAGGCGGAGTGCTTGGGGATAGAGCCGTTGCTGGTCCAGCTCGACATGCAGGGCCCAGTATTCGTCGAGGTCGCCTGACAGGTACACGGCTCGCATCTTGAGCATGGCCTCGGCGCCCTTCTCGACCCAGCGCATGCCAGACCGCTCGAAGCGGTCACGGACCAACACTTTGCACGTGCCTTCCACCGTTCCGCTTGCGATCGGCCAGCCGTTGGCCATGTAGAGGTCGTAGGCCATGCGGGAGCGGTTGGCGTAGAAGTAGTCGGCCGCACTGCTGAGCGCCTTGGCCTTGTTGCCCGTGAGGCGGCGTTTCGTGACGATCTGGCGGAGGCCCTTTACCACCTGGGAGGCTTGGCCGTCGAGGATGCGCCGGGCCCGCTCCTTCACGAACGCCTCGGCTTCGGGGCTGCCTTCGGGGTAGAGCGCGTGGGCCGCTTTCCACAGCTTCTCCGTGACGTGTAGGAGGTCTAAGACGAGCGTGACGCCTTGGAAGTTGAGCGCTACCCGCCGCTGGAGGGCCCGTTCGCCGTCGGTGACCATCACCCAGGTGTGGGCCCGCTCGGGGTCCCTCCGGTCCATCTCGGCCCTCACGTCGGCGATGAAGTTGTCCTTGCCCGACACGAGGCTCGCCCAGACGCGCTTGTCGCTCGGCTTGCGGTGGAGCTGTTTGGGCGAAGGGGTCGGGGCAGTGCGGAAGAGGCTCGCGATGACCTGCTCGGCAGTCCGCACCCGGGGCGGCTGGGAGAAGACCGCAGCGACGGTCGCCATCTTCTTCTTGTTCGCCTTGTCCCCCTTCTTGCGCCTGACGACCGGGGTGGCGCCCTCGGACCTCACCATCGGGACGCCCTTGCAGTCGATCGCCCCGACCAGGATCTCACCCTCCCCGAGGGCCGAAGCGGCGTCGGCGCGGCCCTGGTAGAAGGCCTCGAAGTCGGCCGCCGCGTCCACCAGGACCTGTTCGGCGGAGCGCTTCGGGATGCTGGCGCCGGTCAGTTCCTGGAGGGTCGTCACCGCCTCGTCGAAGGGGCCGCAGACGGCCAGGCGCACCAGGCGGCGCTGGAGCTCGTAGCTGTAGCAGCGCCCCGGGAGCCGGAGGGCGGCGTCGAGGGGGTGGACGCTCTCGTGGCCGGGCGCGCCGTAGCCCATGCGGTTCAACTTCAGCTCGCCCACGAGGCTCAGGAACGACCGGTCGTGGAGCCTCTTGTAGGCGAGGCGGACCGGTCCGTCCTCCCCCTGGAGGGTGACCGCCTCTCCGACGTCGCCGTCGCCCAGGGCGTCGAGGTGTGACTGGAGGGCGAGGCGTGCCACCTCCCGGCCACGCTCCTCCGAAGCACGCTCCAGCTCGTCGAGACCGGCCCCGCCGGCCGAGCGGGCCAGTAACGCCTCCAGCTCGCAGAGGGCTTCCAGCGCCGGGCGGCGCTCCGAGGAACCCATGGACCCACAGCCCATGAGCGTCCAGTATCATACTGGACGATGCCGGGAGCGCGTCTTTCCCGACGCCTGGAGGCGCTGCGCGCCGAGTACGAGGCCGCCAAGGCAAGCCTCGGCGAGGTGGGCTTCACCTGCGAGGGGAGCCTCGTCGAGCGCTACACCTCCTGCCACAACCCCAACTGCCGCTGCGCTGACCCGGCGGAGCGCCACGGGCCCTACTGGCAGCTGTCGTGGAAGGAAGGCGGGCGCACAGTGTCCCGGATCATCTCCGCCGAGGAGGCCGAGCTCTACAGGGAGTGGGTGGCCAACCGCCACCGCCTAGAAGAGGTCCTCACCGAGATGCGCCGCATCTCCCGCCAGGCCGCTGAGCAGATCGCCGCCGACACCGGCCACCCCTTCCAAGGCCCCGCTCGACCCCGCCGAAGCCGCAGCTCGGGCGTCTAGGCAGCCCCCGAACGAGAGCAAAACCCGGGGATATCACGGTGACACTGCGATATCTCCGGGGTTAGGGGCACTTCGCGAACCGGCTGAAGCAACAAAACCATTGCCCCATCAGCATTTCCTACTCGTCGCGAAGTAGCCACACCCTAATGACACGAGGTCATTC
>JAJZNG010000201.1 GCA_021847945.1 Actinomycetes bacterium | reverse complement strand
CTACCAGGGCCAGATCCTTGCAGGCTCACGTTGGACAAGCTGACCGTCCCAGATGTCTCAAGGCTGGTTCCCGGGGACAGCAGCACCGTGCCGTTAGTGGACGGGAACCCGCCGGCGCCGAGAGCTGGCCCTGACGCCGTGAACGAGCCGGGAGCAACGGTCCCCGAAAGGCTGAGCGTTGCAGGTCCGAAGCTACTCGGGCTCAAAGACACGGTTAAGTTGTTCGTGCCGGTGACGCCCCCCGTCACGTTCAGGTCTGCGCCGGTGATCCCCCACGTTTGGGCGGCGGTGAGAGCGAGCGGAAGGCTGAGCGTGTCGGAGGTCGGAAAAGTCGCAGTTGAGGGTGAGGACTCGGTGATATCGCCAGAACCGACGCTGAGACCGTCGCCTGAGATCGTGTAGTGACCCCCGGTCAGCTCGACGCCATTTGCGCTAATTCCCGAGACGTCGTCGGTTGACGTGTAACACGAGCTAGTCGGTGATGTGTCGCAAGAAGACAGGTCGGGGAACGTCAAGGTGCCAACGGTCCCGCTAGGAGCCGAGCCGCCCCAGTTAGCCGTGTCACTCCAGTCCGCTGAACTGGTCGAAGCGCCGGTCCACGTGTAGCTGGTGCCCTGGGCGGACGCGGTGGACGCCGGGAGCGCGACGACACCGACAGCGAACGGGGCGACCGTCGCAGCTAGCGTAATAGAGATCCGCCGGGCGAGCCGGCCAGGCTTTGAACCGCGCGGAGACGGCGCGTGTTGTCGTGTCATGTCTCGCTCCTTCGCTCTTCTGGCAGCCGTCATCGACGGCCAACACGGCGGCTTCCTCCCCAAGGAACGATAACCAAGAGCCATGCCGACTGCCAGAAGCAGTTTGTATTATTTTGAGACTCATGGTACGAAAACGCGGCAGGGGTGAGCGTCGTGGTCTGAAGGTCACCGCCGGGGCTGGCCGGGTTTCCCTGCGCGAGCGTTCCTTCAAGCACCGCGACCAAGGCCGCTGTGGGGAAGCGCTGGCTCGGCATGCCATGACGCACGTGGGAGGGCCGCTGCGATGACCAAACGCGACTCCAACCGGCAAGACAAGCAGGATCAGATGGTCGACGCCGGCTTGGCGAAGCTCGGGAGCGCCCCGATAGACGTGCTGCGATCCGCCCTCAACGCCTCCTCGCTCGGTCTGGCAGCCGGAGTACCCAAAGACACCGCGTACAGGGTGTTCCGCTCGGCCGACCCTTCCAGCGCGGATCCGGTGCTAAGAGCGATATCCCGGGCCGCTGCGGACCCGTCGTGGGCTGGTTTCGACGAGTCTCTAGGTGACATGGCAGCAGCCTTCGACGAGGTGCTGCGGGCGGAGGTGGGCTTCGAGGAGGCGATCGTAGCGTCGATGGCCGCGAACGTGGAGGCCCAGTTCAAAGCGCCGGGCGGCCCGGCCGGTTGGCTCCTGCAGGCGGCGGCTATCACAGCCAGCGAACGGTGGAAGGGTCCCAGCGCGCTGAGCGACAGGGACGCCGAAGTAGCGCGTGAGCTGCTGGGGGACCGGGAGCGACTTTACGGTCGTATCACCGACGAGCTGGCGCCGATCCTCGCCGCTACGTTGTCGCTGCTCGGGCGGCGTGTCAAGGCGCCTCTCGATGTTAGGAGGCTCGTCTCGTTGATGCACGCGTTGATAGACGGGGCGGTGCTGCGCTTGTACGTCGAACCGGACGCTTTTTCTCCCCGGCTTGTAGGCGAAGCTATCCTCGCCCTGGCTCTCGCGTTCAGCGAGGAAGGCTACGACAGCGACCCCCGATGCCCCACCGACGCCGCGGGCCGCGCCGTCTACGAAGCCGTCATCAGTGTCGCCCGTGCCTCATGGCCATCCGGGGCTTTCGGCGACGTAACAGCTCTCGCTGAGCTCGCGGGGGTGGACGCTGCGACGGCTGGAAGGATCTTCCCGAGCGTCGCCGACGTAGCTGACAGCGTCATGTGGGGGGCGGTTCTCGCAGGGGGCTCCTTGGAGGCGGGCACCTCCGACGGCCGTCTCCAAGGCTCCGAAGGCGAGCTGTCGATGCTGTTCGCGCTCCTCAGGCGGCTGCGCTCCGTAGTGGACGGGCTGCCAGGCGCGGGTGAGGTCCTCGCCGGGCAGCGCCCGGCGCTCGGCCCGGGGGTCAGAGCAGAGCTGGAACGCCAAGGGACCGGGGTCCTTGCCTTGCACTGCCCTGGCGTGGACGCACAAGCGACTGTGGACGAGTTGCTCGGCGCTGCGCTGGGCGGCAGCCCGACATGGCCGGCCGCCGAGGCGCTGATGCGGGTGCTCGTGCGAAGCGCAAGCACCCCCTGAGGCTACCAGGAGCGAGCTTGCGCGCCCTGCGCGAACTGGTCAGCTCAGCTGGTGACAGGGAGGTTGGCCATGGCCGCAGCGACAGCTTCGTCGCTCAACTGGTGGTCGACGAGATCCCCGGCCAGGTAACGCCCGTAAGAAGGCAGGTCCAGCTGGCCGTGCCCGCACAGCGCCGTGAGGATCACCTTGGTCTCGCCGGTCTGCTTGCACGCCAGCGCTTCTTCGATAGCGGCTGCTAGAGCATGGGTCGGCTCCGGCGCAGGGATGATCCCCTCTGCGCGTGCGAATCGGACACCCGCAGCGAAGCACTCCGACTGGGGTTTCGCGACAGCCTCGATCAGGCCGAGCTCGTAGATGTGAGAGATCAGCGGGGACATGCCGTGGTAGCGGAGGCCGCCAGCGTGGATCGGGTCGGGCACGAACTCGTGGCCGAGGGTGTGCATCTTGAGCAGCGGGGTTAGCCCGGCAGTGTCACCGAAGTCGTAGGCGTAGCGCCCCTTGGTCAAAGACGGACACGACGCCGGCTCCACGGCGCGTATCACAGGGTTCATCCGACCGGCGAGCTTCTCGCGCAGGAACGGGAACACCAACCCCCCGAAGTTCGACCCGCCCCCGGTGCAGCCGACTATCACGTCCGGGGTTTCCCCGGCCATCTCCATCTGCGCCAGGGCCTCCTGACCGATAACCGTCTGGTGCAAAAGCACGTGGTTCAACACGCTGCCGAGGGCGTAGCGCACGGCGGGGTCGGCCGCTGCCATTTCCACTGCTTCGCTGATCGCTATCCCTAGGCTTCCCGGGGAGTCGGGGTGCTCGGCGAGGACCGCCCTTCCCGAGGCGGTCAGATCTGACGGGCTGGGGTGCACCGAAGCCCCGAAAGTTTCCATCATCATCCGCCTGTAGGGCTTCTGGTCGTATGAGGCCCTCACCTGCCAGACTTCGCATTCGATGCCGAACAGCGAACAGGCGAACGACAGCGCCGAGCCCCACTGGCCTGCGCCGGTCTCCGTCGTGAGCTTCGTCACGCCCTCCTGGGCGTTGTAGTAAGCCTGGGGTACAGCGGTGTTCGGCTTGTGAGACCCCGCCGGGCTCACCCCTTCGTACTTGTAGTAGATGTGCGCCGGCGTGTCCAGGGCCTTCTCCAGCCGTCGGGCACGATACAGCGGGCTCGGCCTCCACAGCCGGTAGACGTCGCGGACGGCTTCGGGGATCTCGACGTAGCGCTCAGAGGTGACCTCTTGGGCTATCAACGCCATCGGGAACAGGGGAGCCAGCGCTTCGGGGCCTACCGGCTCGTGCGTCGCCGGGTGCAACGGCGGTGGGGGAGGGGACGGCAGGTCCGCAACCACGTTGTACCAGTGGGTCGGAAGCTTGTCTTCGCTAAGGAGGTATTTGACCGTGTCGTCCATGCCCAAAGGCTAGCCGGACGCCACGCGGCCCCGCCGCTGAGCGCGACTTGCGGGAGCGCAGGCCGGCGTCGGGCGTGGCGGGTTGCCTAGAGTGTCTGGGGTGACAAGTTTCGAGTTCAACGGTGCTGTGGCGGTCGTTACCGGAGGAGCCGGTGGCATAGGAAAGGCGGTGGCCGCCCGGTTCGGGGCTTTGGGGGCTCGCGTCGCGGTGGTGGACCTGAATCTCGACCGGGCCCAGGAGGTCGCCGACAGCATCCCAGGGGCGATCGCGCTCGCAGCCGACGTCGGGGATCCTGACGCGGTCGCCGCTATGGTCGCCTCGGTGGAGGCTTCGCTCGGCCCGATCGACCTTTACTTCTCGAACGCGGGTATCGCGACCGGTCCGGGTCTCGGTGACGACGAAGCGTGGGAGCGCTCCTGGCGGGTTCACGGCATGGCGCACGTGTACGCTGCGCGCTGCGTGATACCGGGGATGGCGCAGCGCGGGAGCGGCGCGATGGTGATCACCGCTTCGGCTGCCGGCCTGCTGATGATGATGCAGTCGGCCCCCTACACGGTGACCAAGCACGCGTCGGTGGCTATAGCCGAATGGCTTGCGGTCAACTACGGGTCCAGCGGCGTCAGCCTGCACTGCCTGTGTCCGCAGGGGGTTCGCACGCCGATGGTGACCGGGGGTGACGGCGCCGGTCGCAGCGAGCTGGAGGCGAGCGGCGAGATCATCGAACCATCGGTGGTAGCCGCCGAAGTCGTCGCAGCGCTTCGAGACGGCAAGTTCCTGATCCTTCCGCACCCCCAGGTTCACGAGTACGAGAAAGCCAAAGTTGCCGACCGGGACCGCTGGCTGGCCGGCATGCGACGGCTGCTGGCGCGCGTCGCCGGTAACTGAGGCACCGGCGTTGGCCTTCGGGCGAGGCCCGGC
>JAJZNG010000072.1 GCA_021847945.1 Actinomycetes bacterium | reverse complement strand
TTTCGCTGACCCGAGGGCTCCTGGGCGCATCCTCTCCGAGTTGCTCTCGTGGGCTGACGCGCACGGCATCACCGATCTCCGACAACTGAAAGGAACAGCGCATGAACGCGACAGAGGCTGCGAAGCCCGACCTTCGTAGGCACCTAGCCCTTGCCCTCGACGTGGACGACACAGTCGCAGCGGGTCGCCTGGCCAGGGAGCTGAGACCCTGGTTCGGCGTGGCTAAAGTCGGGTTGGAGCTGTTCAGCGCGGCCGGGCCCGCCGCGGTAGCGATGCTCGTGGAGGACGGCTATCAGGTGTTCTTGGACCTGAAGATGGCTGACATTCCAAACACCGTAGGCAGGGCAGCGCGGGTGCTCGGCTCGCTTGGGGTGTCCTACCTTACCTTCCACGCGTTCGCAGGCCCTGCGGTCCTACGAGCCGGCGTCGAAGGCTTACGCGAGGGCGCCGAACGGGCAGGGTTGGGTAGCCCTGCCGCTCTTGCGGTCACGATCCTCACCTCTGATGCGGATGCTCCGGCACACATTCTCGCGAAGCGTGTCGCCACCGCGGTGGAAGCCGGCTGCGCTGGGGTGGTGTGCGCCGCGTCGGACGTTTCCGAAGCGAAGCTGATAGCCCCGAGGCTTCTCGCTGTCGTCCCTGGCTTGCGCCCCCTGGGGAGCCCTTCGCACGACCAGGCCCGCTCGGCAACGCCGGCGGCAGCTCTTGCGGCCGGGGCCGACCTGCTGGTGATCGGCAGGGCTGTCACCGCCGCCGAGGACCGCAGAGCCGCCGCCGAGGCTATCTTCTCGTCCCTGGTGCCACATTTCTCGTCGGAAGACGGCGCACGGACCTCCCCGGCGCGCTAGGGTGCGCGCCATGCCTCAACCGCCTACCCTCACCCCCGAGCAAAGACAAGCTGCCCTGGAGAAGGCCGCGCAAGCCCGTCGCGCGCGCGCGGAGCTCAAGGAAAAGCTGAAGATGGGGTCTGTGACCGTCGCCGACCTTCTTGCCAGGGCGAGCACCGACGAGATCGCCGGGAAGATGAAGGTCCTGTCCGTCCTGGAGTCCCTGCCCGGCCTGGGCAAGGTCAAGGCCCGGCGGGTTCTCGAAGAGCTCGGCGTCGCTGACACGCGAAGAGTGCAAGGCCTAGGCGAGCAGCAGCGCAAGAAGCTCCTCGAGCTGCTCGGCTGACCTCCACACTCTCCTGAGCTGCGCCGGGGCACCCAAAGAATGATCTTCGTGGTGTGCGGTCCCGGCGGGGTCGGAAAAGGCACCCTGGTAAAGCGGGTGCTAGACCTCGTGGGAGAAATCGACCTGTCGCGTTCGTGGACGACCCGGTCGCCTAGACAGGGCGAGGATCCTGGCGCCTACGTGTTCGTCGGGCGCGAAGACTTCGAAGCCAAGGTCCGCGCTGGAGGGTTCTTGGAATGGACGGAGTTTCCCGGCACCGGCCATCTCTACGGTACTCCGCGGCCCGAAGCTGGCCTTGGAGAGTTCAGGGATCTACTCCTTGAAATAGAGCTCGACGGCGCAAGGCAGGTCCGTCGTGATCACCCTGACGCGGTCGTGATTCTCGTTATCGCCCCCTCCATCTCTGTACAAGAGGAACGCCTTCGCGGAAGGGGCGACGACGAGCAGTCCGTCGCGAGGCGTCTAGCTGTCGGGCGCGACGAGGAGAGGCTCGGTCGCGAACTCGCCGATCACGTGGTCGTCAACGACGACCTTGAGCGGGCCGCCGGCGAGCTTGCCGGTATAATCGAAACCTACCGAAAGCGGATGGAGACAACTTGACGGAACGTCCAGCCACCATGATGGAACCTCCCGTAGAGGACCTGTTGGAGCGAGTCGACTCTAAGTTCACCCTCGTGAGCCTTGCCGCGATGCGCGGCCGGCAGGTGAACGCCTACTTCAACCAGCTCGGAGCCGGCTTGGGTTCGATCGTCCCGCCTCAGGTGACATCGGTGTCGCGCAAGCCGCTTTCGATCGCCATGGAAGAGATCGCCGCAGGTAAGATCACCTACAGCCGTCCCGACCCTTTGGCGGTCGCATCCGTCGACTCTGCTCCAGGCAAGGGGGATGCACCAGCGCACAAGCCTGACGCTCCTGGGGCGGATTATCAGGACGACGCGAGCTGAGCGGAGAGCACGAACGCGACGCCATGCGGGCCCTCGAGGGCCGGAGGGTCGTCCTGGGTGTCACGGGTGGGATCGCCGCCTACAAGGCAGCTGAGATTTGCAGGAGGCTTGTGGATGCCGGTGCATGGGTGTCGCCGGTGATGACCGAGGCGGCGCAACGCTTCCTCGGTGAGACGACCCTGTCGGCGCTTGCCTCTGAGCCAGTCAGGTCGAAGCTCTGGGGCGCTGGCGACCCTATCCCTCACACCCTGCTAGGCCAACGCGCCGATCTGGTGCTCGTCGCCCCGGCCACCGCCAGGATCATCGGCGTCTACGCAGCAGGGATCTCCTCGGACCTGCTCAGCGCGACGCTGCTCGCTACCCGGGCGCCGGTTCTCATGTGCCCTGCGATGCACACCGAAATGTGGGAGAACCCCGCAGTGGCGGACAACATAGCCACTTTGACCCGTCGAGGTGTGCACTTCGTCGGCCCGGGAGTCGGGCGACTCGCCGGTGGGGATCTTGGAGCCGGTCGGATGGCCGAGCCGGAGGAGATAGTCCGAGCGGCAGCACGCCTCCTCGCTGCGTCGGCACCTCTGACTGGGCTGTCCGCGGTGGTGACCGCGGGAGGTACGAGGGAGCCCATCGACCCGGTCCGCTACGTCGGGAACCGATCCTCGGGCCGTCAAGGTTACGCTATCGCAGCCGAACTCGCTGCCAGGGGCGCCAAAGTGCGTCTCGTCACAACGGTTTCGTCGACTCTGCAAGCGCCGGCGGGGGTGGAAACGGTGGAAGTGGAGACGGCCCTAGAGATGCTCGCCGCGGTGCAAGCCGAGCTCGGACTCGTGGCCGGGTCGGCCGTTGACGGGCCGGCTGTCCTGGGCCCGCCTGCTGGTGGCACGGCTGCTGGTGGCACGGCTGCTGGGGGTGGAGCCGACCTTCTTGTCATGACCGCGGCCGTCGCCGATTTCCGCCCTGCTCGACCAGCTGGGGAGAAGCTGAAGAAGGCTCAGGGCATCCCAACTGTTGAGCTCGTCGCGAACCCCGACATTCTCGCCACGATGGGCGAGGCCCGCAGGGCCGGCCGAGCGGGCGAGCCCGCCTGCGGACCGGTGCTAGTCGGTTTTGCTGCTGAGACTGTCCGACCTGGGGGGCCGACGCTGATCGAACTGGCGCAGGGGAAGCTCACATCCAAACGGGCCGACCTGATCGTCGCTAACGACGTGTCACTTCCCAGCGTCGGCTTCGGTCACGCGACTAACGCTGTCGTCATCGTGGACGGTGCAGGGCGGGTCACGGAGGTTCCTCTGAGCTCCAAGGAGGCAGTAGCCGCTGCTGTCGTAGACGCAGCGCAAACGTTGCTGGCCGAGATGGGCCGACTGCGGAGCTCCGGGCGTCCCGACCTTCAACATGACTCCACCACTCCCAGAAAGAAGGAGAACTCATGAGCCGCTGGACTTTCACTTCTGAGTCGGTCACCGAGGGCCACCCCGACAAGATGGCCGACCAGATATCCGACGCGGTACTCGACGCGCTTCTTGAACAGGACCCGTCGTCGAGGGTAGCGTGCGAGACGCTTCTCACCACCGGCCTTGTCGTCGTCGCCGGTGAGATCACCACCAACGGCTACGTCGAGATTCCCAAGCTGGTCCGGGACGTGGTAACCGGGATCGGCTACACCAGCTCGGAGGTCGGGTTCGACGGCGTTACCTGTGGGGTGGCCGTTTCGATCGGTTCGCAGTCCCCTGACATCGCCCAAGGTGTTGACACCGCCATGGAGGTCCGCTCCGGTACGAGTGGGGAGGACATCCTCAACGCTCAGGGAGCTGGGGACCAAGGGATGATGTTCGGGTACGCCTGCGACGAGACCGACGACCTGATGCCCCTGCCAATATGGCTGGCTCACCGTCTCGCCCAGCGTCTCGCTCAGGTCCGTAAAGTTGGGACTTTAGGCTACCTCCGCCCCGACGGGAAGACCCAGGTGACTTTCCAATACGAGGACGGTCGGCCGGTGAAGCTCGAAACGGTCCTCGTGTCCACTCAACACAAGCCGGATATCGACATAGAGACACTGCTGCTGCCCGATCTGAGAGACCATGTGATCTCCCCGATCGTCCCGGCGGCCTTCGCCGACGACGGTTACAGGATCCTCGCGAACCCGACCGGAAAGTTCGAAATGGGCGGGCCGCACGCAGACGCCGGGCTCACCGGACGGAAGATCATCGTCGACACCTACGGTGGGGCAGCCCGCCACGGGGGCGGGGCGTTCTCGGGTAAAGATCCTTCCAAAGTCGACCGCTCGGCCGCCTACGCTGCGCGCTGGGTGGCCAAGCACGTGGTCGCTTCGGGCGCCGCCCGCCGCTGTGAGATCCAGGTTGCGTACGCTATAGGCGTGGCCCGGCCGGTGTCGCTGCTGGTGGAGACGTTCGGCACCGAGCAGGTGGACCCGGCTGTCATCGTGCGCGCTGTTAACGAGGTGTTCGACCTGAGGCCCGCTGCGATAATCCGTGACTTGGATCTTCGACGTCCGATCTACCAGAAGACCGCCGCGTACG
>JAJZNG010000037.1 GCA_021847945.1 Actinomycetes bacterium | reverse complement strand
GACGTTGGAGACGTCCTCCCACGTGACCGGCTCGAAGTAGAGCCGGTCACTCGTGTCGTAGTCGGTGGACACCGTCTCGGGGTTACAGTTCACCATGACAGTCTCGAAACCTGCGTCGCGCAGCGCAAAGCTTGCCTGCACACAGCAGTAGTCGAACTCGACCCCTTGGCCGATCCGGTTCGGACCGGACCCGAGGATGACGATCTTCGGCCGGCTCGACGCTTTCACCTCGTCGTCGTCCTCGTAGGTCGAGTAGTGGTAGGGGGTGGAAGCCGCGAACTCGGCGGCACAGGTGTCGACGGTCTTCATGGTGGCTTTGACACCCGCCGCGAGGCGCTGCCTGCGGACGGCTTCTTCGTCAGCACCCCAAAGGTAAGCGAGTTGCGCGTCGGAGAACCCGAGACGCTTCGCCTGGCGCCAGTCCGACCGGCTCAACTCTCCTGGCGATGTGAAACCTGCCAGGCGATGCCTCTCAGCGACGACGAGGCTTATCTGGTCCAAGAACCACGGGTCGACTCCAGTTGCGTCGTGAAGGCGCTCGACACTTATACCTCTACGCAGCGCCGATTCGAGCTGGAAAGGCCTGTCGGGAGTGGCTATCGATGCCCTGCGGACCAGTTCGTCGTCGTCCCAGCGCTCCGAAAGCGCCTCCGCAGGATCGCAGTTAAGGCCGCTGCGGCCGTGCTCCAACGAGCGGAGACCTTTTTGGAGGGACTCGGGGAACGTGCGGCCGATCGCCATCGCCTCGCCGACAGACTGCATCCGCGTGCCGAGCACGTCGGGGATACCCGGGAACTTCTCGAAAGCCCACCGAGGGATCTTCGTGACCACGTAGTCGATGGTCGGCTCGAAGCTGGCGGGGGTCTCGCCTGTAATGTCGTTCGGGATCTCGTCGAGGGTGTAGCCGACGGCCAGGCGGGCCGCGATCTTGGCGATCGGGAAGCCAGTCGCCTTGCTCGCCAAAGCGCTTGAACGGCTCACCCGCGGGTTCATCTCGATGACCACCTGCTCGCCTGTCACCGGGTTGACAGCGAACTGGATGTTCGACCCGCCCGTCTCGACACCGATCCGCCTGATGCAAGCGAACGCGTCATCGCGCATCTTTTGGTACTCGAGGTCCGACAGCGTCTGGGCCGGGGCGACAGTGATGGAGTCGCCGGTGTGGACGCCCATCGGGTCGAAGTTCTCGATGGAGCAGATGATCACGCAATTGTCCAGCCTGTCGCGCATCACCTCCAACTCGAACTCCTTCCACCCCGCTATCGAACGCTCGACGAGGATCTCCGATATCGGGCTCGCCGCCAAACCGACCGACGCTATGTGGACTAGGTCTTCGCGGCTGGTGGCTATTCCCGTACCGGCCCCGCCGAGGATGTAGGAAGGTCTCACGATTAGCGGGTATCCGATGCTCTCCCCCACCGCGAGTGCCTCTTCGAGCGTGTAGGCGAAGCCGGAATCGGGCACTGCGAGACCGATCTCGGTCATCGCTGCCTTGAAACGCTCCCGGTCCTCGGCCGTTGCTAT
Source organism: Actinomycetes bacterium (assembly GCA_021847945.1). Taxonomy (GTDB): domain Bacteria; phylum Actinomycetota; class Acidimicrobiia; order Acidimicrobiales; family Palsa-688; genus JAJZAM01. The sequence goes on along the minus strand of JAJZNG010000037.1, from coordinate 3,132 downwards.
CGCCTCGGGTTTCGCGCCTATCATCTCGACGCCGTAGCGTTCGAAGACGCCGTTGCCGTGGAGGGCCATAGCCAGGTTGAGGCCGGTCTGGCCTCCGAGGGTGGGCAGCACTGCGTCGGGGCGCTCCCGCTCGACGATCGCCTCCAGGACCTCCGCGGTGAGAGGTTCGACGTAGGTGCGGTCCGCCATCGACGGGTCGGTCATGATCGTCGCCGGGTTGGAGTTGGCCAGCACCACACGGTAACCCTCGGCCGCAAGAACCCGGCAAGCCTGTGTGCCGGAATAGTCGAACTCGCAAGCCTGGCCGATCACGATGGGCCCGCTCCCGATGACCAGGATGCTCTCGATGTCGTCGCGCCTGGGCATCTACGCTCCCCCTGTCATCAGCTGCTCGAACTCCGAAAAAAGGTACCTGGCGTCGTGCGGTCCCGGGCCGGCCTCAGGGTGGTACTGCACGCCGAAAGCGCGAAGCTCGGGCGACGCGAAGCCTTCCACGACGGCGTCGTTGAGGTTTACGTGGGTGACCTCGGCCGACGCGATGCTCTCTGGGGCCACGGCATAGTTGTGGTTCTGGGCGGTGATCTCGACTGTCGAAGTGGCCAGGCGGCGAACCGGATGGTTGCCACCGTGATGGCCGAAAGCGAGCTTGTAGGTGCTACCGCCCATAGCGATAGCCATGAGCTGGTGGCCCAGGCAGATACCGAACACCGGGACCTTACCGAGCAGCTTGGCTATCTCGTTCGACGCGAAGCCGACGGCGGCGGGATCCCCCGGCCCGTTCGATAGGAAGACACCGTCGGGGCTCCGGCTTAGTACTTCGGCGGCGCTGGTAGCGGCCGGTACCACTTCGACCGTGGCGATCGACCCGAGCCGGCTCAAGATGGATCGTTTGATGCCGAAGTCGTAAGCGACAACCGAAAGCCGTCCGGTGCCATAGGTGTAAGGCGCTGGCGTGGTCACCTCGGATGCCAGGTCGACCCCGTCCGTCCCCGCTTCGCCTGCCGCTGCCGCCGCTAGGTCTGACATAGCAAGTCCGAGCGGACCTGCTACAGGGCCGAAAGCCGCCGGCATGGCCCCGGCTTGGCGTATGTGGCGGGTCAGGCGGCGGGTGTCCACTCCGACTATCGCCGGGATACGCTCCTTGGCCAGGAACTCCCCTATGGACATGGTAGAACGCCAGTTGCTCGGCCTTGTGGAGAGGTCCCTGGCTATCATGCCCCTCACCCACGCCCTGGAGCTCTCGTCGTCGTGTGGTGTAACCCCATAGTTGCCGATGTGGGGGTAGGTGAAGCACACGATCTGCCCAGCGTAGGAGGGATCTGTGAGGATCTCCTGGTAGCCGGTCAGGGACGTGTTGAACACAACTTCCCCCGTCGCTGGGCGGGCCGCGTCGGGATCCCACCACCCGGCGGCTTCCCCCTCGAAGCACGTCCCGTCCGCCAGCACCAACATTGCCTGGGTCATCTTTGCGCCTCTCCGCCGATCACTACCGGCTCGCCCCTGGTGACGGTATGACGGACCCGGCCGGTAAGCCGCCTACCCTTGTAGGGATTGTTGCGGCTCAAGCTGGCACTCCTGTCGGGGTCCACCACCCAGGTCACCTCGGTGTCTAAGACGCACAGGTTGGCTGGCCGGCCGGCCGCTACGGGTCCCCCGTGACTCGACGTGATCCCGGCGATCGCCGCAGGCTGCCAGGACATCAGCGCGAGTATTGCCGCGACCGGCAGTCCAAGTTCGCCGAGAGCCAGTCCGGCGGCGGTCTCGAGCCCCAGCATCCCCGGTGGGGCCACGTCGAAAGGTGCTTCCTTGGCGTGGCGTGGGTGCGGGGCGTGGTCGGTTGCTATGGCGTCCACGGTCCCGTCAGCGAGAGCCGACTTCACGGCCTGGACGTCCAAGGCGGATCGCAAGGGTGGGTGCACTTTGAACACCGGGTCGTAGGAGGCGACATCGGCGTCGGTCAGGGTGAAGTGGTGCGGTGCGACTTCGGCCGTCACGTCGAGCCCGCCGCGTCGCGCTGCGGCGACCATGGCGAGAGACCCTGCGGTCGAAAGGTGCAGAAGGTGAAGTTTCGCCCCAGTCATCCGAGCGAGGGCGAGGTCTCTCATCACCATCAGTTCCTCGGCTTCGGCAGGCTGGCCGGCTATCCCAAGACGCGACGACCATTCGCCTTCGTGCATGTGGCCGCCCGCTGACATAGCAGCGTCCTCGCAGTGCTCTGCGACCGTAACCCCCAGCCCCCTGGCGTATTCCATGGCACGGCGCATCAGCCTGGGATCTTGGACGCCGGCCCCGTCGTCGGTGAAAATCCTCACCCCGAGCGCCGCCATCTCCGCCATCGGAGCGAGGGCCTTCCCGGCACGTCCTAGGGTTATCGCGCCAGCCGGGTAGACGTCGACGCAGGATCGCTCCCCCAACGCTCTCACGTGGCTGACGATCGAGGCGTTATCAGCCGGGGGGTCGGTGTTGGGCATAGCGACCACCGCGCTATAGCCTCCCAGGGCCGCTGCGCGAGCCGCGCTTTGCACCGTCTCGGCGTCCTCGTAGCCGGGTTCGCGCATATGGGTGTGCAGGTCGACGAGCCCGGGCGCGACGACGCAACCCGACGCGTCCAGAACTACCGCCCCCCTAGGGACCAGACCGGCTATGTCACCCACGGCGACGATCGAACCCGCCGAGACGAGCACGTCGGCCTTCCGGGAGCCCTCGGCGTCGAGCACAGTCCCGCCTCGCAGCGCCACGTCTCCCGACCGGCGCTCATCTCCGCGTGGCGTAGAACCCCGAGGAGTCGACCCTTCACGAATTGACAAGGTCGACCCCCGATCCGAGCAGGAAGAAAAGGACGGCCATGCGAACCGACACGCCGTTGGTTACCTGGTCGCCTATCACCGAGCAAGGCCGCCGGGTGACGTCGGCGTCGACCTCCACCCCAAGGTTCGCCGGACCTGGGTGCATCACGAGCGCGTCGCCTCTCAGCCTGTCCGCCCGTTCGTCGGTAAGGCCGTACAGGGTCCGGTACTCGCGCAGCGACGGCAGAAGCGCCTCGGCGGTCCGTTCGCGCTGCAAGCGGAGCAGATAGCACACGTCGAGGTCGCCTATAAGGCTGTCGAGGTCGTTTGATACCTCGACAGGCCA
>JAJZNG010000079.1 GCA_021847945.1 Actinomycetes bacterium | reverse complement strand
CGTGCCGCCCTGCGGGGCGGACAGCTGGGGTGTGACGAACATGGCGACGACGTCGACGCAGAGCATCCCGGCTAGCACGGCGGCCCGCCACTTCGCGTGGCGCAGGGCGGAGCCGGCGGCGATCACCGCGACGACCCCGCCACCCCAGGCGATCGACGCCCACGCCCACGCCTGGTTGTGGGGGGCGCCCGCCACGAATTTCAGCTCGATGAACGCCTGGTGGCCGGCGAAAGCGAGCAGCACGGCCCCGCCAGCGGCGACCAACGCGGAGCGTATCGCGTGGCGGCGTGCTATCAGCTCGTCGACGCCGAACGCTGCTAGGACGGCCATCGGCAGCGTCCAAGACGCCGGGGCGTTACGGTAAAAAGCGGTGGATGACACGCCGGGCACGTAGTTGACCAGGGTCATAGCCCAGCCGACGCCTGTGGTGCGGAAAAGGCCTATGAGCACCCACACCGCGAGCGCGACTTTCAGCCGACGGTCGGGCCGGCGGCCCAAACCGACCGTCAAAGCGACCAAGGCCAGCACCACGACCGCCGTCCCCTCGTAGCCGCCGACGTTGCTCCAAAAGATGAGGAAACGGTCGATGTGGTCGTAGGCGGGGTTCGCCCAGCCGAACACCGGGCCGAGCACGTAGGGGAGCACGAACGTCGGGTAGATCAGCCCGGGGATCAGGAAGTCCTTCGCGTACTGGTGGGCGTGGCCGCCGATGTCAGCGTCGGAGAGGTAGGTGACGAACGCTACGAGCAGCGGTGCGGCCAGGGCGAGGCCGGCGGCCCCGCCGGCGGCGAGGCGTTTGAGGTAGCCGCGCAGGGCCGGGCCGCGCAGCTCCGACGCTCGCACGGCGGCCCACACCAAGGCGAGGAGCCCGTCGAAGAACGTCACCTCGGGGAAGCCTGCGTAGACGCTGAGAGCGAGCGCCAACGCGACCAGCGGCCAGCCGGAGCCGACCCGCGACGGCTTGGGCTGGGTGCACTGCTCGATCCCCAAGATGAGCAGCGGGGTGAACGCTATCGGGTTGCCCAGGGCGTGGAACAGCCAGGAGAACGTGCCGTTGAGGGCGAATGCTATCGCTCCTGCGGTGGCCGCTACCTGGGATCTGACAAGGCGGCGCAGCAGGAAGTAGGCGGATATCCCGGCGATCACCTCTAAGACGAAATGGAAGATGACCTGCCCGTTGGAGATCAGGTAGACCATCACCAGCGGGAAGAACGCCGCGGACTGCATCTCCCCGGCGAGGGGCGAGCCGAGCCCTTCGAAAGGGTTCCACCACGGCACCTTGCCGTGCAGCCAGTCCATCGCCGCGAGATGCCCCAAGGACTGGGCGGTGAAACCGATGTTAGGGTCGATGTTGTTCTGCCCGGGAAGCAGCCCTTTCACCAGTTTCGTGGCGATACCCGAGTCCTGCAGGACAGGGTTCGGGTCGAACACCCCGGTCAGGTACAAGACGTTCCCGACGATCACCGCCAAGACGACAGCAGCGCAAGGCAAAAGCCACGACGGGGCGCGGGCCCCCTGGCCGGGGGCGGCACGCGTGCCGCTAGGCGCGTCCGTCGCCGTGTCAGTCACAGGGCTCGTCGGGTTTCCTAGACTGCCAGCACGAACGGGCGGTCACGTTCGAACAGCGGGCTGTAGTAGGGGTCGACGTGGGATCTCGGCTCCCACCGCTTGCCGAAGCGGACCCCGTCGTGGGGATGCTCCCAACGGCCGCGGGTTCCGCCCTCGCAGTGGAACAGCTCGGCGTAGGGGGTGTAGACGATCCTGTAGCCGGCTTGGCGTATCCGCTGGCCCAAGTCCACGTCGTTGTAGGCGATGCGTAGGTCCTCGTCGTTGCCGCCCACCCGGAAGAACACCCCCGGACGGGTCATCGTCGCCGCGCCGGTCACCGACGAGGCGTTGCGGATCACGTCCCCGCGGGAGAAGTACCCGCGGTGGTCGATGTTCCAAGCCCAGCCGACCGTCCCCGACAGGATCCCCTCGTGCTGGACGCGGCCGTCCGGGTAGTAGAGGCGGCATCCGACGGCGCCCACCTCGGGTCTCATAGCGTGCTCGAGCATCGCTTCGATCCAGTCGGGGGTGATCACCACCGTGTCGTCGTTTAAGAACACGAGAGCGTCCGCCTGGCAGGAGGCTGCGGCGAGGTTCATCTGGCGGGCGTAGTTGAACGGGTGCGGGTAGCGCAGCACCCGGAACGGCGCTCTCGCTAGGTATTCGAGGGTTTCGGCTTCGTCGCTGCGGTTGTCCAAGACGACGATCTCGTAGTGCAGGTAGGTGCTGCGCTCCAGGATGCTCTCCACGCACGCCCGTAGCAGTTCGACGCCGTTGTGGGTGGGGATGATGATCGACACTTTCGGGGCGCCCGCAATGTGATAGCGGACCCGGTAGGTGCCCGGCGCTGTCCCAGGCTCCACGGTCCCGTCAACCCGGCGGCGTTCGAGGGCCTCGCCGAGGGCTCTCACCGCCGAGTCGGCAACCTCGCCTGGCGTTGCGGGCATCTCTGGGGCCAGAGGTTTCTCTGCGGCCGTGGACCTTCCGGGGGCCGTGGGTTTCTCTGCGGCCGTGGACCTTCCGGGGGCCGTGGGTTTTTCTGGCGCCGTGGGCCTTGCGGGGGTGGTGGGCCTCGCTGGGGCCGTGAAGAGAGGCTCGGGGATGTGGCCGACCCGGCCGGGAAGCTCGCTCACACGCAGGGCGACGTCGTAGGCGAACGCCGAGACCTCCACCTCGGGGATCCCGCCGGCAGCGTAAAGCGCCGAACGCTTGTAGACCACCAGGTTCGCAATGTAGTTGGTGGACATGAGCAGGTCGGGGGACCAGTCCGGCTTGACGTGCACACCCGCCCGGGCTGCTCGGTCCCTGGCGCCTCCCGATGCGGGGATGGTGTCGTCGTCGCTGTAGACGACGTCCAGCGCCGGGTCGGCACCGACCCAGCGGGCGACCTGAGCGAGGGCGTGCGCCTGCAACAGCCCGCCGGGCTCGACGAACGCCACGTAATCCCCGCTCGCCAGGCCGTAGGCCTCCCTCAGCCCACCCCCGGAGGCCACTTTTATCCGCTCGTCCTTCTCCCGGGAGGCGCCGGCCACGTCGATCGCGGTGCCGTCCGCCGCGATGCAAAGCTCCCAGCGCGGGTACACCTGGGTGCGAACCGACTCGACCGTGTAAGCCAGGCTCTCCGGCTTGGCGTCACCTGCGGCGACGACGATCGACACGGTCGGGGGGTCCTCCTGGCGCAGAGCGTCGGCGGCTATCGCGTCGAGGTCTTCGGGCGTGGGAGCGTGAGCGGCCTGCCACACCCGGTAGCGGGCGTCGGGGTCTTCGGGGTGGGCGGGGCCGCCGTCTATGTCACCCAGCCCCGGTGTGGACCGTCCCGGCCTCAAAGGTGGCGCGGTCATCTCGGAGGCTTCCATGCCAGCGCTGCGCGCCCCAGTGGGAGGCCGCTTTTCGACGGTCCCGGCCGGGGAGCGCAGGTGCGCGTCGACGCCCAGGTCCACCAGAAGAGACTGCAAACCGCCGAGTGCTCCGGCGTCGAGCGTCACCGCGCCGCGGAGGCTTCTCGGGTCGCGAGCTCCGGGGGTTTCGAAGCGGCGAGCGTAAGAGTCGACGCGGTCGTGGTAGCGAACCCAGGTCGTCTCGTCGTCTAGGAGGCGGCGGGCTATGGTAGACATGGACGCGCCGTCGTCGGAGCACCACGGCTCGGCCATCAAGTCGACACCCGCCGACGCGGCGACAGCAGACGTGGCGACCACAGGGGTTCTAGCGTCGACGGCTGCTAGAAGCGGCCCTACCGTGGCAGTCCCGTAACGCCCCGCCAGCAGCACCAGACGGCTAGACGCGAGACACCCGGCGACGCCGGCTTCGGCCACCAAACGGGCGTCCAAACCGGCTGCGGCTCGCTTCACGCGCGGCGAGAGGCGATCGCCTATGACTGACACGGCCACGTCGGGGTGCGCTTCGCGAAGCCGGCCCGCCGCTTCGAGTGACATCAACGCAGCGTCCTCCGACCCGGCCGAGATGTCGTAGCCGCTGCTAGCGAACACGACGAGCCCGGACCTCTCCGCATACGACGGGTCTATCTTTGGAACTGTGAAGCGCGGGCTCATCACGTACGCGGGTATCCCCGCCGCCGAAGCAACCCAGCCGGCGTCGACGCGCGCCGAGCAAAGAGCAGCGTCGAACCCCGACAGCACCACGGCAAGGTTGCGCTGCTCCGCGCCGGCCAGGAGGTCCAGCCCTTCGACCTCGTCGGGGTCGACGAAACCCGTCCTGGAGCGCACGGTCCGCCACGCCAAGTGGTCGAAGCATCCGACCTTGGCGGCGGAGGGCTGCGAGTCGCCCAGCCAGGAGATCACCGGGTAGCGCAAAGCATCGCCGGTCACCACTACGTGGCTGTAGCGACCCCACCGTGATCGCAGCCATCCTGCCCAGTCGGCCGGCCCGACGGTCACCTCGACCCCTGAGGCTGCGAGAGCATCAGCCGCCGGCCCGGCGGCGTGCCCATCGAGGACCGCCAAGTCGACGGCGTCCGGGCCGAGCAGGCAGACGAGCCCGTCGATGACGTCGCGGGTGAAACGGTCGTCGGCTCTCAGGCTCGGCCACACCAGATGGCCCGTGACCACCAGCACCGTCGCGCCCGGCGCCACGCTCAACGAAGCCCGCCGCGCAGCTGGCCGTACACGCGCCTGGCGGGGGACAGGACGCGCATCGTCTTGGTGGCCATCACCGCCTCCAACGCCTCGGTAGCGGCCCGGGCGGCCTCCTCGGCCTCCTCGCGCTTGCGCTCAGCCA
>JAJZNG010000233.1 GCA_021847945.1 Actinomycetes bacterium | reverse complement strand
CCTCCCCTCCACCTCGATTGTCCCCTTGGAGAGCAAGGTCGCCGCCTTTACGCCGGGTGGTGGCCGTTCGTCCGCGGGCACGAGTGTCCTTCCGGGTTGATTGGCCGGCCACACAGGGGACAAAGGGGCCTTCCCGATGTGACCAGGTCCGACCCGGCAGCCACGAACGCTGCGGCCTGAGCCCGCGACATTCCTATGGTCGCCACCGCCCGCTCGACGTCCGACCCGCCCGCCGCTGCATCGGTGAGCTCCTCCGCGAGGAGCACTATCCGATCGGAGACGTTGTCATAACGCAACTGGATCGCCCCGACGGTCCACGCTACGTCGAGAGGTTTCCGTAACGTCCCGGCCTCGGATCCCTCGAAGTCGAACCGAGATGTCTCGGGAAGGTCCGCCATCATGTCGGTGATAAAACCGGCCAGGGCGCCAACCTGGGTCTTCTCGACTTTCAAGGTGACTATCTCGTCACCTTGGCCAGCTTGAAGGTAGAAGGTGCGGCTTCCGGGTTCACCGACAACGCCGACAGCAACCCAGTCGGCTTCGGGCAAGTCGTACGAGCGGCTCACGACGCCACCAGGTCGTTCAGGTCCGCGGTGGCGTTGACCGCGAGCACGTTCGGCCCGGCAGGCCCGTAAGCTATAGCAGTCAGCGAACACGGGGAGATGACGATCCTCTGGAAGAGGTCCAGGTGGGTTCCCAGTGCGTCCGCTACCGCAGCTTTGATCGGGTCAGCGTGCGACACGAGGACCACTACCCCACCTGGATGCGCTGCCCTAAGCCTGGCCATGGTCGATGTCATCCTGGCCTGCATCTCGACGAAGGACTCGCCGCCCGGGAACCGGAAGCCGCTCGGGTAGCGCTGGACAGTGGTCCACTCCGGAAGCTTCATCAGATCCTTGAGCTCGGATCCCGTCCAATCGCCGAAGTCGCATTCGACCAGGCCGCGCTCGACGACCACCTTAAGCCCGAGAGCCTCTGCTATCGGAGCTGCGGTCTGACGGGTGCGCTCCAAAGGGGAGGCATAAAGCGCTGACACTCCGCCGGCGCGCTTCGCGGACCACTCGGCGAGACGCTCTGCGACCGTCGCCGCCTGCGCCCGGCCGGCGTCGGAGAGGTTGAGACCCTTCGCGCGGCCCGGAAGCACTCTGCCGGTGCTCGGCGTGGACCCGTGCCTTACCAGTACCAGCACGCTCGGGGGCTGCTCGGACCTTCCTCGGCGTGTGGCTGAGCTTCGCTGGACGGCGGGACGCGACGAGAAACCACCGGAGGTTGGCTGACGACTCGGTTTGGTCGTCGGACGCGCCGAGCGGGCTGCGGGAACGGGCTTAGACATATCCCTGTCAACCTAGTGTCTGCGGGGTGGATACCAATCTCGACTTCGAAAGTCTCGGCGCAAGGATCGAGTCATGCCGGCGGTGTCCCCGCCTGGTCGCTTGGCGAGAGAGAGTAGCCGAGGAGCGGAGAGCGTCTTTTAGCAGCGAGGAGTACTGGGGAAGACCGGTTCGGGGTTTCGGAGATCCCCGGGCGTCGATCATGGTGGTCGGGCTAGCTCCTGGCGCCCACGGAGCCAACCGAACCGGCCGCATCTTCACCGGGGACCGTTCGGGGGATTGGCTTTTCGCGTCGATGTACCGGTGCGGCCTGGCCAGCCAGCCGACGAGCACCAGACGGGGGGACGGTCTCGAGCTGAGCGGCGTGTGGGTCACAGCGGCCGTGCGTTGCGCTCCCCCGGCGAACCGGCCGACCCCGCAGGAGAGGGACAGTTGCACTGGGTTCCTCGCCCAGGAGATGGCCCTGCTCGCCCCGCTCAAAGTCGTGGTGGCTCTTGGGGGTTTCGCGTACCAGGCGGTCGCGAACCTTGCGGGCGTCGAACGCCCCCGACCGAGGTTCGGCCACGGGGTCCTAGCGCGCACCGACAGTGGCATCAGCGTTCTGTGCTCCTACCATCCCAGCCAGCAGAACACGTTCACCGGGAGACTGACCGAAGCCATGCTCGACTCTGTGTTCACGGAGGCGTCTCGCCTCGCCTCCGAGCCTGACGCCTAAACCAGATCGCGTCGAAAGTCTCAGGCCGCCAGTAGCTTGTCTTAGGTGAGAGCAAGTGACCTCAGCCTGGAGTCAGAAGCCTCCGACCACCAAGGCCTCTCGACTGACAGGGCGCTGCGTTGGGCTTCGACTATGGAGGGCTACTCGGAGGACTCCTCGAAGGTACGCCAGGCGCACAGAGGTGCCAGCCGGATCACGATAACGCCCGCCGCGTGTTTCGACCGGGAAGCCCGCGAAGCACAAGAGGAAATCGACCTGGCTAGGGGTGCGACCCTGTCGGGGGGACCGGAACGTCGCCTGCACGAAGAGGAGCCGGACCCTTTACGAACCCGCTTCGAACGCGACCGGGACCGGATCCTGCATTCGCCGGCGTTCAGACGCCTCGCCGGCAAGACGCAGGTCTTCGTATTCCCAGCCGACCATCAGCGGACCCGACTAACCCACGCCCTCGAAGTGGCCCAAGTAGCCACTGCCATCTCACGGGCTTGCCGGCTCAACGTCCCTCTGACCGAGGCTATCGCCCTGGGCCACGACTGCGGGCACGGCCCGGGCGGCCACGCCTCCGAGGACGCTTTCAGCGTGTTCGTCCAGGGGTTCGACCACGCCGTGTGGGGGGCGGACGTGACTTCTGCCCCCCTCAACTTGTGCGCCGAGACGTTGGACGGGATTCGAAACCACTCTTGGTCGCGTCCAGCCCCGAGCACACCTGAGGGTCAGGTGGTCGGCCTCGCGGACCGCATCGCCTACTGCGCTCACGACCTTGAAGACGCCGCTTCCGCCGGCCTCGTCTCCTACATGGACCTACCTGACGTCGTGTTGCAGAGGTGCGGACCGACCCGCTCAACCCAGCTCCACTCTTTCGTCACCGACGCCGTCGAGGTTATACAGCGCACCGGCCTGGTCGGGCTGTCGGATCCTATGGGTGATGCTCTCGCCTCGATGCGAGAGTTCAACCACGAGCGGATCTATCTGACGGAGGCATCGAAGCGCCAGGCCCGCTCGGTGGTCGCGATGCTGAGAGCGCTCGTGGAGCACTTCGTGGCCGCTCCGCACAAGCTCCCTGCCGGCAGGCCCGCCCGAACCAACCCCGGCGAATCGGCAGATCTGAACACGGTCTTCCCCGACATGGACGCCTGCGCCGACACTGTCAGCGCAGCTGTCGGATGGGTCGGCGGGATGACAGACCGCTACGCGTGTCGATGCGCCCTTGAGCTACTCGACTGGGACCCGTCCCAGCTCCCCAAAGGTTACGACGTCGGCTGAGCCGGACCCGAGACGTCATCCGAGTCGCCGGGTCTGCTAGGCGTCGGAGTCGCCGGGTCTGCTAGGCGCGCCGTGTGAGGCTTCTAACGGGCCGTCGGTGCCGTCCAGCCACGACGGGGCGTTGGACCTCGCCCAGTCGGCGCTCACCCAGCCGGTGCGCATCGAAGCGAACGCCTCAGGGTGACGCAGGGCCATTCCCACGTGACCGACCACCACCGCGACCATCGCGAAAGCCACCCAGTCATGCACGAACGTGGCACCCGTCCGCCACGATAGAGGCCACGGGCTGTAGAAGCGCATTATCAGCCCTGTCGATAGCATCACGAGTCCGGCGCCTGCGGTCCACGCCGCGTTGAGCTTCTGCCCGGCGTTGAACTTACCCACGGAGACGCCCGCCTTGGACAGACCCACCGCCCTGCGACCCCGCAGACCTGCTGCCATCCAGGCTCTGTCGGACGCGCTCCAACGGTTGAAGCGTCTGAAGTCGACCCAAAGGCGCCTCCCCCACGGGCCGGCCAGTCCGACTAGAACGGGGAGTGCGAGGGCGATCCCGCTGTAGACGTGGATCTGCTCGACTAGTTGGCGTCTCCCGAAGATGGCCCCCACGGGCTGCAGGTACAAGGCCGCCCCGGTCAACGCCAAGACGCCGAACAAGCAAGCCGTAGTCCAGTGGACCCATCTTTCGGCAGTATCGAAACGCTGAATTCGACTCGGCGTCCGATCCGCTAGGTCAGTATCCATTGCTCCGGCCGATCCACCCGTCCACGGCGTAGCCGTAGTGCTCCCAGTAGCCCGGCTCGACGGTGTCTACGACGGTGATCCGGGAAAGCCACTTGATCGACTTGTAACCGTACATCGGTGCTACGTACAGCCGGACGGGGCCCCCATGCTCCCGGCTGACGGCGCCGCCGAGCATCGAGTAGGCGACGATGACGTCGGGCCGGGCGGCTTGGGCGAGGGTGAGGCTCTCGGTGTAGACGCCGTCGAAGGACTCGAAACGTAACGCCGTCGCACCCTTGGCAACGCCCACAACCCCTAGAAGGTCAGATAGCTTTACGCCGGTCCAGTGGACGTTGGGTACCTGCCAACCGGTGACACACTGGAAAGTCCTGACCATGCTCGTGGCTGGCATGGCTTGCAGATCCGCGACGGTGAGCACTCTCGGGGTGTCGACCATCCCGTCGACGGTTAGGCGGTAGTCGGCGTCGGTTTCGAGGGGATACCCGGACGTGACGGTGTAGATCCTGAAGTAGTCGCCGGGGATAAGAGCAGCGAGTCCTGTCGGGTCGAGACGCTGTATCGGCGACAGGACGGAGTCCAGACCGCCTTGGATGCTTTTGCCGGCTACGACCCCTAGCGCTCCCAATCCGAGCATCCCGAGTACGACTCGCCTTCCTACCGGAACCCCCGACCCTACCGGAAGCCCCGACTTCGAAGCCGTCTCTTCATCACCGATAGTCATTCACCCATTACATACAAACTCCAGGCGCTAACGGTA
>JAJZNG010000152.1 GCA_021847945.1 Actinomycetes bacterium | reverse complement strand
CGGCCTGACAGCCACCGCCAACCTGGTCCTCTCAGTGGGATCGCTGCCACAGCTGGTGATCACCCCGACCAGCCTTCCAGGTGCCGACGAGGGAGTGTCCTACCACGCTTCGCTGGTGGCGAGCGGAGGCAGCGGCAGCGGCTACACCTGGTCCGCCACCGGTCTTCCCCTCGGCGTCGGCCTGTCACCCACCGGTACCTTCGCCGGCAGCCCGACCGAGACAGGCACCTACCCGGTCAACATCACAGTCACCGACGGGGCGGGCAACACCGTCACCACCACAGAGACTCTGGTGGTCTCCTCCCCGCCGACGATCCAAGCGATCCCCGAGCAGACCGCTACGGCTGGCAGCCCGTTTTCAGTCACCGTCGTGGCTACCGGGGGCACGCCAAATGCCCTCGGTGACTACAACTGGTCAGCGGTCGGCTTACCCCCGGGCCTGAGCATCTCCCCGGTCACGGGGACCATCTCGGGGACCCCGCAGTCTTCAGGCCCCGCCACCACGTCCACATCAGGGACCAGCACCACGACAACAACGATCTCCTCTTCCTACCAGGCGGTGATAACGGTCACCGATTCCGCTGGAGGAACCGCCAGCACCCCAGTGACGTTTACAGTCAGCTCGTGAGGGTACGCCCTCACCTCAAGCTGAGCAGGCGGTAGAACCACAGGAGCGAGGAGTCTGAAACAGATCAGGCTGCTCGCCAGCTCGCCGCCGGCCGTGGAAAGGCTGCCCGCCGTGAAAGGCAGCGGCGGCGGCGGAAGGGACGCTCAGCTGAGGCTGCGAAGGTCTATGAACATCGACCCCAAGGCGAATATTGCGATGACGGTGAGACCGGCGTACATGACGGGTAGCAGCTTGGCCATGTCGACCCGGTAGGGACGTCTGATGCTGCGGACGCCTTCGTAGATGTCTACAGCGACGCGGCCCCCGTCGAGGGGGAACAGCGGCACCAAGTTGAACAGTCCGATGGAGATGTTGATCACCGCCAGGAGCCAGATGAGCGTCGGCAGGCCGCTCTGGGAGGCCTGGTTGATCACGCTGGGCAGGCCGATGACGGTGGTGAAACGCTCCGATGAGGTCGATGCGGCTTTCGAGCTGGACAGTTCGTTGACGAAGGCGCTCACCCCGTGGAAGCTGACCAGCCCCCCGAGCGCGTCGAGGGTGCGGGCTGACACCGACACGAACGCGCCCCCCGCGTCGCTCAAAGACGACACGAACGAGGAGTGGATGAGCGGGCTTACGCCGATCCCCAGCACCCCGACTTTCCCGGTCGGAAGCCCGTCAGAGCTCGCGTTGGGAACCGTGTCCGCCGCTACGGGGGTGGCGTGAAGGGTGACCTCGCGGCCGGCCCGGTCGACGGTGAAGTCGAGGGGAACTCCCGGGTGGGCCTGGATAAAAGACGCCATCTGCGCCCACGTGGCGTAGTGGACCCCGTCGACGGCGACGATCCGGTCGCCGAGCTTGAAGCCCGCCTGCTGGGCGGGGCTCGTCTGGCCTGAGAAGCCGATGATCTCGGCGATCGGGTTGCTAGCGGGAACCCGGGTAAGGTAGCCGCTCTGGTCGCCAGTCCAGAAGAACATCGAGAACAAAAGGACCAAGGCGATGAGGAAGTGCATCCCCGAGCCCGCCACGTCTATCACGAAACGGCGCCAAAAGGGGGCGTGCCTATAGGTGCGCTCCTCGAATGCAGGGTCGACATCTTCGAGGTTGTTCATCCCCACGATACGGCAGTAACCCCCGAGGGGTATCGCCTTGACACCGTACTCCGTCTCACCTCGGCGGACCGACCACACCTTCGGCCCGAAGCCGAAGAAGAACTCCGTCACCTTCACTTTTCCGGTCCTGGCGGCGATGTAATGGCCGAACTCGTGAGCGACGATGCAGCCAGCGAGGAACAGGATCGCCAGCACCGTCTCGCCGTAGCCTGCGAAGTAGCCTGCGACCACGACAAGGGCGACTACACCGACGAGCTTGGCCAGGTCGGCCGCCTGGTTGGACGGAGATAGCTTCTGGCGACCCCCGTTGTTTCGATTCCCCCGATCGTGTCCGTCAGCGTCAGGCTCGCCATAGTCTGACAGCCCAGAAGAAGACCGCCGCGTAAATGCCAGCCGACCGGTACCGCCTCCGCTGTGATCCGACACGGTCCTGCTCACGTTGCGCTCGTCGATCCCAAGCGCTCCACTACTAGGCGAGCGAAGTGACGCCCCGATCGGTCAGCCTCGAGCACGTCTTCCACGCTACCCGGGACGCCGAGGCTGTAGTGGTCGAGGGCCTCGTTGATCACCTTTGGGATGTCAACCCAGCGGATGCGCCCGCCGATGAACGCCTCGACGGCAACCTCGTTGGCGCCGTTGAGCCAGGCCGGTGCGCAACCGCCGGCGCGGCCGGCCTGGTAGGCAAGGTCAAGGCAGGGGAAGGCGTCCCGGTCAGGCGGTTCGAAATCGAGCCGGCGGGCTGCCGTCCAATCCAAAGCGCCGAAGGGGGTTCCAAGGCGCTCCGGGTACGACAGGGCGTACCCGATGGGCAGTCGCATGTCGGGGTCGGAGAGCTGCGCCAAGGTGGCTCCGTCGGATGTTTCGACCATCGAGTGCACGACTGACTGAGGATGCACCACTACCTGCACGTCGTCGTAGTCGACGCCGAAAAGTTCGTGGGCTTCGATCACCTCAAGGCCTTTGTTCATCAGCGTCGACGAGTCCACGGTGATCTTCGGTCCCATCGACCATGTCGGGTGTGCGAGCGCCTGAGCCAAAGTCACTTCGCGCAGCGCGCTCGCCGGCATGCCGCGGAAGGGCCCCCCGCTAGCGGTGAGGATGATCCGCCGCAGCCGTGTCGTGTCGGTGTCGGGCAGACCGGCCATCTCGTCGGGTGAGAGAATCGCACGCAGGCATTGGTGTACGGCGCAGTGCTCCGAGTCGACCGGGATGATCTCGGCACCGGGCGTCCGACGAGCGGCCTGCACTACAGGGCCGCCCGCGATCAGCGACTCCTTGTTCGCGAGCGCTAGCCTGCGGCCGTCTTTTAGGGCTGCCAGGGTCACGGGAAGCCCGGCGAAGCCGACGACACCGTTGACCACGACGTCAGCTCCGACCGAGATCGCCTCAAGCGCGCCGGCCCCTACCAAAAGCTCGACTCCCCTCGGAAGAAGCTCGGCGAGCTCGGCAGCTCCTGAGGGGTCGGCTAGGGCAACGCGCCGCGGTCTTAGAACCTTCGCCTGGTCAGCCAGGTACCTCACTGAGCGGTAGGCTCCTATGGCCACCACCTGGAACTCGTCGGGGGCTCCTAGAACCACGTCCGCCGCTTGGCGGCCTATGGACCCGGTCGAGCCGACCAGGCTCACCGTTCGCAACAGCGTCAGAGCTTGAAGAAGACGACTACGAAGTAGGCGGCGGGCAGCGCAAGCAGCAGCGAGTCGAAACGGTCCAGGACTCCCCCATGGCCTCCTAGCAGCGTCCCAGAGTCCTTGAGGTGAAGGTCCCTCTTGAGCAGAGACTCGAACAGGTCGCCTGCTGGGGCGATCAACCCTACCAGCAGGCCCAGAACGAGACCGTGACGCATACCTCCCCAAGGCGTGAGCGCTTTGCCGACTACAGCGCCGACGATGATCGCTCCGATAACACCGCCCAGGTATCCTTCGACCGTCTTGTTCGGACTTATAGCCGGAGCAAGGGGCCGACTGCCGACAGCTCGCCCGACGAAGTAGGCGGCGATGTCGGCGGCTACGGCGACGAGCACCACGCCGAGGAACTCGCCCTTGCCATTAGCTTGGCGCAGAAGCAGAGCGGAGAAAGCTCCCAAAAGTCCCACCCAGAAGTAGATCATCACCGTCACTGCGACGTTTACTAACGGCCTGGCCTCGACGACTCCCATCACGTACCAAAGGATCGTCCCGGCGAAGGTGAGCCCCGCCACCACCACGACCCCTTCGGGGCCTTTCCAGTAGGCGCCTAGGACGGTACCAGCCGTCGCGACCAACCCGATGAGGGTGGCGGGACTGAAACCAGCCCCCTGCACCATCCGGAACGCCTCGGCGGCGGCGAGCACACACACTACAGCCGCTAGCACGACGAGACCCTTGGAGCCCGCTGCGTACGCGACGACGAGCGCCAAAACAAGGCCAACGCCGACTATAACCCTGCCGCGCAGGTCGTCGCGGGGCTCGGCCCCGTTTGGGCCGCCGCGCGAAGGCGACCTGGTCGACCCCGGGCGGGACCGACCGGGTCTGGCAGCCGACCCGGCTCCGGGATCTGCACCTCGACGCCCTTGAGAAGCTACCCGCCGGGCGGCGGGGTCGCGTCGCGTCGTCACGTGAGTGCGACCTCGTGGGAGATCGCCGGGCTCCTCGGCGTCGTCGACTAGATCGTCTCCAAGTGGGGACGTTGCGGCCGCGGATCTCCACGGGGGCCCTGTCCGGGTCCGTCCCCACCGACCCGGGGCCGGCTGCTGGCGGTGCGGATCGACGTCCCCACCGTCGCGATCCGAAAGGTCGATGACCGGGTTAGCCGCGCCGCGCGCCCGGACGCGTTCGAAGTCCTCATCGAAAGAGTACAGATCAGAATGCTCCGTCCGGCTCGAGTCGAGCGCTCCGACGGGCGGCTCGTCGCCAGCCAGGTCCTCCAAGAGGTCCTCCTCATGCCAGCTCTGCTCGTCTCGCCAGTGGGCTTCGCGCCCGCCCAGCGGCCGCCATTCCTCGTCGCCGGTGCGGGAGGACGCGCTGTAGTCGTCGTCGTCGAAGCTGAGACGGGGAACTTCGCCGGTGGGCGGTTCAGTCCAGTGGAGCATCTCCGGCACCGAACCGCTGAGCGATATCGACCCCAGCGAAGAATCTTCCTCGCCGACCGAGCCTAC
>JAJZNG010000215.1 GCA_021847945.1 Actinomycetes bacterium | reverse complement strand
TGGTGTCGATGCTTGCCGGGCAGGTTGTGAGACAATAAAGCCGTGAGCGGTGACCCCCTAGACCTCCAGCTCGCCACCACTGCCATACTGGCGGACACGCACGACGTGAAAGCCCTCTTGGAGATGCTGGCACGCCAGCTCAGCTCCACGCTTGGGGAGAAGGTGACCGTCGAGCGGGAAGGCGGGCTTCTACGCCGGGCGAAGGAGATCAAATCTCTGCAGGTCTTCCTCGGATCGAAGACCTTCAGTGCCGAGATCTCCAAGGGTAACCTTGTCACCAGCGTCGGTTACGACTCGGCCGGGATCAGGATCAGGACCGAGAGGACCGACATGAGCACGTGGCTGGCTAGGCTGCTTGGAGAACTGCAGGAGGCTGCGAACACCAACCAGGCCTCGCGTATGGCTCTCGAAGCCATCGTAAACGGGGGTCAACCGACCGGAGGAACACTTTGAGCGACGCCAACCTACCCGCAGACCTTCCCCGGGACGCCGGCAAACGCCTCGCTGAGCTCAAGAAGCTTTTCACCTCCGATCTGTCGGTGAACGAGTTCCTCCTTATCAAGCAGGCCGGTTTTCACCCGCTCGGTCTCGTCATGGGCTCGTCGATCTACCACACGGGAATACAGACTCGTAAGTGGAGCAAATCCCAGGAGCTGACCAAACTGACCGAGGCGATGTACAACGCCCGGGAGCTGGCCATGACCCGCATGGAGGAAGAAGCGGAGCAGCTGGACGCCGACGGTGTCGTGGGGGTGCGCCTGGACGTCAACTACTACGAGTGGGGCAGCGACGCCGCCGAGTTCATCGCCGTGGGAACCGCTGTAAAAGCCGAAAGCGGCGTGTCGCACCGGAACAGGCTGGGGAAGCCTTTCACGTCGGACCTTTCCGGTCAGGACTTCTGGACTTTGATGCAAACCGGCCACATCCCCCAGGGTCTGGTGATGGGAACCTGCGTGTACCACATCGCCCATCGCGGTCTCGCCCAGACCCTCGGGTCAGTCGGTCAGAACGTCGAGCTGCCGAACTTCACCCAAGCCCTCTACGAGGCCCGGGAGCTCGCTATGACCCGGATGCAGGAAGAAGCCGAGCGTCTCGGCTCGACAGGAATAGTCGGGGTCAGGCTCGAGGAGAAGAGCCACCAGTGGGGGAGCCACACCATCGAATTCCTGTCCATCGGCACAGCGGTCGGCGATACCGGGGCGGCGGTCACCCTTCCCCAGCCGACCACGGTCATCTCCTTGGACAACTGATGGTCCATCCGGGCGGCATCCCAGAGCCCGATAGCGGCGTCAGCCCCGACGGTTACCAAGGCGAAGTGCCACCCGAAGCCGCCGGGCGTCTGTCCAGCTCGGCGTGGTCCTCCGGTCTGAGCGTCAACGACTTCGCGGCCTGCGCTCAGATGGGAATCCGCCCGGTCGCTCTCGTGCAGGGCTTCTGCGTGATGGGATGGTCCTGGTACGGAATGGGTTCGCCGTACCTCTACCGGCCGGCCTACGGAGGGGCGATGGGCGGGGCGTGGAGCGGCATGGGCGGTTTCAGAGGCGGCATACCAGGAACTGCCGGCGGAGGTTTCGGGGCTCCGTTCGCGGGAGGCTATCAGTCCGGAGGCTACGGCGGACAGGGTGTCTCCGGCGGCTCATACGGCCGAAGCCGGTGGGGTAGCACGATCACCTCCTACAGCTGCCCCCACTACTACACCGGGATGGACCACCGTAACTTCGGCGAGAACTTCGAGCAGCGCTGGGTATCCGACGCTTGGCAGCACGGTTTCGACACTGCCTTCGCCCGGATGATGGAGGAGGCGGCAGCGGCTGGCGCTCACGGGGTCATAGCAGTGGTCGATACGGTGTCGCATCTCATCGACGCTTCGATCAGGGAGTTCCACGTCTACGGCACCGCGGTGGTAGTAGAAGGAGCGCCGCGCCCTCCGGCGATCTGGTCGACATACCTAGCCGGCCAGAGGCTTGCGAAGCTCATCGAAGCCGGTTTCATGCCAGCCTCGGTCGTCGCTTCGATGGCCTCGGTCCGGGTGTGGGCTGTGTGCGTGACACAGGCTCTCATGGCCGGCGGGTACCAGACCGGCGGTTGGAGCGCGCCGAGCGGCGAGATCACCCAGGTTTCCGACGCGCAGATGCAGGCTCGACGCCTGGTCCGCGACCACGTCAAGTCCTCCCTGGGCGGGGACACTCTCCACGGTGCAGCTCTCGGGGTCTCGTGGTCCGACGTCGGTGAGGGAGACTACCAAGTCGACGCTGTCCTGCGAGGAACCCGGGTTCGCAGGGTCCGCGACGCCGACCCGCTACCGGCCCCCAAGCTCACGCTGCGCCTGTCATGACCTCGACTGCCGACGGTGACGCCACGGCGGGCAACCTTCGCGACACGCTTCTTTCGCTCGCGGCGAACGGGTACGCCAGTCGCTCCAAGTCGCAGAAAGGTTCGACGTCGGACCTGAGCATCGACGAGGCCCTCGTGCTGCACTCGATCGGCTGGGAGCCCGTCGAGTTGGTCTGCGGGGCGGCGGCGTTCTCGATACCCGCCGGGATTTGGACGTGGACCCAAGGGGAGGTCGTCGCCGCGTCAGCGGCTTACGCCGGTGCGATGGGGCGGGCAGCGGCCGCTCTCCAAGCCGAGTGCAGAGCGGCGGGAGGCCACGGCGTCGTCGGGGTCAGAGTCGACGTGACGGTCGAACGTCACCTGGTCAACGCAGTGATGGTCGGCTCGGCTGTAGCACCGGGCGGCGGGGCTCGCCCTCCGGCTATGCCGTTCCTGTCGGACCTTTCCGGTCGTGACTTCACGTTGCTGCACTTGGGCGGATGGGACCCTGTCGGGCTGGCATTCGGCGCTTCCTTCGTCAACGCGCCGAGGCGCAGCGTATCGGCAGCTATGCGCCAGAGCTCCCAGAACGTCGAGCTGACCAACTACACAGAAGCGCTCTACGCCGCCCGGGAGTCGGCCATGGAGCGAATGCAGTCCATAGCGGGCCAGCTCGCCGGCCACGGTGTCGTGGGAGTCCGGGTGTCGGAAGGCCCGGTGCCCTTCGCCCGCCATGTGCTGCGCTTCTCCGCTTGGGGGACCGTCGTCAAGGCATCGGGGCGTCCCGACGAGCTCGGTCCCGTTTCGGTAGTCGTCCCGCTTGACGACGCTGCGCTCGCGTTCGACGCTGCTTCCCTTCGGGGCCGCTGAGGGCGACCGCCAAGGCCCACTTTCGCCCCGCGGTGTCGGTTGAGCCCCGTAGTTGGTGGGTATCCAAAAGGAGGTGAAAGGCACAACGTCGCGCGACCTGAAGTGCCGCCGAAGGCGCGAGAGTGGAAGCAGTGGAATCGCACGCTCGTCGCCCTGAGCGCCATGCTCCAAGCGGGCGGGTCCGTTCGGTTCAGTTCGGACTAGATCTTGATACAGGAAGTGATTCTTCATGCAGCTAGCGGGCAGTTTCGACCCCGAGGATTTCGTCGACATCCTCGACCTTCTGGCAAGACGGCGCTGCCGCGGAAGGCTTGCGGTACGAGCCGGGGGTCTGCACGGCTCTGTGCGCCTCCTCGACGGCGACGCCGTCGCAGCCGAGGCGTCTGGGAGTACCGTCGTGAACTCCAAATCGAAATGGCCGGTGACCTTGGAGTACATATGCTTCGAGGCTCTCCGGTCCTCCTTTGGAACCTTCGACCTGCAGCCCGATGAGGACGCCACCTTCGTACCTGGACCTCGGGTGCCTCTCAAAGACGGGCTCGAAGGAGGAAGGAAGCGCCTCGAACTGTGGCGGCAGGTGGAGAAGGTGGTCCACACTTTCGACGCCGTGCCACGCCTCGCTGAAGCGCTGTCGGGCGACATCACCGTCGACCGTGACAGCTGGACGGTCCTCGTAGCCCTCGACGGGCGTAGAAGCATCGCAGCTCTCGCCAAGAGACTCAACCGGGATGTGCTCGAACTGTGCCAGGTGCTCGAGCCGCTAGTCAAAGACGGCGCGGTGCTCCTAGACCAACCTGAGGCAGGATCGCGGTCGCTGCCGAAGGTTCGCCTGGACCGCAACCCGCTAGACGGCGTCGCCGAGGGGATCGTGGGCGTCCTCGAAGAGCCGTTCGGCGAAGATGGCCGGACAGCTCAGCTTGACACACCGGTCGTTGCCGTAATGCGCTCGTCGCCGGGGGTGCCAGCAGCAAGGCCAGTCCCGGCGGGATCCCCGCAGGGTATCGAAGGCGCAGTCCAGGTCCTCGAACCCACCGCCTTGGAGGGGGAAGTGCAGCTTCTCGGTGGTCTTGGCGTAGACACCGCCCAGCGACTTCCGACGGGACCCCCAACGCCGTCCGACCCGGCAGACGAGCCGGAGCCGGTTCACCGCCCCAGGCTCCTGAGCGGGAGGCGTCTGGGAGTGAGAGGTCGCGGTCGGACTTCCGCAGCGGACGTCCGCGGTGACGGCGGCTTTTGATCCCTGCCCGCTGGAGCAGGAAGGCCGTCGACACTAAGTGACCTTTATAATCGCCTTCGGGCTTTTGGCTCTCGTAGGTGTCGCCGGCGTATGGGCGTGGGGTTCGCGAGGCCGCGACGACCGTTCCATGAAGACCCACAAGGAGACCGTCGGGACTATCGAGCGAATCGTCGGTAGGTCCGGAGTTGAAGCTGGTGACGCCGCCAACCACGTCCGTCTCGTCGGTGACAGGCCGAGGCACTCCCGCGGCGATCACGTCGCCGGGAAGCGCCCTCCCGAGCCTCTACCAGCCAAAGCGCAAGAGGCGGCGAGAACCCGCCGGCCGGCGGACAAACCCCAGCGAGCCACGGTGCCGTCTGGCACGGTGCCGTCCGGGCCGGTGTCGTCTGGGCCGGTGTCGTCTGGGCCGGTGCCGTCGGGGCCGGTGCCGCCCGAGGAG
>JAJZNG010000035.1 GCA_021847945.1 Actinomycetes bacterium | reverse complement strand
CCACCCTGCCAACGTGAGGTCGACGTACCCGGCCCCGGTCATGGAGCAGTAGCGCTGTATTGCGGCGTCGATGGCGGACTCGGTTCGCCGCTCCGCGGGAAGGCGGACCCGGCCGATTCGAAGAGGTGGAGGGCAGTTCGCCGAGTTGAAACCCGGCTCCAAGAGCGCCATTCCCGCTTCGACGGCTTCGAGCGTCGACCCCATTGGACCAACGGTGTCCAACGATGGGGCTAGTGGCGCTACACCTTTTAAGCTGATCCTTCCCCAGGTCGTCGTTAGCCCGACCACCCCGCAGCAGGCGGCGGGAATCCGTATAGACCCGCCCGTATCGCTGCCGAACGCAACGTCTGCCTCGCCGCTGGCTACGGCGACGGCAGACCCGCTCGACGAACCTCCGGGAGCCAGAGACGGATCGAGTGGGTTGACGGGCGTTCCGTACCATGGGTTGATACCCGTGACACCGTAAGCCAACTCGTGGAGGTTCGTTTTTCCCACGATCACGGCTGCGCCTGCGGCTACAGCCTGCCTGGTGCCGCGCATGCAGACCGCGTCGCTCTCTGCGGGGGCATCGGAGGTGGCTATTACCCGGGAACCCCGCGTGGTTATCACTCCGGCCATGTCGATCAGGTCTTTTACTGCCACTCTTAGAACGCTCTTGGGGATGGGGAGGAAGCTCTCTTCGGTTCTGTAGGTGAAGGTGGCCACCGGGGGAGTATACGAGTAGCGCTCAAAGGTGTCCCGCCCTCAGCCTGCCGTTCTTCCTAATACGAACATATGTTCGATACAATAGTCGGGTGGGATATTCGAACCCGCCAGTACCGTGGAGAACTCTGGAGGCGACCCTGTCGGGGCGCGTGCGGCCATTCCCGAAGCAAGGAGATGGTAACGACAGCCCGGCGTGGTCTTACAAGCGAGGTCCTTACCAGCCTCCTTCCCGGCTCGAAGCAAAGAAACTCACAGGCCGGTCGTCGGTGCCGTACGCGGAACTGCACTGCCACTCGAATTTCAGCTTTTTGGACGGGGCTTCCCACCCTGAGGAACTGGTAGAGCAGGCATGCAGGTTGGGGTTGGATGCGTTGGCTTTGACCGACCATGACGGCATGTACGGCGTAGTGCGTTTCGCTGAGGCGGCACGAGCGGTGGGTTTGGCGACGGTGTTCGGAGCGGAGATGACCATAGGGTTGACCCGTCGCCAGGCAGGGATGGCGGACCCGGAAGGCAGTCACCTGGTGGTGTTGGCTCGTGACCCGATCGGCTACACCAGGCTGTGCCGGGCTGTGTCAGTCGCCCATCTTCGGGGGGGAGAGAAGGGAAAACCCGTTCTCGACGTCGAATCCCTGGCGGCCATAGGGGCCGGAGCCCAGCCCGACTTCACCTCGCCCGGCGTGCCCTTAGCAGCTCACGCCGAGGGTTCGAGCGGGCACTGGGTCGTGTTGAGCGGATGCCGTAAAGGCTCACTGGTCAAAGCCCTCATGGAGCACGGGCCGGCGAGCGCGACAGGAGAGCTTCGGAGATTGCAGAGCCTGTTCGGTGCGGACAACGTGGCGGTCGAGCTTTGGGACCACGGCGATCCCATCGACTCGGCTCGCAACGACGCTCTCGTGGAGGTAGCCGCCCGTAACAGAGCGGATTTGGTGGCGACCAACAACGTTCACTACCACCACCGTGGTCGTCACCGACTTGGGGGAGTCCTATCGGCAGTTCGGGCGGGGCGTAGCCTCGACGAGATGGACGGGTGGATGCCCGCGTCGGCGGCCGCGTGCCTACGCGGCGGCGCCGAGCAGGCACGCCGGTTCTCGCGTTACCCGGGTGTGGTGGAAAAAGCGGCCGAACTGGCGGGAGAGTGCGCTTTCGACCTGGCCTTGGTGGCACCCCGGTTGCCTCCGTGCCCGGTTCCGCCCGGCCAAAGCGAGATGAGCTGGTTGCGACACCTGACAGAGCAAGGCGCTACCCGCCGATACGGTACCCGCAGCGCTCCTCGTCACCTTGGGGCTTGGGCGCAGATCGACCACGAGCTGGCCATGATCGAGCAGCTCGGCTTCGCCGGCTACTTCTTGATCGTATGGGACATCGTGGAGTTCTGCCGTTCCCGGAACATCTTCTGTCAGGGTCGTGGGTCGGCCGCCAACTCGGCGGTCTGCTATTCGCTGGGAATCACAAAAGCCGATGCGGTCTCTCTGGGACTCCTGTTCGAACGCTTCTTGTCCCCAGAGCGGGACGGTCCTCCTGACATAGACGTGGACATCGAAAGCGGTCGACGGGAGGAGGTGATCCAGTACGTCTACCGCCGCTACGGCAGAGGAGCGGCCGCACAGGTGGCCAACGTGGTCACATACCGTCCACGCTCGGCGGTACGCGACGTGGGCCGAGCGTTCGGAGCTTCGAGCGGGCAGCTGGACGTTTGGTCCAAACAGGTAGACCCGTGGGGGCCGCTGTCGTCGACCGTTGAGCACCAGATCCCAGACCGGGTGATGGATATCGCATCGCAGATCCAGAACTTTCCTCGCCATCTCGGCATCCACTCCGGTGGCATGGTCATCTGTGACCGTCCGGTGTCGGAAGTGTGCCCGGTGGAATGGGCTCGCATGCCAGGACGCAGCGTCGTCCAGTGGGACAAAGACGACTGTGCCTCAGCCGGCCTTGTCAAGTTCGACCTGCTCGGTCTTGGGATGCTGAGCGTTCTGCACTACAGCGTCGATCACGTCAGAGATTTCCATGGGGTCGAGCTGGATCTGGCCGATCTTCCCCAGCAAGACGAGGTCTATGACATGCTGTGTCGTGCCGACTCTGTCGGGGTGTTCCAAGTCGAGAGCCGCGCTCAGATGGCCACACTCCCTCGTCTCAAACCGCGCTGCTTCTACGACCTAGTCGTCGAGGTCGCGCTGATCAGGCCCGGTCCGATACAAGGAGGTTCGGTTCACCCATACATACGTCGGCGTAACGGAACTGAGCCCGTCAGCTATCTCCACCCGCTGCTGGAGAGAAGTCTGGCCAAGACGCTCGGCGTCCCGCTGTTCCAGGAGCAGCTGATGCAGATGGCGATCGACGTGGCCGGTTTCACCCCGGCAGAATCCGATCAGCTGCGCCAGGCCATGGGCTCCAAGAGAAGCTCGGAGAAGATGAACCGGGTGCGCTCCAGGCTCTACGAGGGAATGGCCGAGCGGGGTATAGCCGGGGATGTCGCGGACACAATCTGGGAGAAGATGCTGGCGTTTGCCAACTACGGTTTTCCTGAGAGCCATTCGGTCAGCTTCGCGTACCTCGTATACGCGTCTGCGTGGCTGAAACTCCACTACCAGGCCGCTTTCTGCGCTGGTCTACTCGACGGTCAGCCGATGGGGTTCTGGTCTCCTCAGACCATTGTCGGCGACGCCCGCCGTCACGGGGTAGAGGTTAGGCGCCCTGACGTCAATACCAGCCGGGTCTTTTCGGCTCTGGAGCCATCTCCTTCGAGTGTCGGTGGTGCGGCGGTGCGCATGGGGCTCAGCTACGTCAAAGGGTTAGGAGTGCAAGCCGCGCAGCGCATAGTCGCAGGTCAACCGTACCGCGATATGGAGGATTTTCTGGCTCGAAGCGACGTGGACCGTACGAGAGCGGAGACTCTCGCCACCGCCGGGGCTTTTGACAGTTTGGGGATAACCCGGCGCAAAGCTTTGTGGGGAGCTGGGGCGCTAACAGCAGCTGGGACGTCCAAGGACGGTACTGCCCGACTAGAAGGTATTACCACTGGGTTTGACGCGCCGCCGCTGCGGGATATGACACCGGAACAACTCAACTGGGCTGATTTGTGGGCTACGGGCATTTCTTCTGACAGCTATCCTACGCAGTTCCTGCGGTCAACCTTAAGGGTGGCGGGCGTTGTGACATCATCGGGTTTGGGGAATCTGCAAGCCGGCCAGAAGGTGAAAGTAGCGGGAGTGGTGACGCACCGTCAGCGGCCCGCTACGGCCCAGGGGGTCACTTTCATAAACCTCGAGGACGAGACGGGACTTATCAACGTGGTCTGCTCGCCGGGCGTGTGGGTGCGCTACCGAAAAGTGCTTCGAGCCAGTCCCGCCCTGGTGGTCAGCGGCAGGTTGGAGAGAGTCGAGTCGGTGATAAACGTGGTAGCAGAACGAATCGAGGTCCTGCATTTCGAGACTCCGGCTATCCTCACGTCGAGGGACTTCCGATAGGCCAGTTGCCAGCAGAGGGCCACGGGGAGGCTCCCGGATCGGCGTCACCGGATCTGCTCGTCTCGAAAGGTCTTCACAGGCTATTCCAAGCTTCGGTTAGGGAGCCTCCTAGGTGTCGACCCGAGACTGGGTCTATGACCGATTCACGCACGAGGGCGCGCGATGCTGGCTTGGCCAGAGTGTCGACCATCACCCGTTGGATGCTTGCCGGCGCAGGCGCTGTAACCGCCATCTTCTCCGTCATGGCCGCCGGATCGTTACCTGGTCGTTCAAGCTCGCAGGCTGCGGGAGGCACGGCTTCGAGCGCAACGAGCGGTTCGTCCTCGCAGGCCTCGTCGGGGTCGTCCTCGTCCTCGTCCTCGGTCGCGGCAGGTTCGAACGCTGCCGCGTCAAGCGCCTCGCCGTCGAGCTCCTCCCTGGCGCCCTCGTCGTCGCCCGTATCTTCGTCCGCGTCGGCGCCTACGGTCGTGTCCGGCGGCTCGTGACCAGTCGAACCCGCGATGATGTCGAACCCGCGATGATGTCGAACCCGCGATGATGGAGAACCCGCGATGATGGAGAACCCGCGATGATGGACGTGCCGACTATGGATACCGTCCCCTCAGAAGCTTTGAATAAGATGAAGTCGGGTCGGCCTCGGCTTCTTACGCGCCCGCCCGCTACAACGCTGGCCGATCATCTGGCCCGGCACGGGACTCTCCCACTGTCACGGGTTGGGACGCTGATGAGCGAGGTTCGCTCGGCTGGTCTGCGCGGCCGCGGTGGGGCGGGCTTTCCTACGGCGATGAAGATGCAGTCGGTGGCGGAGAACTCGCGTCGCCAAGCACCGGTAGTGGTAGGAAACGCAACAGAGGGCGAGCCGGCGTCCGCCAAGGACAAGGTGCTGTTGCGCTCGTCACCTCACTTGGTCTTAGACGGCATGATCGCTGCGGCCGCGGCGCTAGGGGCTGCTAGGGCGGTTTTGTGCATAGAGCGCCGGGACGGCGAAACGGCCGCCGCGGCGCGCAAAGCGATCGCGGAGCGCTCTCGATGGGATCCGATCGGCGTGGAAATCGCTCTCACGCCGTCCAGATACGTGGCGGGGGAAGAGACCGCCCTGGTCTCGTGGCTGAGCGGAGGTGAAGCCAGGCCCGCCTTCGCTCCTCCGCGTCCCTCGGAGCGAGGAGTTCAGGGGATGCCGACTCTGGTCGACAACGTCGAGACCCTCGCCAACATTGCCATGATCGCCCGCTACGGTGCCGCCGCCTACCGCCTGGCGGGCACGGATGACGACCCGGGTACAGCGTTGATCACAATCCGGGGAGCCGTGGACAAACCGGGGGTTTACGAGCGACCGTTCGGAACTCCGATAGCGGCGCTGCTGGACGAAGCCGGCCTGCAAGAGCCATCCGGCGTGCTTATCGGAGGGTACTTCGGGACGTGGGCGAGTCGCGCTGAAGCGCTGACCCTTCGCTTCTCCCGGGCTTCTCTCGGCGCCTTGGGGGCTTCTCCGGGATGCGGCCTGCTGGCTGTGCTGCCGAGGCGACACTGCCCCCTCCAAGAGGTATCGGCCGTGCTGGGTTGGCTGGCAGCGAACTCGGCCGGCCAGTGCGGGCCCTGCGCCAATGGCTTGCCTGCCATCGCAGCCGCTTACGCCCAGCTAGTGGCGGGTGAGCGGACCGGTCGAGCGCTCCTGTCGGTTGAAAGATGGTCTGGGATGGTAGCCGGGAGGGGTGCGTGCAAGCTCCCCGACGGAACCGCCCAGTTCGTCCGGAGCGCGAACCGGGTGTTCGCTGAGCACATCCAGCGTCACCAGCTTGGCGGCCCGTGCCCCGCGAACCGATCTCAGGTCCTGCCAACACCTCCCCTGGGGGAGTGGAGATGACGGCACGTGATCGAAAGACGCCTGGTCGCGTGCACGACTGTGACGGCTTCGCCGGCGGGGCTGGTCGGCTCTACTCGGTCGACGCTGGTAATCCCCGACTTTCGGAGATGGTGACATCCCCGGCCGCCCAGTG
Source organism: Actinomycetes bacterium (assembly GCA_021847945.1). Classification (GTDB taxonomy): domain Bacteria; phylum Actinomycetota; class Acidimicrobiia; order Acidimicrobiales; family Palsa-688; genus JAJZAM01. The sequence goes on along the minus strand of JAJZNG010000035.1, from coordinate 21,572 downwards.
GCTCGGTGGGACTTCGCGCAAGACGACACGGATGCTCTCACGGGGAGCGCCGATTGTCTCCTCGACGGCATTTGTAAGCGCGCTAATAAGCGCCCGTAGCCGTTCGGGCGGTCGACCTTCCACAAGAGTTACCTCGACTAACGGCACGTGATGCTCATCGTAGTCTGCTCCAGCCGTGAAAGTTCGTGACGCCAGGCGATCTCAAGGTTGAGCGACGATCCGAGGTCCGGAAGCTCCGCCATGTCGTCGTCGCTGATGTCCCTTAGAGCCCCGCCGGCCGAGACGACAGCCAAAGACATCCGGGCGATCGTGTCTAGCGACAAGACTCTCAGAACGGCTTGGGCGACGCTGTCACCGGTAGCGGTCACCCCATGTCCGCGCAGTATCACGACCGGCCTCTCGGCCATGGCGTCGACCATCTCGCGCGCTAGGGTCTTGTTGCGGATCAGCGCCGACCTTGGATATACCGGCACGCCGCCGGCGGCTAGCTTCGCCCCGGGAATGTCGAAGGCTCCGATTATCGGCCGGATACCAAGGCCAGCGAGGTCGGCGGCTACGACGGCTGGCGGATGCGCGTGCACCACAGCCCCGACGTCGCTGCGGTGCCTCAGCACTTCGGCGTGCAGCGGTAACTCACTGGGAGGGCTCCAGCCGTCCAGTTCGCCCGGGGCTCCTTGCGAACCGTCCATCTTGACGAGCCGTACGTCTCGGGCCTCGGTCCAGGCCAGCCCGCGCTCGTGTGGGCCCCTGCACCTGATGAGCATGTGCTCTGCGCTTACTCTCAGGCTTATGTGGCCCAGGAAGCCGTCCGAAAGACTTCTCGATGCTAGAACCCTGCACGCTTGAGCTATGTGTTCCCGGGCGGCGGATAGGTCTGTCTTGGGTGCGTCAGTCACTCGCAACGCAGGTTAGAGGATTACGGGTTGCGGTGGTACCCGGACGTCTCAGGCCGGTGGCAGTCTGTAGCGATGACCGTCGACTCTGAAAGACGCAGCGCAGCTCGGCGGTCTGCGGGGAGTGCGGGCGTAGCGCGGGCCGAGACGCATCGAGGTGCGCTGCGACCCTTAGAGCTGGCGACGGCATCGGTCCTCGCTGCCCTTGCTGTGGTGCTCACAGTCGCCGGTTGGTTCCTACCTCATCTGGGCGTCATCGCGGCGATGGCTGTGGTTCCCCTCGGCGTTGTAGCGCATCGGCACCGGATCCGGGCGCTGCTGGTAGCCACTTTCACCGCGTCCCTTCTGTGTTTCCTGGTCGCCGGTACAGGGGCGGTAACCAACATCGTGGAATGCGCCGCCGTCGGTGGTCTCGTCGGCGTCGCGAAGCGCAGGAGCTGGAACCCCTTGTCGCTGGTCGCGGGAACCGCCGTCATCGGTCCAGTCCTCGGCGCGGCGAGCGTCGGCATCCTCGACATGTTCGGGTCGCTGCGCAAGCTGACCATACTTCAGCTTCGCAACACCTGGGTTGGAGTCAGGCGGATCGTCGAGCTCGCCGCTCCCCCCGGGGGTGTCGTTGGCTCTTTGAATAGTTTCGTCGACTCCGCCCTGCGCCTGTGGTGGGTGACGGTCTTCACTGTTGTGGTCGTGGGAACCGTATGGCTCGTTCTCGTAGCGTGGTTGATCCTCGGACCTGTCCTCGACCGTCTCGAGTGGATCGACGCCGACGACCGCCTCGACGACCCTGGCGCAACTCTCATAGGCGCCTGCGGAGGCAGTGAAGTAGTTCCCGGGCCGGTTCCGGTTCGTCTCGACAGTGTCAGCTACGCCTACCCGGGCTCGGCGAAGCTCGCCCTGGCGGAAGTGTCCATCTCGATCGGAGAGGGTCTGATGGTGGCCCTCGTCGGTGACAATGGATCCGGGAAGTCGACCCTGCTGCGGATCCTCGCGGGACGCTCTCCCACCAGCGGCTTCGTTACCCGCCCCGGGCCCGCCGGTTTGGGCAGGAAGGGTGGTACCGCGTTGATCATGCAGCACCCCGAAACTCAGATTCTCGGGGTCCGTGTCGAAGACGACGTCGTGTGGGGCCTTCCCAGTTCGCATGGGGTGGACGTGGAAGGCCTTCTAGAGTCGGTGGGGCTAGCCGGGATGGGCGGACGGGAGACCGCAGGGCTGTCGGGAGGTGAGCTCCAGCGCCTTGCGGTGGCAGCAGCGATGGCGCGAAGCCCGAGGTTGTTGCTCTCCGACGAGTCCACGGCAATGCTCGACGGACAGGGCAGGCGACAGCTAACGGCCCTCCTGCGGTCGCTCGGCGGTACTGAAGCGACGACGGTGGTGCACGTCACGCACCGGCCGGCGGAGGCGCAGATTGCTGACGAGGTCTACAGGATGCAGGCGGGCTGTCTAACCGCCGGCATCGCCCGCGTCGGGGCGACAGTGGACGTAAAGGAAAGTGCTGCCGCAAGATCTCGCGCCGACGTTAGCGTCCCTGCGCAGTCGCCGCTCAGGCCCGAGCCGTTGAAGGTTGTCGGCGTCAGTCACACCTACAGCCTGGGGACGCCGTGGGCCAACGCCGCTTTGAGCCAAATCACCTTGTCGTTCGAACCTGGAGACGGTGTGCTCATCGTCGGCGACAACGGATCAGGCAAGTCCACCCTGGCGTGGATAATGGCTGGTCTGCTCCGTCCCAGCCAGGGGACTGTCACCCTTGGCGACCGCTGCGTCTTAGAAGCGGTCGGCTCGGTGGCCGTTGCTTTCCAGCACGCCCGCCTGCAACTCCAGCGTTCGACGGTGGGTTTGGACCTTCGAGCCGCCGGAGCCACGGACGACGCCTCGGCTCGCGCGGCCTTACTGCAGGTTGGTTTGGACCCCGACGAGCTGTTGGACCGCAAGATCGACGGCCTGAGCGGCGGTCAGCAGCGCAGGGTCGCGCTGGCCGGTCTGCTGGCTAACCGACCATCGGTCCTGGTCCTCGACGAGCCGCTGGCCGGCCTCGACGCGGCCGGCCAGGAAGGGATAATCGAAGTGCTCGCAGGCCTCCGCCGACAAAGCGGAGTGACCGTAGTGGTCATATCCCACGACTTGGAAGGAACCGAGAGGGTCGCTGAAAGGGTTGTGCAGCTAGGATCAGGGCGGGTCCTTTCCGACACGTCCAGGGGGGCGCTTCGCTGATGTTCCAGCGCTCGCGCCAACGCCCCTCGAATAACTCGAATAAAGAGCACAGGGCGAGCCAGGTCAACTTTCTCCGCGAGGTCAAAATCGACTCGCCAGTGCATCGAATGTGGGCCGGAACGAAACTTCTGGGTGTGGGAGGCCTGAGCTTCACGGCTGTCTACTACCCGTCGTGGGGTTCCCTCGCCTTGTTGACGTCGCTGCTGGTAGTGACGACCTTCTTGGCGCGTATTCCTGGGGGAGCGTGGCCCCGGCCTCCGCGGTGGTTCTGGCTGGCGATCGTAGTGGCGGGTGCTCTCGCGTCGATCGCCGGAGGGTCGCCTTTCCTCCACCTCGCAGGAACCCGGATAGGTCTCGGCGGCCTTGACGCTTACACCCGCTTCGTGGCTGTCGGGATGCTCCTGCTTCTCGGCGCAGCAGTCTTCGGCTGGACGACCTCGCTGGCCGACATCGCTCCTTCCGTGTCGACGCTGATGCGTCCGTTTCGCGCTGTGCGGCTGCCGGTGGACGAGCTGGCAGCGTCGGTTTCGCTGGCTGTGCGGAGCTTGCCGCTGCTAGTCGGAGAGATGCGGTCCCTCCTAGCAGCCCGAAAGCTGCGGCCGCGCCCGGAGGCGCCGAAAGTGTCAGGCTTGGAACGGCGCCTGTCGGAGCTGATCGACCTTCTCGTCGCGGCGTTAGCCGTTTCGGTACGTCGCTCCGGTGAGATGGCCGAGGCGATCACAGCACGCGGTGGGGTCGGCGTCATCTCGTCGCGGACCAGACGGCCTGGTAGAGTCGACTTCGTGGCTCTGGGCGTCTTAGCGGTGATCTGCTATGCGGCCAGTTCCCTGCCGACCTGAGACGGCTCATCCGAGGCGCCGCGCGGCGACGAAGCCGAGCTACCAGCGTTGGCCCCGGCGACCATTCCCAGAGCTACCCACTCCCGGACGTCCAAGCCCTGCCCTAGGATGACCAGCCCGGCGAGGGCCGCAAGGGCAGGTCCCAAGCTGAGCATGACACCGAAACGGCGCGGGCTTACCCGCCGCAGGGTCAACAGGTCCATGCTGTAGGGGATCACCGAGGAAAGAGCGGCGACCGCTGCTCCCAGGCCCAGGGCCCGCCCGGTCAGCAGCGCAGCTCCTCTCGACGCCAAACCGAACGGAGCTATTGCGATAGCGGCCACACCAAGTCCCCACGACAGGCCGTCTAGGGACGAGAAGCTCTTACCAGCCTTTTTGGAAGTCAGGATGTAGCCGGCCCAAAAGACGCCGGCGAGCGCGGCAAAAGCGACTCCGCCAGGGTCGAGCCGCGGGCCGACCGCCGAGCCGAGCAGGGCCACTCCACCCCCAGCGGCGCACGCCCAGACGACGTCTGGGCGGCGCCGGGATGTCGCCAGCGACAGGCATAGCGGACCAGAGAACTCCACGGTTACTGCGACGCCGAGAGGTATTCGGGCTATCGCCTCGTAGAAAGCTAAGTTCATCGCGGCGAGGTCCAATCCGAACAATACGACCACACCCATCCGGCTACGCCGGGGAAAGGCCTTGGCGCCGCGAGTGGCCAGCGTCAGGGGGAGCATCACCGACGCAGCGAAGACGAGCCTTAATGTCACAGCTCCTTGCGGACCGACGGCGGCGAAGAGCTTCGTCGCCAGCGCCGCTCCGATCTGGACTGACAATGTGGCGGTAGCGACCATGGAGATAGGCGGCAGCCGGGCGGGGAGCGTCCTCCATCTCACTCCCCGAGGATACGGCCCGAGTCGATATCCCTGGAAGGAGTATTTCTGATCATGTCGATCTGCCACCACGGTTGTAGGCGTACCCGCTCGGCCGGCTTGGACCCTGACAGCAAAAGAGCCGTACCCCGCGGCTGGCTGTTGACAGCGTCGACGGGGATTCGCCGTTGGCGTTGAGACGACCACGTGACGCTCGGCGCTCCCCGAGACGGCGACCAGAAAGGAGTCCTCGTCACGCTGCGAACGGGAACGTCGACCTCGCCGCCGAGACGCGATACCAACTCAAGCGTCGCCATGTCAGCTATGCCCCCCATGATCAGCTTCGCCCCGAACAACGACAGAAGTCCTTCGGCGACGCTCCCCCATCTCAAGCGGGCCTGCGACAGGTCCTGCAGGCAACCCAAGGTCAAAAGGCCCTGCCCGCCGCCCTCACTTACCAATGCCGGGAGGTCGGGGATGGGAGCGATGTTGGCGAGCTCGTCTAGGACCATCGTCAAGGGCGGCTCGCCGGGCTCCCAGGACGAGTAGCACCCCGAGCGGGCCTGGTCGAGCATCGCGACGACGACCGGCGCGACAAGGTCCTGGTGACGGGCCGGGGCGCACACGTACACCGTGTCGCAGGTGCGGGCGAGGCTGAAAGGATCGAAGTTGACCGGACTGGAGCGGTCCAGGACCTGCTCCGACCGGTACGCAGCGAGCACTCCGGCTGTCGACGACCAGATACCTGACATTTCGCGCGGGTCGGTCGCTGCGAGCCCTGCCAAGACGTCAGAGCCGAGCTTCACGCCGTTCACCCCCAGCAGCGCCGAGGGTTCGTCGAGATCATGGCGGAGGACCCATCCGAGCACCGTCTCGATGCCCGAACCTCTCAGGTAGGACGCGTGGAGCAGCGGAGCCAGCAGCGCCTCGGAGCGCTCGATCCAGTGAGCCGCCTCGCCTTGGCGTCCAGAAGGGCGCGCGGCGGCCGACATGGATCGGGCAACGGCGACAGATTCGTCCCAGGTCCGCGCGGCAGCTGCCGGGGACCAGCGAATGGGGGTCGCACCCGGTGGCTCTCCGACAGAGCCTGTAGGGTCGAACAGCCAGCAAGTGCCGATCCGGGACCGCTGGGAGATCGTCGCAGCCAGGACGTCGACTTTGGTGCTGGTAACGATGACCGGCCCGGGGGCCAGCAGCACGTTCGGCACGGCCAGGCACGACGTCTTGCCGGACCTTGGCGGGCCGAGCACAAGCGCCGACTGCTGGGGGTCTGCCAGGCAGAGGCCGTCCTTGGCGGCGCCGACATAAAGCCGTCCGCCGGCGGCCGCTGTCATCCGCCGAAAGTCGTCCAGAGGGTCGTTCACCGTTCCGTCGCTCAGGAGTAGAAGCGCCCTTGGCCGGGGGCCGCAGCGCCCCGGCTATTTGCTCGCACTGAGCGCCTCGACACGGCTGAGAAGCTCGCTGATCACCGTATCCTGTGCCTCGAGGTGCTTTTGGATCGCGAGAGCCTCATGCAGGACGGCGTCAGCGTCGTTGTAGGTGTCAGCAGCACGCTTGTCGGCCGCTTTGGCCTGGATGTTCTGGCCAACGATGATCACCGGGAGCAGCACGAGCTGGAGGAACGTCTGGGCTATCCAGGCGATGATGATAAGGGCGTTCGCGGAGCTGAACGCAGACGGGGCGCTTACCAGAGTGATAACAGTGAAGATATACGCGCACCACATCGTCCCCACCGCTGTGGTGATGCCGAGCCCCAGGCGGGAGTTCAGCCGTACGACGGGGTTCGGGTGGTCCAAAGGGATCTGGTCGATCGTCTTCGACGGCCCCGTCGCTCTGCGCCGCTCGATATGTGGGTGAGGGACGTGGTGGTAGATCTCGGACATGCCCGATTCTTGCATTCTCGGTGCCTGGCGAGGACCCGTTCCTCTCCCGGGCAGGTGACGTCCGAGCAGATCTGCTGGAAAGGCTCTTGCGCGGCGTACTCTTAGAGAATGTCACGTTGTCTTCTGACCGTTCACGCCCACCCTGACGACGAAGCGTCCAAAGGAGCGGGGACGGTAGCCGTATACCACGACGCCGGGGTGCGCACCGTGCTGGTCACCTGCACAGGCGGGGAGGAGGGCGACATCCTCAACCCTGCGATGGACAGCGACGAGGTGCGAGCCAACCTGGCGGAGATACGCCGATCGGAGCTGGATCGCTCCGCGGGGATCATCGGATACGACGAGGTCGTCATGCTCGGATATCGCGACTCGGGCATGCCCGGCTCGCCTGCTAACAACGACCCGCGATGCTTCGCCTCGGCCCCTCTCGACGAGGCCGTAGGCCGCCTCGTCGAGGTCATCCGGCGCGAACGACCCCAGGTGATCGTCACCTACCCCAAAGAGCAGAGCGGCTACCCCCATCCCGACCACCTGCGGGTGAACGAGATAAGCGAGCTGGCGTTCGACGCCGCAGGCGACCCGAACAGCTACAGCTGGGCAGGTGAAGCTTGGCAGCCTTACCGGCTGTGCTACGTGCGGTGGTCGGTCAAGCGGATGCGCGCGACGCACGACAAGTTCTTAGAGCTCGGCTTGGAGTCGCCTTTTAGCGACGAGCGGATGGCCCGGATGCTAAAAGCCGAAGAGCTTGACGCTGCGGGTGACCCTGGTCGGCCGATGATCGTCGTGGACGTGTCCGACCGGGCGTCGATAACCCGTGAAGCCCTGCTGGCGCACGCCACCCAGGTGGACCCGAACTCCCCGCATTGGTTCGGGCTTCCCCCTGAGATCGCCGACAGGCTCTACCCGTTCGAAGAGTACGAGGTGGCACGCGACCTAACCGGGGCAGATGGTGGCGGCGACGACCTGTTCGCCGGGATAGACGTGGCCCTGTCGGGCCGTACTCACGGTGGTTGAACCCGACGCGAGCGCCACGCCACGAGCACCGCACACTGCGGTTCCCGGGGCTCACGGGGCCGGGAGCACTCCGGTCGGAGGCGACCTCGCGGGGTGGGCGGACGAAGCGGGACGATGCTACCCGCTGCTCCCCGACGCTCCTGGCGCTAACGGGACCGTGACCTTTGCCGTAGCGCTAGCGCCGCGACGCGAGGCATCTATTTTCTGGACTTACCGGGACGGTAAGCCCTGCGAGGGAGGTGCCGGTTCGCCCCCTGGCAGCGACTTGACTCTGAGCGTCGACGCCTCCGACGCCGGGAAGATCTTTTCAGGGCTCCTCCAGCCGTCGGTAGCCTTCATGCGCGGTCGCCTCAAGGCGAGCGGAGACGACGCTCTTACGCTCGCGTTCTTGCGTTCAACCGTCGATCCCGGCTTCTCCAGGTGGCTCCGCAAGGTTGGCGAACTGGTCAGCGTCGAACGGTCAGCTTGACGTTCGACTCGACCAGCCGAGGAGACTCGACCAGCCCAGGACATCCGCCGGGCGGGTCTGCTACGGAAACAGACCGAATGTCTCGTTCCCTAGCCGATTCGAGTGACGCAGCGTTGGTGGTAGCCATAGGCCGCTGGCGGGATGACGCTCTCGCCGAGGTCTACCGTCGTCACGGCGGGGCTGTGTTCGCTCTGGCCCGCCGGTTGCTGGGCGACCCGGGACGCGCCGAGGAGATCGTTCAGGAGATCTTCCTGAGGCTGTGGAACCAGCCCGAACGGTTCGACCCTGAGAGGGGTACCCTACGCTCGTTTCTGCTAGCCCAGACACATGGGCGCTCAGTCGACGTGATCCGGTCCGACCGGGCTCGCTCGGCGAGGGAGCAGCGCCAAGTCCAAGGAACAGCGGAAGCGGGCTACGACTTGGAACGGGAGGTTTGGGATATGGCCATCGCGGAAAAAGTGAGAGAAGCCGTCATGGACCTGCCTGAAATGGAAAGGCGGGCTATCGAACTCGCCTATTTCGGCGGGCGTACCTACCGTGAAGTCGCCGCCGAGCTTGACGCTCCTGAAGGCACAGTCAAAAGTCGCATCAGGAACGGTCTCAAAAGGATGCGCCTTGCACTGGCTGACACGTCTGCGAGCGTGACATGGTCAGAATGATCCCCCACGCGGAAGCCGAGCAGTTGCTCGGCGCGTTGGCGCTCGACGCTGTAGATCCCGATGAACGCGAATCACTCGAGTTGCACCTCGAAACTTGCCCGAAGTGCAGGAACGAACTTCGCAACCACGTCGAAGTGGTCGGGCTACTAGCGTACGCCGGCCAAAGCGCCCCCGAGGGTCTGTGGGATCGTATTGCGTCGGGTTTGAGCGACGACCCCTCGGCCTCGGGGAGCTCCGTCGCGGGGAGCTCCGTCGCGGGGAGCTCCGTCGCGGGGAGCTCCGTCGCGGGGCGTTCCGACCCGGGACCTGACCGGCCCGGCTCACAGGTATCCGCCTTTAGAGGCGTGAGTCGTGTCGACGGTGCTCCATCGAAGATCGCTGCGATACGCCCCGGGAGCTCCAGGCGCGCCCGGTGGGTGCGCTTGGGCAGTCTCGCCGCAGCGGCGTGCATAGTGGCCGTTCTTGGCGTCGAGGTGGCGCACCTCCAAGGGCGGGTGAACAATCTGAGCGGTCAGCTGGCAGCGGTGGGGGACCAACCGAACATGGCTCAAGTCGACCGGGCTCTGGCCGTTCCCGGGGCCAAGAAGGTCGTCCTCGACTCGTCCGCCGGCCGGCCGGAGCTCGACGCAGTCATACTTCCGGGGGGCCAAGGCTACTTGTACTCGATAAACCTGTCCCCTCTGCCCTCGACGGACACCTACCAGCTGTGGGGTGTCGTAGGCACCCAGACGATCTCTTACGGTCTCGTCGGAGCGACACCGCCAGCGGTCGTCCCCTTCAGGGCCGAAGGCGACCTGGTGGCGCTGGCTGTCACCGCCGAAGTCGCCGGCGGCGTTGTGCAAAGCACCCACAAGCCCCTAGCGGTAGGCCGTCTCAACTGACCTGATCGCTGCCGAACTGGCGGTCGGGCTCGGATAGACATCTTCGCCTACCGGCCGGTCTCGAAGCGCAGCCGGCGTTCGTGACGCCGCCAGGCGTTGTCCACGAGCTCGTCTATGAGCTGACTGTAGGACAACCCTGAGGCCTCCCACACTCTGGGGAACATGGAGATAGGAGTGAAACCGGGGATCGAGTTCACCTCGTTGATCAGCAGCCCCCTCCCTGCGGTCTCGTAGAGGAAGTCCACCCGGGCCATCGAGTCCACGCGCAGGGCCCGGCAGGCCAACACCGCTAGCTCGGCCATCTTCTGAGCCACGTCGGTGCCGACGTCGGCAGGTACCTCCAGGCCAGCGGTACCCGAAACGTACTTGTCGTCGTAGTCGTAGAACTCAGCGGTCGGTTTGATCTCGCCCGGTAACGACGCCCGAAGCTCCGGCCATCCGAGAACCCCGATCTCAAGCTCGCGGCCTTCCACGTTTTCCTCTATGACAACGGCAGTGTCGTAGCGGAAGGCCTTTTCGAGGGCAGCCGCGAAGTCGCTGGGCTGCCTGACCTTGGTGATGCCGATCGAAGAGCCCATGTTCGCCGGTTTCACGAACACCGGCCAGCCGAGCTCGGAGGTGACTGTCTCGACAGTCGCGTCGCCGGCGTCGGTCTCGGGGAGGTACAAGTGGCGAGCCTGCGGCAGACCCGCCGAGGCGAGAAGGGATTTGGCGAGACCCTTGTCCATCGCCGCAGCGCAACCGGCGACGCCGGGACCGCAGTAGGCGACCCCGGCCAGCTCGAGAAGACCTTGAAGGGTCCCGTCTTCTCCCATCGGCCCGTGCAGGAGCGGGAAGACCACGGTCCGCCGGCTTTCATCGTCGTAGCCGACCTCAACTGCTCCGCTCGACACCGGGTCTTTCAGGGTGAACGGGTCTTTCGGGGTGAATGGCCGGGGCAATAGAAGCTCTGGGCGCACCGTCGGACCGGCCCCGGTCGCGACGCTCCCGGCGAGGGGAATACCTTCGGGTTGCGCAAGGGAGTCCGGCGAGGGAAGCGCCGCCGACCCGGCCGCTCCGGCGGCCAGCGCAGCTTCGGTGGCGTCCAGCCAGGTTCCCGAGGTCGTTATCCCCACCACTTGGAGCTCGTACCGTCTAGGGTCGACCGCCGCAACGACGTTCAGGGCCGAGACGCACGAGACTTCGTGCTCGGCTGAACGCCCGCCGTATACGACCACCAGCAGGGTCTTCGTGTCGCTCATCGTCGCGCAGGGCACGACGTGCGAACCATAGCTTCGGTCACCGAGGCTACAGGTTAGCTTTTAGCTGCCATGATCGAAGCCATGAGTTGGACCTTGAGCGAGTTGGCCGATGCAGCCGGTGGAAACCTGACCGGTGAAGCTGGGCGGGGGAGCGTGGATACCTCCCTGGAGATCACCGGAGTGTCGATCGACACCAGAACTCTGCAGCCTGGGCAGCTCTTCGTGGCCATACGGGCTGACAGAGACGGTCACGACTTCGTCGGGGCGGCGGTAGCGGCAGGAGCAAAGGCCGTTATGGTGCAGCGGGGGAACCCCTCAACGGCCACCGCAAACGGGGTCCCCGTAATAGAGGTTGCCGACACTGCTCTGGCTCTCAGCGCGATCGGCAGGGCCGCACGCGACCGCCTCGATGGGCCGGTGGTCGGTATCACCGGGTCGGTGGGCAAGACTTCCACCAAGGACCTGGCGGCTGCTGCGATCGGCGCGACGAAAATCGTGGCTGCAAGCTTTCGCTCTTATAACAACGAGCTCGGAGTGCCCCTGACCCTTGCCAACGCCCCGACCGGATGCGAGGTCGCAGTCCTAGAGATGGGCGCCAGAGGTCACGGCCACATCGCAAAGCTGTGCGAGGTCGCCCGTCCCGACGTCGGCGTCGTGACGGCAGTCGCGAAGGCTCATATAGAGATGCTCGGCGACCTCGACGGCGTGGCCCGGGCCAAATCCGAACTGGTAGCGGCTCTGCCGCCTGGCGGTGTCGCGGTCTTGAACGCCGACTACGAACGAGTCAGAGCGATGGTCTCCAAGACCACCGCCCGGTGCCTCCTCTACGCGACCGCACCCGGCGCCCAGGCAGCCTCCCGCGTTGACGTTCTCGCCGACAATATCCGTCTCGATGACGAACTTCGCCCAACCTTCGACCTGCACTCGCCGTGGGGATCCTTGCAGGTGAGGCTCGAAGCCCGCGGGGCGCACCAGGTGTCAAATGCCACCGCGGCACTCAGCATCGCTGCTACGGTAGGCGTCGACCTCGCCGAGGCCGCAGCATCCGTAAGAAACGCCAGCGTCTCGGCGCTGCGCATGGAGCTTCACCGCACGAGAACCGGTGCGGTGCTGATCAACGACTCTTACAACGCCAACCCCGAGTCCATGGCAGCCGCGCTCGTAGCACTTAGAGATCTCAAATCTAAACGGATGGTCGCAATCCTCGGGCCCATGGCCGAGCTCGGCGGCACTGGTCCCGAGGAGCACCGCAAGATAGCCGCTCTGGCCGAGGACCTAGGAGTCGAGCTGGTGGCTGTAGCCACCGACGACTACGGGATTGCGGCATTGGAGGGCGTACCTGCCATCCGCGACGCTGTGGGCGACGGCGGACCCGACCTAGCGATCTTGGTAAAGGCGAGCCGGGCAGCAGGCCTGGAGACGTTAGCTGCCCGACTCGTCGAAGACATCTGATCAGCAGACGGAACCGCTAGGACCCTGTGTAGTCCGACGCAGGCCTCGCCAGTGTGGTGGGGTTGAAAGCGAGGGGGCTTCCAGATGCGTACATGTTGGACTGTGTCCCTTGGATACCGGGGTACTGGCCGAGAACGTAGTACAAGATAGCGGCGTGCTGCATTTCGACCGGGGCGATCGTCGCCGCAACCGCGATAGAGCTAGAGGCTGAAAGCACCGGGATGGCCTTCTGGTAGGTCTGCGCGGCGATGTTCTCGACGAGCAGAGCCAGCTGAGCCAGCTCGGAGGCATTGGTAACTTTCGCAAATGCCGAGTTTACGGTAGGGGTCAACGCCGGGTCGGTAGCGGTGACAGCTGCCTTGCCGGCACCGGTCAGCGCAGAGTTCCACGCCTGGGCATGGGCCATGTGCTGCGCCTTGGCCGTCTGGGCGAAGGTGACAACCGCCGGCGGGACCTTTCCGAGCTTTCCGGCCGTCGCGGCGGCGATACCCGCGTTATACGCGTACACCCCCAGGTTCTCCAGGCTGGCTGCCATCGCAGCGACCGCTAGGTCGCCGGTGAGGGCGGCCGACGAGGTGGGAGGAGTCGTAGTCGACGAGGCCGGAGCCGCAATCGACGTTGGTGGGGTGGCAGACTTCGAGGAGGTCCCACAGGCGGCGACGACGAGCCCGGAGGCTCCCAGGCCTGCAGCCCCCAAGAGGAACTTCCTTCGACTCGCAACTTTCTCGGTCATCGTGTCACCGCCGGAGCGGATCGCGTCAACCCACTGGGCGACGGCAGCCTGCATCGCAGGCATAGCCTGATCGTTGTGCATCTCGTCGAGGGTCTTTGTCATAGCAGACAGTTCCCGGTCCGACAGGTGATCATTTGACATTGACATCAGGAGAGGGCTCCTTCGCTAGCGGGGCTGGCATTGCTGACTGGATAGAAAGCGTTCGGGAAGCCCACCGATCCCGCAACGGCGGGGAGGCTGTTGACGACGGTAGGGCTCAAGGCTATGAGCTGCGGAGCGTTTGCTGTCAGGAGTGCTTTTACTGCTGTCAGAACAGCTACGTGCTGCGCTTCCACTCCCATTATCGACGCCGTGATTGCCTTCGCGTTCGAGTCGGCGAGCATAGAACAGTTGTTGACGTAGGTCTCAGCGGCGACGTTCTCGAGCGTCATCGCTAGCTCCACGACCGCCAAAGCTCCAGCGGAGGCGCTATCTTTGGTGATGGCGGCCACGGCGGAGTTCACCACCGGGACATATTTGGGGTCGGGACCGGTCTGCTGCTTGCCGCCCAGGGCGGTAATGGCAGAGTTAAACGCCTGACCGTGCTGACGGTGCTGGCTCAGGGTCGTGGTGGCGAAAGCCTTGATCACGGGATTGGCCGAGGAGCCACCGATGTAGGGTAGGGTCAAAGCTGTCGTGTAGGTGCTGACGGCGAGGTTCTCTATTGATGCAGCCGTCTGGAGTATTTGTATGTCCGTGGCGCTCGAAGCGAACGCCGGAGTTGACGCCAGACCAGCAAGCGCGGCTGTGAAGGCGGTCGCTGCCAACGCCCCTCCGACCAGCGCGGTGCGGCTTACGCCACTTCCGGCCGTGCCGGCGGCAAGCGCTGGCTGTTCGTGCTCGAAGGCACCAGGGTCTTTTGCCCTGGACTGCTTACCCACTTCGATGAGCTCTTCGAGGGTGCTATTGGTCTTTCGCATGGCTTGAGAGTGGAGATCCTGAGATTCTTCTATCAACGACGCGAAAGCGCGTTCATCTATCGGCATACGGAGTGCTCCTTTATTGTTTGTGGGGGACTGCGGAGTTTTTCGGCTAGGGAGGAACGTCAGTGCTGTACGCGGTTATCGCACAATCAATGTGCCGTGCATGAACTGGTGTATCTCGCATATATAGGGGTAGGTCCCTGGAGTCTTCGGAGCGACAAAAGTTTTGGATGACCCCGGTGATATGTCGCCGGTATTGAACGCTCCGGTAGTCGACGTGAGTGTGTGCGTGGCCACGTCTTCATTGTGAACGACGATGGTCGCTCCGGGTGATACGGTCAGCGTGGAAGGTGTAAACGCGAAGTCTTTTATGTTGACTACGTCCGCTTGGGCCGACGGAGAGGTCGGAGCTGGACCGGTGGTCGAAGATCCTTGGACGCTCGACGTTGGCGCAGCGGAGGGCGAAGTTTTAGCGACCTGGGAGCCGCAGGCGGCCAGCAGGGAAGCTGCGAGTATTGCAGCCAATCCCGCTCCGACACGGGTTCGCTTCGAAGCTGTCGGCGGATTCGGCGTTGAAGAGCCGGAGTCCTTGGTCGTCATTTTGAACACGCACAGACATTCGTAGCGGGCAGCCAAGTTGGATGAGCTTGGCGCGTGATCCGCTTATGGGTGTTGTCTGGCGGAGGCGTTCGATCAGCGCCTCGCCGGAAGGCGTCGTTGAAGCTCGCGCAGGGCTCGGTACCCTCCGAGATGAACCCCGGGGCGGTTGGAAAGCACACGAAGCGAGTCCGACGACATGACAGCGTCGAAGTCGCTGATCCTAGACGGCCAGTCCGGAAGGGCGGAGCGCAGCTCGTCGCTGTCGACGGCGGGGGACAGCACAACCTCGGTCACGCCGGGCTGCAGGTCCGCCAGGACGGCCTCTAAGGCGGGCAAAGGTCGGCGTGTCGGGGTTGGCCGGATGAGATGGTCAGGGGCGAGGACGGTGGCCTGCGCCGCTATCGAACGGAACGGGAAACCGGCGAGGCGTTCTTCGCTCGCGTCCGGCAGCCGGAGGGGCAAGCCGAAGTCGGTGGCTAGTTCCAGAGCTACGTCGAAGAACTCGGGGCGGGCTTCGAGGGCACCCATGTGGCAGCTCAGGTGCGTCACGTCGAATCCCCAGTAGATGGCCCGTTCGATCTGAGCCCGGCATTCGCGGCGCACCTCGTCGGTGTCTGCGTGCTCCCACAGGTCTACTAGCGTCCGAGGGAAGCCACCGTCGCCGTCTAACAGCGACGGGCTGTGAGTGATCGGGCCCCACCGGAGCAGGTCGTGCTCGCTGATCAAGGTCAGGCTTACGCCCACCTCCTCCCCCCGGTAGCGGGCGGCGGCGTCGCGAGACCATGCGCCGGGAACGTTAAGAGAGCCAGCCGTTGCCATACCGTTGCGTAAGGCCCGGTACACGGCGACGTTAGTGGAGTGACAGATTCCCAGACCGTCGCAGGAGACGATCAAAAGGCGGTCGCCGGCCGGAAAGCCGAGGGCTTCGACGAGGGAGGACACTCAGCGCTCGATGATCGTCCCAGTTCCGAGCCCGCCTCCGCAGCACATGCTCACCAGCGCACGCCTGGCGCCGGTTCGCTCCAACTCGTGGAGGGCTTTGGTCACCAAGACGGCGCCGGTCGCGCCGAGGGGATGGCCGAGAGCGATCGCCCCTCCGTTGGGATTGACCCGAGCCGGATCCGCACCCACCTCGGCCTGCCAAGCGAGCACCACCGACGCGAACGCCTCGTTGATCTCGAACACGTCGATGTCAGAGATGGACAGGCCGGACCGTTCCAGCATCAGGCGGGTCGCGTCTATCGGGCCCGTGAGCATAGTCACCGGGTCGACTCCCACCATGCACGTCTGGGTGATCCGAGCTTTGGGGGTGAGGCCGAGCTCGGCCGCTTTACGCTCGGTGGTCAGCAGGATCGCACCTGCACCGTCGGAGATCTGCGATGACGTCCCGGCGGTGTGAACCCCGTCCGGTCTTGCCACGGGCCGAAGAGCGCCGAGGCCAGCGAGGGTGGTTTCGCGGGGGCCTTCATCCCTGGCTACGAGGTGCGTGTCGCCTGTCAGGTTGCCGTCAGCGTCGGTGTCGGGGGCTTGCACCGCGACGATCTGAGTGTCGAAGCGACCCTCCTCCCACGCTCGGGCCGCCTTGGACTGCGATTCGAAGCCGAACCTGTCGGTGTCCTCGCGGGTTATGCCCCACTTCTCCGCGATCCGTTCGGCGCCTTCGAACTGCGACGTGAACTCGTAGCGGGAGAAGTACGTCTTGGGGATCGGGACGCCCAAGCCGAGCTTCTTGGACGAGTTCGAGCCGATCGGGATACGGCTCATAGACTCGACCCCGCAAGCGACCGCCATGTCGACGACACCCGAGGCCACCAAGGCGGAGGCGATGCTCGTCGCCTGCTGGCTCGAACCGCACTGCGTGTCGACTGTGGTGCACGCCGTCCCGAGCGGGAAACCCCCGGCGAGCCAGGCCCTCCGGGCGATGTTGAAAGACTGCTCGCCGACCTGGGAGACACAACCGGAGACGACCTGGCCGACCAGCGAGGGGTCTACCCCTGTGCGATCGAAGAGGCCTTGCAGGGCGTTACCGAGCAAGTCGGCAGGGTGCACTGTCGACAGTCCACCCCCGCGCCGTCCCACCGGGGTTCGAACCGCTTCTACGATCACCACTTCTGACATGCGCCGATGCTACCGGCTTGCAGGCTTGCCGTGCTGAGCGCGGGTCGGCTGTGTCGCCTCGGCGCCGAGCCGCCGGGTAGCATCTGGCGATGGGCTACGGCATCACCATCCCCTTCGACGGAATCCCTCTGAGCGAGCACCGAAGCTGGGTCCAAGAACTGGAGGATCTCGGCTACAGCGACGTGTGGAGTGCCGAAGCCGACGGCACGGACGCTTTCACGCCCCTGGCGCTCAGCGCTGCGTGGACGTCGAAGCTGACGCTGGGAACGGCGATCGTCCCGGTCTTCACCCGTGGCCCGGCGCTGGTAGCTCAGAGCGCGGCGGCTTTAGCGGAGGCAGCCCCGGGACGTTTCGTCCTCGGGATCGGAACATCGTCGGACGTCATCGTCGAGCGTTGGAACGGCGTACCGTTCGAGGAGCCCTACAAGCGTACCCGTGACATGGTCCGCTTCCTTCGCCTCGCCCTAGCAGGCGAGAAGGTGGACGAGCAGTTCGACACGTTCCGGGTTAGGGGATTCAGGCTAGCCAGGCCGCCGGCGGTCGTTCCTCCGCTGCTCGTCGCGGCGCTGAGACCGGGAATGCTACGCCTGGCGAGCCGGGAGGCGGACGGGGCCATCACCAACTGGCTGTCGGCCGCCGACGTAAGCAAGGTCGCTGGCGAATTAGGTGAAGGTAAACAGCTCGTAGCAAGGGTGTTCGTATTTCCCTCCGAGGACACAGCGACGGTCAGGGCGATCGGCAGGCGGATGATCGCCGCGTATCTCAACGTCCCGGTGTACGCCGCGTTCCACGAGTGGCTGGGTCGCGGCGACCGTCTGGGCCCGATGTGGTCGGCTTGGAAGGCCGGCGACCGCAAAGCTGCACTGGAGGCGATTCCCGACTCTGTCGTGGACGAACTGATCCTTCATGGGAGCGCGCAGAGCGTCCGCGAACAGGTGCAGGCCTACCTGGACGCCGGCGTCACCACAGTGACCCTGGCCGTAGTGTCCGCCGGCATCGACCTTCGCGCAGCTGTGAGGGAGCTGTCCCCCAGCGCTACTTGAAGCCGGCATGCCCGGGCAGCCGCCAGCGCCGCGGGCGTCGGGCGGCCTCCCGGGCATCTCAGTAGCCCGGTAGCGTTGGTGGTGATGCGCTGGCGCAAGTTCTTGGGACCCGGAGAGGAAGTCCTAGTCGATACACGACCCCACTGGTGGTTCCTCGCTGCCCCCCTCTCGGGTGCCATCGCTGTCATCGTCGGGGGGATCGCTGCGAAGCTGACGCGGGCTCCGTCGGGGGTGGACTGGCTCGTCGCCGGGCTGGTCGTCGTCGTCGTTTTGTGGCTGGGTCTGCGGTACCTTCGCTGGGTTTCCACGAGGCTGATCGTGACGAACACGCGCCTCGTAGAGAGGAAAGGACTGCTGGCACGATCGGGCCGGGAGATCCCCGTCTCGGCAATCTCAAACGTCGCCTACCACCAGAGCCTCTTAGGCCGTGTCGTGGGTGCCGGGGACATAGCAGTCGAGTCTCCCGGCAGGGACAGCGCAGAGGTCTTCGAAGACCTTCCCCATCCCGAAGCGATCCAAAACATGCTGTACACCCAGTTAGCCACCTGGCGTGGCGCCGGATGGTACGGGGTGCCCGGTCCGTCAGGTGCGCCGTCAGGGCCTTCGTGGACTCCCCCCGGCGGGAAAGGAGCCAACCCTGGCGGACCCGGCACCGACCTGGCGGGCCGGGCCAGTATTCCCGTGCAGATCGATCAGCTTGACCAGCTACGCCGGCGGGGTGTCATCACCGAGGCAGAGTTCCAGGCTAAGAAAACCCAGCTCCTGGAGCGGATGTGACCCACCTAGCCCGTGCAGGCGGTCAGCGCCGGGTGGTCAGCCTCGTACCCTCGATCACCGAGACACTCCTGTCGTGGGGGGTCGTGCCGGTGGGGGTCACCCGCTTCTGTGACCTGGCTGGCCTGCACCGGTCGCAGGTTGCCTGGAACGTGTCCGTGGTCGGAGGAACCAAGAACCCCGACGTCGCCGCGATCGCGGCGTTGGAGCCCGACGCAGTCCTGATGGATCGCGAAGAGAATCGTTTAGAAGACGCCGAGGCGCTCCGAGCGGCCGGGCTGAACGTGGTGGCGACTGCTGTCAGGTCGCTCGACGACGTAGAAGAGGCTCTCAAAGTTCTCGCAGCCGAAGCCGGCGTCGCCGAGGCGGCAAGCGACGATCATCTCGCTCGGGCGCCGGTGAGCAGAGCTACTCCACGTCTGCGCGTGTTCGTTCCTATCTGGCGTCGCCCGTGGATGACGATAAGCGCTGACACCTACGGCGGCTCAGTCCTCGAGGCGGTGGGCTTGAAGAGCGTGTTCGCCGACTCTTCACAGCGCTACCCGAGTGTGGATCTCGCCGAGGTCGCCCAGCGCGGAGCCGACGCGGTGCTTGCTCCGTCTGAACCGTACCCGTTCAAGGAACGCCATCGCGCCGAGCTTGAAAGTGTCGCCCCGGCGGAGTTCGTGGACGGAAGGGACCTGTTCTGGTGGGGTTCGCGCAGCTCGGATGCCCTGGTCCGTCTCGATGCGCTGGCGCGACGCCTCCGAGACCGATAAAGATCAGCGGCGTGCCAGGACCGCTTCAGGGATTCAGGATCGTAGAGTTGGCTGGGATCGGGCCCGGTCCCTTCGCTGGGATGATGCTCTCAGACATGGGGGCGGAGGTGCTGCGCGTCGACCGTGCCGACGCAGTTCGCCCAAGAAGCGATCCAGCCGCAGGCGGGCCATCAGGCGACGTGCTCGGACGCAACAGACGCTCGGTGGGCGTCGACCTCAAACATCCCGACGGGCGCGAGACGGTCCTGCGTCTGGTAGAAAAGGCCGACGCGTTGATAGAGGGTTTCCGTCCAGGCGTTACCGAACGTCTCGGGCTCGGACCTTCCGACTGCGAGGCTCGCAACCCGAGGCTGGTGTACGGGCGGATGACGGGTTGGGGCCAAGACGGCCCATACGCGAACGCGGCCGGCCATGACATCAACTACATAGCGCTCAGCGGAACTTTGGCGATGATCGGCCGGGAAGGGGAACGGCCCGTGCCTCCGCTCAACTTGGTCGGCGACTTCGGGGGAGGTGGGATGCTCCTGGCGTTCGGCGTCGTCTGTGGTCTGCTGGAAGCTTCGAGATCGGGGCGCGGTCAGGTGATCGACGCTGCGATGGTCGACGGGGCTGCCCTGCTGGCCGCGATGATCCACGGCTTCAGAGGAGCCGGCGCCTGGGGTGGGCGTGGAACTAACCTTCTCGACACCGGGGCGTTCTTCTACGAGGTCTACGAGACGGCCGACGGACGGTACGTGTCGTTCGGTTCGATCGAACCACAGTTCTACGCGCAGATGCTCGAGCTCACCGGTCTGGCCGCGACTCAGCCTGAGCCGCTCGCGGACCAGCACGACCGGGCGTCGTGGCCGGCGATGAAGCAGCGAATGGCGGACCTGGTGCGAACCAAGACCCGCGACGAGTGGTGCAGGATCCTCGAAGGCACCGACGTCTGCTTTGCTCCGGTGCTTGAGCCCGACGAGGCCCCAGAGCACCCGCATAACGCCGCACGCCAGACCTTCGTGGATCTGGGCGGGGTTACCCAGCCGGCACCGGCACCGCGCTTCTCTAGGACCGCTCCGAGCGTCTCTCGCCTCCCGGCCCGCCCCGGTGACCACACCGACGAAGCTCTCGCCGAATGGGGTTTCGAACCCGGCGAGATTGAAGCTCTCAAGGCTAGAGGCGCGGTGCGCTGAGAGCGTCTGCCCGGGGGGAGCGTTCCAATCGCACGACGATCGATTTCGACACGGGCGTGTTGCTCACGTCGGCCGTGGCGTCGAGAGGGACCAAGACGTTAGCTTCGGGGAAGTAAGTCGCAGCGCATCCGCGAGGCGTCGGATACTCGACCACGCGGAAGCGCCGGGCTCGGCGTTCGTGGTCGCTCCACACGCTCACGATGTCCACGGTTTCCCCGTCACGCAGTTGGGCAGCGTCGAGATCGGACCTGTTCACGAACACCACCCGCCGCCCCCCGGAAATGCCTCGGTAGCGGTCGGCGAGGCCGTAGACGGTGGTGTTGAACTGGTCGTGGGAACGCACGGTCTGTAGCAGAAGGTGCCCTTCAGGCACGTGTGGGACGCTCGGGGAGTTGACCGTGAAGCGGGCCTTGCCGGTTGCGGTAGGGAAAGTTCTTGAGTCGGCCGGCGGTCTTGGTAGCACGAACCCCCCAGGCTTGGTAACCCGTGGTTCGAAGGCGTGAAAGCCCGGTACCACACGGCTGATATGGGACCTGATGATTCGGTAGTCACGTGCCATCTCGCCCCATTCGATCTCAGCGCCGAACAGTTTTTCGGCTACGGAGCACACGATCGCCACTTCGCTGCGCAGCTGGGGCGACACGGGTTCGACCGACCCCCGCGAACTGTGCACCACGCTCATAGAGTCCTCCACCGTTACGAACTGGTCGCCGGCTTCGCTAACGTCGCGTTCGGAGCGCCCCAGGCAGGGGAGTATCAATGCTTCCCGCCCGTGATAGAGGTGGGACCGGTTCAGTTTCGTAGCTACATGGACGGTCAAGGAGCAGTTCGCCATGGCATTGGCGGTGACGTCGGTGTCCGGGGTGGCCGCGACGAAGTTGCCGCCGAGGGCGAAGAAAACGTCGATGAGCCCGTCCCGCATCGCCCGGATCGTCTCGACGGTGTCGAAACCCACCTTCCGGGGTGGGTCGAAGCCGAACTCCCGGCCGAGGGCGTCGAGGAAAGCGTCGGGCATG